>NZ_JACSMM010000001.1:0-539884 GCF_018618655.1 Exiguobacterium sp. s95 | reverse complement strand
CACTGATTATTACTACCGTGATCAATTTCATCGAGTTAAAGCGTAAACTTTGTATCTCCACCGAACAACAATAATTACTTAATAATATACCATGCTCATCGGAAGAAAGAAAGGGTAATTTCAAAAAAAATAAAAAAAGAGGATTTGCATCAGCAAATCCTCTAAGGAAATTAAAGTTTAGTAACGTTAGTTGCTTGCGGTCCGCGTTGGCCTTCTTCAACTTCGAAAGAAACCTCTTGACCTTCGTCAAGTGATTTGAAGCCATCAGTTTGGATAGCTGAGAAGTGAACGAAAACGTCGTCGCCGCTTTCACGTTCGATGAAGCCAAAACCTTTTTCTGCGTTAAACCATTTTACTGTACCTTGTTCCATGTGTGTTGCCTCCTGCGTGCGACTAAGTCACACTGATTATTACTACCGTGATCAATTTCATCGAGTTAAAGCGTAAACTTTGTATCTCCACCGAACAACAATAATTACTTAATAATATAGCATGCCTTCGAAAAAAAAGGAAGGAATAAACAGAAATATCGTTAACTTTTGTTAAAAAACTTGAAATGACTTCAGATGTACTTAAATTTTAAAGGGTTCGGCGTCGACCTAACGAATAAAAGTGGCAAGGTCTGTTTGTAATCAATGGACAGGCTGATGAGGGTGTCGGACGTGCTTAATTGCTGCCATGACATAACCGTGAATGGAAGCATGCCGGCGTGGCTCCGTCCAAACGGCTTTAAAAATATGTGTCAACGTCCGTTGAATCCGTGTTTCATCCGTTGTCACGCGTCTAAGTAGAAGGTAAAGAGAAGTTTCATACCGATCGTAAAGTAACTCGAGGGCATGACTATTTTTTAATTCGATTTGTTCGAATAGTTCTTGGTCTGTCTTCATGCTCTCCTCCTTAATGTCATGTCGTTAAATGATTGTCATTGAATTGTCATCTGTTCTGCTTAGGTTGTTTTCCCCAAGACATAATAATCAAACGTTTAAACTGTTTAACTTCAAGATATTTATAGGGCGTGTTACTTAAAAAGGAGCTGTTTAAGGATGAGTCGTGTTTTTATTAGACCTTATATAGAAGAAGATGCATTAGAATTGCTGGAACTGAACGTACGAAACCGGGGGCACTTTGAATTTTGGATGCCACTTAAGCCGAAAGAAGATCAATATTCACTTGGAGCCCACCAAGAACGGATTCGTCAAACATTACAAAAGATGCAAGATGATCGTTACTATGCGTTTGGTGTTTTCCTGAAAGAGAACAATGCATTAATCGGCGAAGTATCTGCTTCGTTCATTGAACGGTTTCCGGCTGAAACATGTATGATCGGCTATCAACTTGATCGAAATTACAATGGTCAAGGATTGATGGCTGAAGCGGTCAGTCAAGCAGTTGCACTGCTCTTTGACAAGTATGCATTTCATCGGTTACGAGCGGAAGTGATGCCTGAGAACATTGGATCGAGCCGTGTTCTCGAAAAAGTAGGCTTTCGAAGAGAGGGACTTGCTAGGAAAAGTCTATATATTAATGGAAACTGGGAAGACTTCACGATGTTCGCACTATTAAAAGAAGAATTTTTAGTGTGAGGAGAAAATGATTGTTGTCGATGTCGACGTAGTATAGTGCATGGTGCAAAAAACTAAAACGCCATTACTTTTTAGTCTTTTGTCGTCGCGATCATCCGCGGGTACAATCGAATAAGGTGAACCTTCTGTGTATGCAGTCATTCGCACATTATATGAAGAAACTGGATTATTCATTCGACTAACACGCCTGATTGGCTGTTTTAATGGTGAATCGCTTGAATGGACGTACTTTCATTTTGAAGAACGACTATCATTCGCTAGACTGTAGACAACGTGCTATCGGGAGATACAGCGTCTTTTTTCGTTGCTTTCCTCGGACGAGGCGCGCCATTGCTCCTTGGATCCTAGCGGACGACGAGCAGGGTCTTGCCTGCCTCTGAAAGTGCGTTAAAAACGTACTTTGCCCCGTAGGAGTCAACGAAACATGACGATTTTCAGGCAATACCGTGACAGAAATCCAGTCATGCAGACAGTTTAGAGCGCAATCCGTCTCGAATCGCTTTAGACCGTGAAAAGCAATCGGTCGCGACCCTTCAGCTTTGCTGTAGCGGCGCGATCAGTTGCCGCTTTGAAGACGAGGCGAGACAGGGAAGCGCGAACGGATTGCCTCTCGTTATAGCCTGTTCACGCTTCATAAGATTTTGTCTACACGCTCATTCGCGTTGCATGATCTAACATCGATTTTCATCCGAAATTCAAAATTAAGATATTTTGACTGGTGAAAAGACTGATTAGAGCGATTAAGACATAAAATCGAATGAAAAAACGAACGATAACTCATTTATAAGATAAAAACATTTGTTTTTAGATGACAAATTACTCTAAATCCTTTGACATGACATTCTGCATTCGATATAGTGTTCAAGTACGAACGATTATAAACGATAGTTTAAAAAATATTCGTTATTTGGAGTGTTGAAAATGGATGTAGTATTTGATTATGAAGATATTCAATTGATTCCCGCAAAGTCAATCGTTGGCAGTCGATCTGAGTGTGATACGACGGTCGAGTTTGGTGGAAGACGATTCAAACTGCCGGTCGTCCCGGCGAACATGCAAACCATCATCGATGAATCGATTGCGACGTACTTAGCCGAAAATGGTTATTTCTATATTATGCATCGCTTTGAACCAGAAAAACGGCGGACGTTCGTTGAGACGATGCAAGCAAAAAACTTAATCGCGTCGATTAGTGTCGGCGTCAAGATCGAAGAATACGTGTTCATCGAAGAACTCGCACAGGCAGGGCTCGTGCCGGAGTATATTACGATTGACATCGCGCATGGTCATTCAGACGCAGTCATTCAAATGATTCAGCACATTAAACGATTTTTACCGAACAGTTTCGTCATCGCTGGAAATGTCGGAACGCCGGAAGCTGTCCGTGAACTTGAGAATGCAGGTGCGGATGCGACGAAAGTCGGAATCGGACCCGGGAAAGTCTGCATCACGAAGATTAAAACAGGATTCGGAACAGGCGGTTGGCAACTGGCAGCACTTCGCTGGTGCGCTAAAGCTGCGAGCAAGCCGATCATCGCGGATGGAGGAATTCGGACACACGGTGATATTGCGAAATCCGTCCGTTTTGGTGCGACGATGGTCATGATCGGTTCATTGTTTGCCGGGCACGAAGAATCGCCTGGTGAAACGCATGAAGTCGATGGTGTCCGCGTCAAAGAATACTTTGGTTCGGCATCAGAGTTCCAAAAAGGTGAAAAAAAGAACGTCGAGGGGAAAAAGATGTTTGTTGAGCATAAAGGGAGCTTAGCCGATACATTGACGGAGATGGAGCAAGATTTGCAATCGTCGATCTCGTACGCCGGAGGAAATAAACTGCAAGCGATTCGGACGGTCGACTATGTCGTCGTCAAGAACTCAATCTTTAATGGGGATAAAGTATTTTAAGGCAATTAAAAGTAGAAAAAGCAGACGGTCTTGACGACGTCTGCTTTTTTTTTGCATACTTCCCATAAAAACAGGGTAATAGTTAAATGGTTATTTTTTCAGAAAATTACATTAAAAGGGGTGGCATAGCATATGAACACAGAAACGACAACGTACTTAATCGAAAAGTTTACGCGAGTCCGTGATAAGACAATTGAATTGATTGATCCACTTGAACCGGAAGATTTCGTAATCCAAGCAAGTGCTGATGTAAGTCCGGCTAAATGGCATATCGCGCATACGACATGGTTTTTCGAACGGATGATTTTACAGGAATACGATGCAGCGTATCAAGTGTTTAATCCACAGTTCAATTATCTGTTCAATTCGTATTACAACTCAATCGGTCCGTATCAACCGCGCCATCAAAGAGGTGTCTTGTCGCGGCCGACTGTAAGTGAAATCATCGCCTACCGCTCGTACGTCGATGCGGCAATCGATACGTTCTTGAGACAAGATCGCGACGCGGCGAGTCAAAAGAAAATTGAAGGTTTGATTGAGATGGGATTACAACATGAACAGCAACATCAGGAACTTATTTTGATGGATATGAAATTTAACTTGTTCGTCAATCCCTTGTTACCGGCCTATCAAAATAAAGCGGTCGTGCCGACTGCTGAAACCAATGTCAGTCCTGCTTACAAAACATTCGATGGAGGATTGATTGAAATCGGCCATGATGGGACCGGCTTTGCGTTTGACAACGAAAGTCCTGTCCATAAAGTATGGTTGAATCCATTTGAACTGGCAACTGCGCCCGTGACGAACGGGGAATACTTAGCTTTCATCGAAGCTGGGGGTTATGAGACGTCTGAATATTGGCTTTCTGACGGGTACCAAGTCATCAAGCAACTCGGCTGGAAAGCACCGCTCTACTGGATGAAGGATGAGTCGGGGGACTGGTCTGTCTTCACATTAAGTGGTGTCGAACCACTCGCACTCGACGAACCGGTTTGTCACGTCAGCTTTTATGAGGCGGATGCTTATAGTCGCTGGAAAGGAAAACGTCTCCCGACGGAAGCGGAGTGGGAGCATGCGGCAAAAACGGTCGCAAGACAAGGGAACATGATGGGACGAGGAACGTATCATCCGGCATCGGTTGTACGGGCCGAGCACGAATTGACAGGAATGTTTGGTGACGTTTGGGAATGGACGGCCAGTGCCTATTCATCATACCCGGGCAGTCGACCGCTTGAAGGAGCACTAGGTGAATACAATGCAAAGTTCATGTCTAACCAGATGGTGTTACGGGGTGGCGCGTGTGTGACGCCGGACGATCACATCCGTGAGACGTACCGTAATTTCTTCCCGCCGGATAAACGGTGGCAATTCAGTGGGTTCCGTTTGGCAGGTGACCTGTAAGATGAGTCAGCAGGTAAAAAGCTTTGATTTATATACGACGCAGCAAAATATGTTAGAAGAAGTCATAGCTGGTTTATCGAAACCGGCTAAAACGCTTCACGCCAAGTATTTTTACGATCAAACGGGGTCGGAACTGTTCGAGCAGATTACGCAACAACCGGAATATTATCCGACGCGCACTGAACTCGAGATTTTGACGACGCACCAAACGACGATTGCAGATAAGATTGGTCCTGTCCATACATTGATTGAGTATGGGAGTGGCAGTAGTCGGAAAATCAAAAGTCTGCTCAGTTCGCTGCACGGGTTGGAAGAATATGTCCCAATCGATATCTCGAAGGACTATTTACTACAGTCGGCGGCGGAGTTGTCTAAAGATTATCCAAATCTCTCGATTAAAGCGGTTTGTGGCGACTATTCGACACCGATCACACTACCGGTCGACCGCGCACTGAAAAAAGTTATCTTCTTCCCGGGATCGACGATTGGTAACTTTGATCCGGCGGAGGCGATGGAGTTCTTGCGCCATTCATCTCATTTACTCGAAGTGGGAGACGGCTTTTTAATCGGTGTCGATACGAAAAAAAATCCGGACATTCTTCATCGGGCGTATAACGATATGGCCGGCGTCACGGAAGCGTTCAACTTAAACATCCTGACCCACATCAATCGTGTCTTAGATGGAACATTTGATCAAACAAGGTTTGAGCATGTAGCATTTTATAATGAGGCGCAAGGTCGAATCGAGATGCACATCCGCAGTCGGATTGACCAGATCGTACAAATCAACGGTCAGCCGTTTACGTTCCAGGAAGGTGAAACGATTCATACAGAAAATTCTTACAAATATAGCATCGAAGAATTTCAGCAGTTGGCAGGTAAAAGTGGCTTTCGGGCCGTCACTTACTGGACGGACGCCAATCATCACTTCAGCGTCCATTACCTTGAGAAGACGAACGGCTAACGCGATCATGACGATGGAAGAAAGGCTGGCACACCGCTAACTGACGATAAAATAGAAGGGATTGCCATCTTAAAGTTGATGGGCGATCCCTTCTATTTGCGTGTAGATAAAGTTGCATTGGATTTTCCGCTTGAAACTGTTTAACCGAAAAGACGCGGCATGCAGAACTATCAGGCGAAGTCTCAGCTGACGCGACTTCCGTCCGGAATTGGATGTTCCGGACATACGAGGACGGGCATCAGTTGATCGAGCGGACCGAGTTCAAGGATACGACCTGTGAAACCGGCGCGTACGCCCTCGACGTTCAGGATCGCGATGGCTTGTTTCCCTAAAATTTCTTCATAGTCGAACCGGGTTTCGACCCAGTCGAGTAAAAAAGAGTGATCGTGTCCATCGAAGTCGACCGTCACGTTGAGAAGGTGTGTTTCATTCTCGTCACGGATGAGAGAACGAATCGTCCCGACACGAATATCTAACGCGGTAAAGGTTTCGACGGGTACAAATGGTTTAATCGGATCCATGGGTCATCTCCTATCGTCAAACAAATTAGTTGTGATAAGTCGGAACGTAATCACTTAACGGAATCTCGATCGGTTGATTTAACGCCAGTTCTGCGAGCTCGCGTCCGAGATAAGGGCCGATCGTCAATCCGGATGCACCGAGGCCGTTCGCGATGAAAACGTTCGGGTGAGCATCGAGTGAGGCGATGACCGGTAACGAATTACTCGTGTAGGGACGTAGACCAACCCGCATTTCATGGATGTTCGTTTCTTCGAGTCGTGGTGCGACAGGGAGGGCACGCGTTAAGAGCGCATGCATCCCTTTGACGGTCGGTTGTAAGTTGTAATCAAGTTGTTTTTCATGGGTCGAACCTAAAGCAAGGCGACCATCTTCCGTCGACACGAGATAGAGTCCACGTTGCCCCATGATGACGGGCCAATGTTTCGTTTTCATTTCCTCTAAATCAAGATGAAGGATTTGTCCTTTTTCCGTCCGGATATCGAGTTCGAGCTTGAGCGGACGTAACAATTCATTGATCCAGACCCCAGCCGTCAAAATCACGTGCTTCGCGTAATGCGGTTGTCCATCGATTGAAATACCTTTCACTTGTCCTGTTTCGATGAGTAATTCAGCATCCGCATCAATAACGGTCGCCCCGTAATGGATTGCCGCCCGCTCGAGTGCGCCACGCAAGGCACGGCCATCGACGCGAGCCCCGCCGGAGACGAACAACGCGTCTTCGACAGTATCGATCAATGGAAATAGAGATTTGACCTGAGAAGCGTCGAGTCGTTCGATGCGTCCGATGCCTGGGGCTTCCGGGAATCGATTTTCAGCAATCGTATTCATCTTCTCGATTTTTGATGATTCATGTAGCGCGATCGTGCCCACTTTTCGGTACCCGGTCGCGGTTTCGCCAAGCGCTTCCAGTTCTTCGATTAACGTATCGTAATAGTGAGCGCCATTATTTGCTAAGCGGTACCAGGCTTTATTGCGGCGTTGTGTCATCCAGGGGCAGATGATGCCGGCTGCTGCATCGGTTGCGCGTCCGCTCTCTTTTCGGTCAATCAAAAGCACGGTCGCCCCTTGTTTTGATAGGTGATAGGCTGTCGAAGCACCGAGAATACCGGCGCCGACGATGATGTGTGTGTACATGTCAATTCAACTCTTTTCTAATGACGGTCTTTCTTTAGTCTAAAGAAAAAAGGGCAAAGCGACAAATCTAAATTCAAATGTGTCATTGAAGTGTGGGGAATGATGGGAAATCGAATCTTTTTTTCGGAATATTTCGTATACTTTACATACGGACGCGTATAATTGCAAAATAGACGATTAGAAACCGTCCAATCAGGAAAGATACCCTTATAGGCATCACGTCCCGACATCAATGGCTTAGCACTCAGTCACTTTTGAAGGAGGGGAAGGCAATGAACATTAGTCAAACCATCGTACGCAAACGCTACACGGACCACACTTTGTTTTATTCCGCCATCCTGATCTGGAAGTTGCTCTTCTTCTTACCCTTATTGATGTTCATGAATAGTGGCTCCGACAATGTATTCCAACTTTATTTCGTACCGTACTTGACCGTGATCATTTTGTTCCGGGTCATGACATATTACGCGACGTATAAAGCTTCCTTCATGGAGATGACGGAGATGGGGCTGTCTGTTTTCCTCATCATCGCCGATCTTTATATCATCGCGCTCTTCCAAATTCCGCTTCCATTCGGAATGATCATCATGTTATTGTCGATTCTCCCTTTTAGCGCCGCATTTAGCCGTTTTCGTTGGTTTCGGCGCCGTATGTGGTTGAACCGCCATCTTGAAATACTCAATTACTTGACGGATCATGGTGAAACGCCGATCAAGATTGCTGTCGTCTCGGAAGATGAGATGCTCGTGACAACGAAAAGTGGGAAAGAATTCACATATCGCCAAGTCTATTGGAGTGGCTTTTATTTTGAACGCGGGTGAACGATTAAGGACTGTGTTGCTAATTGGCGCAAGTCCTTTTTTTGATGATGGCTATTTAAGGTCGGTTTTGCCATACTAAAGTGAGAAAATAGCAAGGAAGGTGTTCATTGGTGATTCGTGCCCTCATTGTCACACAGGACAATCATGTTTTCGTCGATACGAATCTCGATCGCTTAACGCGGTCGGACATTAAGTGGTATTTCGTTGATTTCGACCAACCGACAGAACAGGAGAAACAGTTACTCGTCTCCTCGTTTACGTTTCATCCGCTCGCGATAGAAGATTGTTTTCAATACTTACAGCGACCGAAACTCGAATATTATGACGGGTACAGTTTTTTTGTATTGCATGCGGTTGAAGAACCTTCGTTAAAAGGGAAAGAAATCAATCTATTTGCGAGTGAACAATACGTCATTTCGTATCATGAGCAGGCGTCACGGGAAGTGGACTTCGTGTTTCGGGCATTTCAAAAATTGACAGGGCATGAAGAACATCTAACGGTCGAAGTTGTCCATAAAATCATGGATAAAATCGTCGACGGGTATTTCCCGATCGTTCATAACCTGGAAGACCGCATTTTTTCACTCGAAGGTCGATATGAACAAGCAGGCAATGACAAACAAATCATGGAAGATATCTTTGACATCCGCTCAGACTTGCTTGAACTCGCACGGACGGTCTTACCGATGCGGGATTTACTGTATCGGGTCATCGAATCGAAACGACTGGCGATTCATCCGAACAAACAAGCATTTTTCCGTGACATCTACGACCATTTGCTGAAGTTAAACGACATGATTGAATACAATCGGGCGATGACGTCGGAATTCCGGGAAAACTTCATATCTTTGAACTCCTACCGCATGAATAACATCATGAAAACGTTGACGATCTTTACGACGATTTTCATGCCGTTGACGTTCATCGCCGGCATCTACGGGATGAACTTTCAATATATGCCCGAGCTGACGGTCCGCTATGGTTACTTCATTACGCTTGGCGTGATGGTGCTCGTCGCAATCGGGATGACGGTTTATTTTATCCGAAATCACTGGTTTGAAGAGTAGGCGTGAGAAATCGTTGTTCCTTTCCCGCCGGTCATACAAAAAAACGCCGATGTTTCCGTTTTACACACGGGGACAGCGGCGTTTTCCATTGTATAGTCTTCTCATTCATGACGGATACCTGAACAAATCTTAAAGCGTCAGCCCACTGTTTTAGTGAACCGATTGCTCAAATACGTCATGCAGTTTCGCTTGGGCAGCCTTGAATGAGTCCAGTGGATGCGCATCCGTCAAAGTCGAACGTTCCGTCTCAATTTGGCTCAATAATGTCTCTGTCCATTCGGCATAGAGTGTCGCGAAGACCTCGTCGAGATGTTGCTCCGTTAGATGACGAAGGCGCGACTCTTCGCCTTCGAGATAACTAACGGCATCCGGTTTCGTCAACGCGACCAACGCGTCTTTTAAGTGCTCCTTCTCGTTCCGTTCGAAGAAAGCCTTTGCGTTCCGGAAGTAGCTTTTGACGGAACGGTATTTCGTGTCATCTTGGAACGGACCGCTGAACGTCATCGGAGGTAGCGTTGGCGGATCGAGTGGTGATAGTTGGAACGACGGGTTCAGTTTCGCAGCATACATCGCCTCTTCGTCAAGACGCTTTGCAATGGCACGTTGGACCCAGCTATCGATCCGGAAATGGGTGACACGTAATTCTTGTTCAAAATCATACCGCAAAAATCCGAGTAATTCGATGAGTGCTTGTTGCAAAGCGACTGCTTTCGTCGCGTTCGCAAACCGGACCGGATGATAGGCTTCCTTGAAAAAGTCTGGGAAGCGGTAATAGATGCGTTGATTGACGTGATGTAACAATTCATGAATCTCAGCAAATAGCTCATGGTGAACGAGTTCGACCCGACCGTTCGAGAAGTGTGCCGTGATTTCTTGTTCGAGCGCATCGAGTTCCGTCAATCGGGCATCTTTTCTGGCGATGTTCCGTTCTGTCTGATCAATCAATTGATTGAGGCGGTGGATTGTCTTGTCCGTCTCTTCCGTCAAGGATTGAAGCGCGAGCCCTTTCAAATCATGGTTCAAGAAGTGATGGAAGGCTTGTTCGAACGAATCGATGCCGGATTGTTCATCAATCCCTTGTTGTTTCTCGGCAAGGGCGTTGAGGCTCGAGACGCCGAACAGGCGTGGTGCACGGATGCCGAACCGTTTTAGTTCCGTGCCGACATAGTGTAGGACATCTTGCTGTTCCGCTGTCGAAGTTGCGAGATCAATCGCATTGACGACGAAAAACATTTTGTCGAGCTCGAATGCATCCTTAACCCGGCCGAGTTGAATCAAAAATTCACGATCGGCTCGGGCGAAGGCGTGATTGTAGTAGGTGACGAACAGAATCGCATCCGCATTTTTAATGTATTCAAATGCGACGTCCGTATGCCGGGCATTGATGGAATCGGCACCCGGTGTATCGACGAGCGTGATTCCGAGACGTGTCAACGGGCTGTCGAAATACAGGTCGATTACATCGACGAAACAACTGAGGTGTTCCTGTGCGACATACTCCTCGAATGCCGATTGATCGACTGTCTGTTCTGTACCGATGAAAGGTTCGACCGTCGGATATCCTTTTAGGAACGCGCGTAAGAAAGAGGCATCGTTCAAGTCGCTTGTCGTCCGTTCGCGCAACCATGTGACGACGGCAGTGACTGACGGCATCGTTGCGTCAAACGTTTGCAGGGCTTCGTTCAAGTCGTTGAGAAGGTCAGTCTCCGATTTAAACCGGATCGTTGCGGTCCCGTGGACATGCGTCGCCGTGACCGGTTTAATCCGATTGATGGATGCCGTCGTCGGGTTCGGTAAGACCGGTAGGACACGATGACCGAGCAAAGCATTACAAAACGAAGATTTGCCGGCGCTGAAAGCACCGAATAAGGCAATCGTAAAGTCGCTTGTCGTCACGCGCGCAAGCTTTTGTTGCAAATACTTCGTAGCGTCCTCGAACCCGCGAACACCGGAGAGAATGGTCTGGATTTGCTGCATCTCTTCTAATGTATAACGGGATGGGACAGCTTGAAGCGTTTCTTCATGCGTAGTCTCCATCTCTTGTGTCACGACTGGATTGATCCCTGTAAACGTCTCAATGTCGAGCGTCGCCTGCGTAAGCTGCGTACGCCACTGTTCTAGTTGCTCACGTGCCGCTGTCATATCGTCAGTGGTCGGTTCGTTCGCTCGTTCGAGGTAGCTTATTAACACCTGTTCCGCATTCTTGAACGTTGTCATCACGTCACATTTTTGTTCGAGCGTTTCAAATTCAGCTTGAAGCGTCGCTTTCGCAGGGATGTTTTCATGCGTCAACTCCTGGCGGACCGCTTCTCGCCAATGGTTCGTTTCCTTGACGTACCAAGCACTGACCGATGCAACGACCCGATTCGTGAATTGCAAGACCGATTCCCCGGTAATCGTGATGCCGTCTTGAAGTGCTTCCTCAATGACGGCTAACGGTGGATCAAGTGGGAGTTGATCGATTCGTAACGAGTGCTCGTCAGACAGCAAATCAATTTCCGCTAGCGATTGTTTCATAAGTTTTCGAAGGTGAAGCGCAATTTCAGAAGCAGTGACAGACTGGAGAGCGCGCAGGACATCGTCAGCGATGACTTGTTGCGCCGCCTGTGTTTTTTTAGCGCTCCGGAACAATCCGACCTTGAATGCAGGTTGCCGAGATTCGAGGAACGTTTTCATCTTTTCGCGCAATTCAAACGGCATCAGCGTCGCATTGCGAAGTAAACTTTCCCGGTGTGCCGAAAAACGGCTGCTCCATTGTTCAGGAGCAAACAGGGTCAATTGATGTTTGACTTGTGCATGCCGGTCAAACACACGCTCCGCTTCTGCGCGTTCGGTCGCCGAGACCGTATCCCGCATCGCGTCAGATGCTTCTTCAATCATGTCTTCTAAATAGTTGATGTGTTCCTGGTGTAAGACCTCGAGCGTCGTTTGAGCGGATTCGATCAATTTCGGCTGGGCGTCACGAATACTTTGGTCGACCAATCGCTTGACGGCAGAAAAGTCGTTCCCCGCGAATTCCGGCTCACGCAGGCTCGTGAAGAAAATGCCTTTCGGCTGAACACCATGTTCAGTAAACGATTTTTCGACGGATCGTTTAAAGGCATCGAATGACAGCTCGGATGTTTGGTGTTTGTCGATTTGATTGACGATTAAATAGAGTTCAGGAACAGAAGCGAGCAAGTCTTTTGTGACGCTGAAGTTCAGTTCAGATTGGACATGGTTATAGTCCATGACATAAAAGATTAAGTCGGCGACATGTAACGCCGATTCAGTCGAAATCCGGTGGGCGTCATCAACGGAGTCGACGCCTGGCGTATCCATCAGGACGAGACCAGGTGGTAAAGCGGATGTCGCATGGGTGATGTCGATTTGCTGGACGGTGCCGTCACGGCCGAAATGGCGTAAGTGTTGCAAATCATCTTCCGAGGCTAGACGGACTGCTTTTCGATCATGGAAGGAAACAATCGCTTCGTCGGTCTCGCCTTGACGAAGCGTGACGATATTTGCACTCGTCGGAATGGGACTCGTCGGGAGAATGGATTCGCCCGTCAAGGCATTGATCATACTGGATTTACCGGCAGAAAAATGACCGGCGAAGGCAATCGTATAGTCGCGTCGTAATAACTTCTTTGAAAATGTATCTAATTTATCGAGTCGGAGCTGATCGCGTGAAGGTTGAATCAGTGTCGCGAGAAGCGCCGTCGCTTCCAGGTGGTTCGTCAATCGTTCTTCAAATGAGCGCATGCAAATTGTAACCCCTTTCTTACAGTCAATTGTAAGTGTATCATGTTTATTTTGCTTTCGTCATCTTACGGTTGCACACGAAAAAAGAGGCGCTCACGAATCGTGAGAAGCCTCTAAAAACAGTGCTGATTCAGTTCGGTTCCGGAACGATCATGTCTGATTCGTCGGGCTGTTCTTCTGTCGTCTGCATCAAGCGTAGCAGGTGCAGTTTAAAGAGATACATGACGATGAGATGGACATTCGCCTGGGTCGTTTTATAGAGCAACCATGGTAATGCGGGAACATATTCATGAATCGCGATGATACACTCTTGCGAACCCGGGATTTGCCGGAACTCGATGCGTCCATTGCTATCTTCTTTAACTTGAGCAAACAAGCCGCCCGTAATTCGGTACGTTGCCTGTTGATCGTCTTCGAATGGTTCTTTCGTCAGTTCAAGCAACGGGGCGTCAAGCAACGGAACATGAATCCGAACGACTGTTTCTTCCGCTGTCTTCGATGTAAGAAAAGGTTTCGCGAACGTCGATAACCAATCGACATAATTGTCGGCAGCCCAGTTCGCGTTCCGGTCGTCTGGAAGACGGACACGTTGGACGGACCGGACATCAAGCGTTTGTGATTTCTGGTGCGATGAAGAGCTTCCTGATTTTTTTGATTTCGACTCTTCTTCTTCTTCTTCTTCCATCGCCATCCGTACGGATTGCTCGAATGAAATTTTTCCGTCACTGATGCCCTCGACCATCTTGTCGGGATCCGCCACCATCTCATGGACCATACTTTCGACGAGCGGATAAACGGTTTCTTTCGGTTCTCCAGAGATGAGTGTCACCCAAAGCCGCGACAATTTGACGGTCATCAACGGTAAGTCGAAGGTCGGTTGTTTTTTGTCCATTACTTCCGCCGTCTTCAAAATCATTTCCTTGTACGTCATCGCTTCCGGACCGCCGATATCGATGGCACGATCCTTGAGGTCCTCGCGGTCGACGCTAGATCCGAGCGCATGAATGACGTCCGGTAGCGCGACGGGATGTGTTTTGTTACGCGTCCAGCGCGGGAGAAGCATGACGGGAAGTCGTTTGACGAGTTTTGACAGAATCGGGAACGAAGACCCTTTCGGACCGACGATGAGCGCAGCGCGGATCGTCGTGACCGGTGTACCGTATGCACCGAGGACGCGCTCGACCTCAAGGCGACTTTTAAGATGACGTGATAAATTTTCCGTCTCGTCCGGAATGATGCCACTTAAGTAAACAATCTGCTGGATGCCGTTTGCTTTTGCAGCGCGTGCGTAATTGTCGGCTAAAATCAAGTCCATGTCTTCAAATGAGCCTTGCGTCAACTTTGCTGACGGCATCATCGAGTGGACGAGGTAGATTGCGATGTCTGCTCCTTTTAATCCGGCTGTCGTATCCGCTAACGAAAAAAGGTCACACGAACGCCATTCGACATTCGCTTCATCTTCCTTATCGTCACCATTGCGTGACAAGGCAATGACGTCGTACTTTTTCTTCAACTCATTTAGTAGGTTATGTCCGATATAGCCTGTCGCACCGGCAAGTGCCAGGCGTTTACGTGGTTGCGTCATGTCAATTCCTCCTCATTAACTGCTTACTACAAAGATTTACCCAAACGACCTGCGATTTAATCAAACGAATGTTATAGTTAAAAACAAATGCTTCATCTTTTTAAAACAGGGAAAACAAATAAAGAAGATTTGCGCACTGTTTTGGAGGGATGGACAGTATCATTTTTTAGGGGAGGGAGACGGATATGAATGCTGTCTGTTTTTTGGACGAACGTCATCATACACGTTACCAAATGATATTGAAGCGATTGAATGCACGAAACCGTAAAAAGTATTCTTTTCAATCAATCTTATTTTTAGCGACGGGTAATCTAGCACTTATGCAATTGTTCAGTGACTATTTTTTTCCGGAGACGGGTGAATTTTTTTACCAAGAATTATTAGCGGAACCTGTCGAAGATTTAACCGTCGATGTCGAACGTCAATTACTCGTTCAGTTGTATAACGGCAGGACGACGTTGACGATCATGGAGATCATCGATCAGTTAGAAGAAACGGAGTTAGAGCTCGTCCTCGGAGCCATCCAAATCCGGTCATTCGGAAATCAAAACATGCAAGTACACTAAAGAAGGTAGCCGTTGTCAGATGGACTTCGGTTATCTTTTTTTGTCATTTCAAGGACCGTTAACTTACATTTGTGAACTGAAGTTATTAATGTAAAACAGCATCTAAATAAAAGCTAAGCTTATGCCTTAAGATTTGGTTGTCTAGCGGCAGGACTGGAAATAAGATGTAAGTAACAGGGAAGGTGTGGCGACTGCTGACAGGTCGCGCGTCGAATGATGAGGAAGGGGAGTGAACATATGCAACTCAAAGAATCGATTTATTTCCATTCACCGATTTTCATTCAGAATATCCTAACGACGCTTTACGGACGGGTCTTGTACCAGGAACGTTACGGGTCCGCCTACCGCAATCGGTTCGAAGAATTGAAGCGGAAAGAACGGCAATCGATTGATCCCGAGCAGGAGCAATTATCCCGCCTGAATCAGTTTTTACTGTTTTGTCAGGCCTATAGCCCGTACTACAAAGAGTTGTTCGATAGGAACCGGATTGAGCTTCCGCTTGCGCAGTTGTCAGAGTTAAAACAAATTCCCTTGCTCGATAAGGAGACGCTACGGACAAGGAATGCCGACGTCCATGCGCGGATTCATGCGCCGATTCTTGGAAAGACGGGCGGGACGACCGGGAAATCGATCCAAGTGCATTATACGAGAGAGGACATGCAAATCCGCATGGCGCACCTCGACTATTTCAAATGGACTCATGGAATTGAACAGGGAATGCGCCGGGCGAGTTTTACGGGACAGACATTAGCGGCAGAACAACAAAAGTCACCCGTCTATTGGCGGATGAATAAGGCGATCAATCAAATGCTTTTTTCAATTAAGAATATTAACCCGTTGACAATTCCCGCTTACATCGAACAATTGAACCGATTCAATCCAGTATCGATTGATGGTTTACCGTCGGGAATGATTGAAGTTGCACGATACGCCAAAAAACATGCTGTCGACTGTACATTCCGTCCGAAGGCGATTTTTCCGACGGCTGAAATGTTGACACGGGACGAACGTGCTTTAATCGAGGAAGTATTTCATGCACCGATCTTTGATCAGTACGCCTCGTCGGAAGGGGCACCGATTGTCGCCGAATGCCGCTACGGTAAAAAACATCTCCATTATGAGATGGGTATCATCGAAGTCGAAGCAGACGGTCAAATTCTCGTGACGAGTTTTGATACACATGGTACGCCCCTTGTCCGTTACCGGATTGGTGACCGGATGACGCTTAGTCACGAGACGTGTCAATGTGGGCATGGTGGTCCGATCATCGCATCGATTGACGGACGCGGACGAAGTTATATCCAGTTGAAAAATGGGCATCGAATCTTTGAAGGGGAACTCGCTGGAATCGTGCGGCGGTTCCCGAATTGTATCGAACGAGTCCAGTACATCCAAGAAGAAGCGGATGAAGTTGTGATGTTGTACGTACCGGACGAACGTTGCTTTAAACAAGAGCATGAAAAGG
The DNA here is from genome assembly GCF_018618655.1 of Exiguobacterium sp. s95. Taxonomy (NCBI): domain Bacteria; kingdom Bacillati; phylum Bacillota; class Bacilli; order Caryophanales; genus Exiguobacterium; species Exiguobacterium sp. s95. The sequence continues at coordinate 523,127 of NZ_JACSMM010000001.1, read as the reverse complement.
AGTTATACTTCGTGTTAGAGCGTTTGTTCGGTGGACAAATGGATGTCCTCTTAAAAGCGGTCCCGGAAATTCCGAAAGAAATCAGTGGGAAGACGTTGTTGATTAAACAATTGATTCCAGACAACGAACGAGCCAATTGATTGGACTAGCCGAAATCAGAGCTAGTCTTTTTTGTGACGAATTGTAATATTAAGTGCAACACCTAGGAGAAAACAAAAAAAGCTCATGACGACCTCGTGTAAAATCTAATGGTCGAATAGTGACTGTAGGGAGTATGGGGTACGATGTGGGGATTAAAACTATCAAATTTGATGACATGAATTGGGATAAGGGTTATCAAGGAAATAATGTGTATAGTCAAAGTAAACTGGCGCAAATTATGAGTATCTATGAATTGCAAGACCGCCTGAAAAAAGCAGGTAAAACCAATGTTAAGGCATATGCCTGTCATCCCGGTTCGTCTTCTACGTCATTAATAACAACAAGCGGCAGCTTAGGTTTGAGAATCGTATTCGTATTTGGTTTAATGAAATTGTCACCTATGGTTCAATCAGCAGAAAAAGGTGCATACCCTGAACTCATGTGTTCAACAGAGGGCAATCTAGATGAGAGTGGATTTTATGGTCCTACAGGAAGAGCCAACTGGGTAGGTCCTGTTGGCAACTGTGGTATTAAAGCTCACACCTTAGATAAGAAAGTATCAAAAAGACTATGGGAAGTCTCGGAAAAGGAAACGGGAGTTAGTTGGAATTTATAATTCAAAAAATTACTTTACTAGAGTATGGATCAATACTAGAAAAATTTATATTCAGCAGGTTTTTTAGAAGAAGTTCAAGCGAGAGCTTCCAGACTGTAGAAAGGAGCAATGTAATTGATTATAAAATATCAATTAACGTTCGAGGATTTAATGTCTTTACAGAAAGACCTGATTGAAAACACAAAGTATCATAAAAAAAGACGCAAATTTTTGTTGATCTATACGGAGATTTTAGCATTCTTCTACGGGTTTACATCGATCTTGTATTTCTTACCTAGAACGATCCCCTTTGCAATTTTCTGCTCCATTGCTGTAGCAGTAGGGATTTTGTTCGCTATTCTACTGAGGCCTCTTTTGAAAAAAATGTATCTGCCAATCGCTATGAGACAAGGCAGGTACTTCTTGAAAAAAAATAGTAGTTGGCCGAGAAATGTGACGTTGAATCTTCATGAATCGGGTATTGATTGGAATTCTGACGATGGGAAATTGAATCGAACACTTAAACTTGCTTGGGAATCGATTGAAAAAGTAAATGAAGATGAAAATCATATCTATCTGTATTATCAAAAATCTGAAGCATTAATTATCCCAAAGAACATACGTGTATTAAGTTTGACAGAGCAAAATGAGTTCAAACAGCTCATACGAAATCACTTAAATATTTCTCTATAAGTAAGAGATAGATTTGTTCCAAACCAGATATTTTAAAGCAAGCCGCGCTGATCATGGGACGAAAGTAAGTGTGATCAAGAATAATCGACATAAATACTCGGTATCAGCAATGTGCAGCGTCCTCCAATTACCCAGAAGTACGTTTTATTATGAAGCGAGACAGCGACCATCGGTCGACGATGTGACGGAAGCCATCCGTGAAATTTTCCGACGCAGCCGAGAGAACTACGGCACGCGTAAAATCAAGATCGAACTCCAAAAACAAGGGAAATGCGTCTCTCGTCGCCGAATCGGACGCATCATGAAAGAACAAGGGCTCGTCTCTACGTACACGCTCGCGCAATTCTAGCCTAAAAAAGAAGCGTGCAACGAGTCGACGGAAGCCAATGAATTGAATCGCGCGTTCAAGCAAGGAGAAGAGCTATCCGTTGTCGTCAGTGACCTGACATACATCAAGGTCCGTCAAAAATGGCATTATGTATGTGTATTTGTTGATCTCTTTAACCGAGAAATCATCGGGCATAGTGTGGGCGAGCGAAAGGATGCGCAACTGGTCCATCGTGCTTTCGCTTCCATTCCTCATGATTTGAGTCGCATCCGGATGTTTCACACGGATCGAGGACGAGAGTTCAACAACCGTCTGATTGAGGATGCCCTTCATACGTTCGGAATCCGTCGCTCGTTGAGCGAAAAGGGTTGTCCGTACGATAACGCAGTCGCGGAAGCCACGTTTAAAATCATCAAGACAGAGTTTGTTAAAAAACGAGTGTTCTCGAGTTTGACGGAGCTAGAACGCGAGTTCCAGGATTACGTGAATTGGTTCAATCACCTTCGCATACACGGTACATTGGATTATCAAAGCCCCGTTCACTACAAGCAATCACTCCTTAAGAATATTGTCTAGTTTAGTGTTGACAATCCAATGGACCACCTTCTAGGAATTGATTCTGTCCTCCGTTCAAAATAAAAATCTCTGGTTTACACGTATCGATATTTTTTTCACTTCCGAATACCAAACGGTATCACCTACTACATATAAAGTTTTTTCTTTTGGATGCTGAAAGATAACGCCCATGACATTTCCCATTTTCTTTACCATCTCTCCGTAGCCATGACGACCATCTACTTCCGTCAGTTTGACGCCTTTAAAGATCGTCGCTTGGCCTTCTTTCAAGACTTCGATATTTGTAAAGCCTGCTTTTCGTGCCATATCTGTATCTTTTTTATCTTGTATTATCATTTTGATGTCTTTTGGAAGTTGTTCTTTTTGCTGCTTGATCAAAGTAATCCTCATGCGTGTGGGTAATGATGACAGCGTCTACGTCATCCATAATCTTGTCGATAGAAAATGGAAGGTCGACTACTGGATTTCGATCATCCCTTGTAGCGGGACCGAACGAATCAAATTCGTTCTTTTTAGAAAACATGAGATCTACTAAGAATTTTTGTCCTTTGTATTCCACTGTCACGATCGCATTTCGAATTTGTTGGACCACCACGTCCTGTTTTTTCGGTTGTAATGGATTATTGTGAAGGTCCGCAAGCGGCTAATACACCGCTCAATGTGAGTGTGGTTAGAATTGCAGCTTTTTTTAATTTCGTCATTGTTAAAGCACTCCTTTGTTAATAGCTGATTTTTTATTGAGTAGGTAATATCTATCCTATGAGTCGTTTGATCCCCCTTTTTGTTTTTGAATAGAAAAAAGCTTGATCCTGTGTACTCGCTATGAAATTTAGTAAATGGTCAGTATACAAGTATGCACTTTTTTTGCATATACTAGTCAGAAAGAATAGTGTTACTATGAAAACTTCAAAAGGGAATGTAGCTGATAATCAGGAAACGTTTTTTGGTTATACGCTTTCTCTTATCAATGGAAAATGGAAATTGAGGTGCAGTTATGGAAATGAAGCAGGTAGTGAATGGTTTATCTGAAATAATGGCGGAACATTGGAATACATTGAAGGAAGCCTTGTACAGTGGAGAAACAGAAGGGCTTTCATTAGAAGAAATAATTGAAAAATATACTTTTTTCAAAGTTTTTGATGATGTAGTTAATTCTATGGCATCACAATTCGAAATTTCAGTTAAGGATTTAGGAAAGATTTATAGGGGCGTTGGGGTAAATGAGAAGATTGAATTAGATTTCTATCAAAGAATGATTCCTCATCTTGATCATGTGAGAAATCATAATAGAATGAACCCTCCAGGTAAAGCATTTATATATTTAGGGGTAATTCCTGTTAGGAAGGGAAGATCTGAGGAAGCGGAAAAAAAGTTTATTTTAAGAACGATAGAAGCAGAACTGAGAGTTGAAAAAGGTGACTTTTATACAAGTGCGCGATTTGAATCCAACAGTGACAACAATATTTTCAATCTGGTAGGAGATTCAAGTCTGCCGATGGATATATATGACTTTGCTAGAATTTTAAAGAAAAAATCAACTGAGGAAAGAAGTCGAATTACTGCATTATTTTACTTTAACTTATTTAATAATGATCAGATATTTAAGCCTGTTCATAGTACAGAGCATGATGTAAGAGCAAGGGAGTACGCCCCTTTCCAACTTTTAGCTAAATACTTTATGAGCAAAGGGTATGCAGGAATAAAATATAGAAGTACTGTACATAGAGAAGGAACGAATGTAGTAATATTCAATCCGAAAAACGTTAAATTAGTAGAATCTTCAATGGAGAAAATTGTTCGTTAAATATGAATAATTTAATTGGAAAGAAGCTTACATATAAAAGACGCCACTCTTCTTCATATTTTCAATGATCTTAAATATTTTCTGCTAAGGCATTAAATCTATATTAGTTAACATATGAGGCATTATTGGTAGCTGCATAAATAGAAGAGGAGAGAAGTTGCATTTTGACTAGCATCTACTCTCCCTTTCTGTCTGCAAAAGTGTACTTTTACGAACGTTTTGATTTTTAACAGAGCTGGCTTAAATCTTGAGAGTTAGTTAGTATTAAAAGTTAACCGTACATATCTTTAGTTTTTTATTTACGTTAGGGAGTGTCATCATGAACATATTCGAAAAGTTTCAAACGGTTATCATTTTATTGGCAGTAGGTACCGGGCTTTTCCTAAGACAATGTGTTTTTTTGAAACGTACGCTGAGTCTTTCATCGTTCCATTTTACTGCTTATGCTCTATGGGTCGTTTCTAACAATTCCTTTGCAGCATCTAAAAGACGCCTTTAAGAATCTTAAATTTTTAAATACAAGTACCGTTATTAATTTTGTGTGGACGCTTGTATTGGCATGAAGCCTTGGGGCAGTCGTCCTTGCCGATCATCCAGCTTTATGGATTGGATTCATTATGTTAATGGTCACCCCATGTACAAACTGGTATTTGATGTTCACTTCCATTGATAAAGGGAATGTACCACTGTCCACTTCTGTCTTGACAATTAATTTGATCCTCCAGGTAGTGCTTCTACCCATCTATCTGTTCATTTTTGCCGGTACGATTGATTCCATCCCGTTATCGACGATTGAAGAAAGTATTCTACTGGTACTAGTGATTCCTTTCGTTCTTGCGCATTTGACCCGTTATGCCTTGAGGAAGAAAGAAGTCTTCTTAAATAAGAAGGTGGTACCCTTTTTCGCTGCTGCACAAATAATCTTTTTATCCTTAGCAATCCTGGCTATGTTCGCGTCGCAAGGAAATTATTTAGTCAACAATCTAGAGGTCATTTCTGTATTAATCATACCGGTTTTACTTTTCTTCGTTGTTAACTTTGTGCTTGCACAAACAGTAGGGAAAGTTATGAAATTTTCTTACGAAGATACAGTGAGTCTAAGCCTTACAATCATTGTACGAAATTCGCCCGCTTCTTTAGCGATTGCTGTAATCGCCTTTCCAGATCAGCTGCTGATTGCATTAGCATTAGTCATTGGTCCGCTTATTGAATTGCCCGTGTTAGCGATTGTTTCTCAAATATTGCTCTCATTAAGAAAACCAATACAGCGAAAAAGCTCAACTGGCAGTTTGCCAGAAGCAGACAGGGATTGGAAAGACAATTAATTTAAGTTAACATATCATGAAGTTATCGAAAATTCATCTATCATAAGTAGTTTAAGAAGTAAAATTTGAGTGATGACTTGTCAAAATCGTTCTTCTTATTAAAACTTGACCACGTACCTTGGTACGTAGTTTAAGATGTAGGTGAGGTGATTGAAATGGACTACCAGATTGGGAAGCTTACGGAAATCTGCGGCGTCAACAAAGAAACGATTCGGTATTACGAACGAAAAAAACTATTACAAAAGCCAACCAAAAACAGTTCAGGATATCGCATCTATTCAAAAGATACGGTAAAACGGGTTGATTTCATCAAGCGTATGCAAGAGCTGGGATTTTCCCTAAGTGAAATTGATCGACTCCTTGGAATTGTAGACAAGGATGAAGCCCGATGTGCGGATATGTATGAATTTGTATCCACAAAAGAAAAAGAGGTTCGAAAAAAAATTGATGATTTACAACGAGTATCGTTGATGTTGAGTGATTTAAAAAGACGATGTCCCGATGAAAAAGAACTGCATGACTGCCCCATTTTAGAGACCTTGATTGAAGTTTGAGACAAAGAACGGGTAATAGGAGCTTGAAAAATTCACAGATTTCTATCTTCCGAACAGACCAAATATCATTATCACTAGAAAAGGAGTTTTTACGATGAACAACGACAAAATCCAAGTCACTCTTCCTGTAACGGGAATGACTTGTATGAGTTGTGAGACTCACGTAATGGTAGCATTGCGAGCAAGCGGCGCTGAGAACACAAAAGCCGATTTTCGCCGTGGTCAGGCTACGTTTGAAATCGCTGAAGAGAAACTGGAACTAGCGAAAGAGACTATCTACGGGGCAGGTTATCAAGCGGGCGAAGCGAAGGTGAAAGCCAAAGGAAACGAAGTTGTCTCCCATAATCCGACGAGTGATTATGACCTATTGATTATCGGTTCAGGCGGCGCTGCCTTTTCGGCTGCTATCAAAGCCGTTGAAAAAGGGGCGAAAGTAGCGATGGTCGAACGGGGCACTATTGGCGGCACATGTGTCAATATTGGCTGCGTCCCTTCCAAAACCCTGCTTCGGGCAGGGGAAATCAACCATTCGGCAGACAGCCACCCGTTTACTGGCCTGAAAACAAATGCAGAATCGGTTGATTTGGCTGCGCTAACTAGCCAGAAAGATGAGCTGGTTGAAGGGATGAGACAGGGAAAATATATCGATCTAATTGGTGATTACGGGTTTGAACTGATTCGGGGTGAAGCTTCATTCACAGATGAAAAAACAATCGAAGTGAATGGAAAAACTTATACCGCCACTAAATTTTTGATTTCCACAGGGGCGAGCCCGTCCATTCCGGATATTCCAGGTCTTAACGAAGTGAAATTTTTAACAAGCACCACCGCTTTGGAGTTGAAAGAAGTTCCGAGAAAAATGGCTGTTATCGGTTCAGGCTATATCGCGATGGAACTGGGCCAGCTGTTTCATAACTTAGGAACGGAAGTGACGATGATGCAACGGAGTGAACTGCTACTAAAAGAGTACGATCCTGAAATCTCGGAAGCCACCGAAGAAGCCTTAACCAAGCATGGTCTGAAATTCATCAAAGGGGTCATCTATAAAAAAGTAGAACAAAAAGGGGATGTGAAAGTAATTCATCTTGAAGTAAACGGACAAGAACAGATGATTGAAGCGAATCAAGTGCTGGTCGCCACCGGAAGACAGCCAAATACAGGCTCTCTCCAACTGGAGAAAGCCGGAGTCGAGATTGGACCGCGTGGGGAAGTGGCGGTCAATGAGTATCTGCAGACAAGCAATTCTGCTATCTATGCAGCGGGCGATGTGATCTTGGGTCCGCAGTTTGTCTATGTGGCTGCGTACGAAGGTGGACTAGTAGTGGAGAACGCACTGGATGGGGCGGAAAAGAAAGTGGATCTGCGTTACGTTCCGGGCGTAACATTTACTAACCCGTCCATTGCGACGATCGGGCTGACGGAACAACAGGCCCGTAATGAAGGATACGCGGTGCTGACATCCGTCCTGCCGCTTGAAAATGTGCCAAGAGCCCTTGTGAACCAGGAAACAAACGGAGTCTTCAAACTGGTGGTAGATCAGCAAACAAGAAAAATCCTTGGGGCGCATGTAGTAGCTGAAAACGCGGGCGAGGTCATTTACGGAGCCACACTGGCCGTGCAGTTCGGTTTAACCACAGACGATCTGAAAAACACGATGACGCCCTACTTGACAATGGCTGAAGGATTGAAACTGGCTGCTATCACACTGGATAAAGACGTCAGTAAACTGTCTTGCTGTGCCGGCTAATGGTTGAGGGGTAGATTCGCTGATGAGACAGGCAGAAACTAGCAAAAAAGAAAGAACGACAGCTGAAAGAAAATTTCAAAAGTAAAACTAACGGCGAATCATTTTTAATTTAGCCCTTTTGTATTCGAAAAATTAGCCGACTAGCCACTTGTTCGAAAAAATATGTATACGCAAAATCACTGCTATTCTCTAATTTTTTTGATTGAAGAAAAAATGGAAATCTGGACAAGGTACACAGTTTATGTTGGCAAAGGCAGTGGAATAGGAGTACTAATGGGACAAATGTAAAAAGATAGAGGAAGCGACAGTTGTTGCAAGGAAAGGATGAGAAAAATGGTAGAAAACTTCGATTTGATTGTGATTGGAACAGGTTCGGCCGGTTCCGCCGCAGCCTCCAAGTGCAGTAAAACAGGATGGAAAGTAGCAATCATCGACTCCCGTCCATTTGGCGGAACCTGTTCTCTCCGGGGGTGCGATCCGAAAAAAGTGCTCGTGGGAGCCGCAGAACTGATTGATGGCATCCATAGAATGAAAGGAAACGGCGTCACTGCAGGTTCTGACCTTGATTGGTCGGAGTTGATGGCTTTCAAACGCATCTTTACCGAACCGGTGCCGGATAGCCGGGAAAAGAACTTTCAAAAAGCAGGGATTCAAGCCTTTCACGGGCGCGCTTCCTTTTTGAGTGAAGATCAGATTCAAGTAGGCGATGACATTTTAACCGGAAAGCATATACTGATCGCAAATGGAGCCAAACCGGCGCCGTTGGCGATTGAAGGAACGGAACACCTTACCTACAGCGATGAGTTTCTGGAACTGGATGAGTTGCCGGCGAAACTGGTGTTTATCGGCGGCGGATACATCTCCTTTGAATTTGCCCATATCGCTGCGCGAGCCGGATCGGAAGTGCATATTATTCACCGGGGAAAACGTCCGCTTGAACACTTCGAATCGGAGTTAGTGGATCTGTTGATGGAAAAATCAGAAGAGGTCGGCATTCATCTCCATCTGGAGACAGAAGTGAAGTCAATCGAGAAGAACGGAGCTTTTTACACCGTAACTGGAGTGAATGATGGCCAACAAGTTCACTTTGAAGGCGGTCTGGTACTGCATGGTGCCGGGCGCATGCCGGATTTAGAAGACATGCAGCTGGAAAAAGGCAATGTGGAGCGCGAAAAAAGAGGCGTTGCCGTCAATGAATTCCTACAGAGCCGTAGCAACCCAAGAGTATATGCAGCGGGGGATGCAGCCGCAACTGAGGGGCTGCCGCTTACGCCGATTGCCTCGATGGAGTCGCATGTGGTGGCATCCAACCTGCTCAAAAAAAATCACCGGTCGCCTAATTACAAAGTGATGCCGACTGTGGTGTTCACGCTTCCGAAGCTCGCCTCTGTCGGATTGTCCGAAGAACAGGCTAGAGAAAAGGGCCATCAAATCAAAGTGAATAAAATGGAGACATCCGACTGGTACACCTACAAACGCACAAACGAAAAATATGCAATGGTGAAAGTTATCATCGATGAAGAAAGTGATAAAATACTGGGCGCTCACTTGATCAGCCACGAAGCGGATGAATTAATAAATCACTTCGCGACTGCCATTCAGTTTAATTTGACGACTAAGGATCTCAAACAGATGATCTATGCCTATCCAACGGCGGCTTCTGATCTGGGGTACATGGTGTAAGGACTATATATAGCCTTAAAAACTAGTTAATATATGACCGTATTATTGGAAGAGTAGGAACTTCGTATAAAGTTCCTACTTTTTTGTTCGACGGTTTGTCAAATTAAGTGCAACACTTCTTCGGTGAAGACCTCGTATGCAGTTTTCCAGGTGAGACATTTCCGTGGTCTCCCATTAATCCAGGCGAGCGCTTGAGCGATTCCAGAACGACTGACCTTTCCGAAATCTGTCCCCTTGAGGAAAAATTCACGGAGAAGACTATTGGTGTTCTCGTTACTCCCACACTGCCAAGAAGAATACGGATCCGCAAAATACATAGGTAAGCCTAGCGTGTCACGAATTCGTTCATGACAGCTAAATTCTTTTCCGCGATCTGTCGTCGCAGTTTGGAACTTTCCCAACGAGAAGGAAAGATGTAATGCTTGAATCGCAGACTCCATTAGACTTGGAATTATAAGAGACTTTGATGATCAACCTAATGCACAAAGGAATCATGAGAAATATAATCAACATACTAATATATGGATTAAAACTACTAAGAGTTATACATTGGAAACGGAGTTTTTTGAAGAAAAAGGAAGTATGCCGTCCAAAAGGAAACGTTCAATGGACGGAACGACTATTCGAAGACGGATACGGATGCGACGTTTATGCGGATGAAGGAAGATCATATGCAAAATGGACAACTCAAGCCTAGGTACAACGTGCAGATTGCGACCGAAGGTCAATATACCCTCGCTTATGATGTCTATCCTAATCCGACCGATGTCCGCACGTTAATCCCATTTTTAGATGAGGTGTCTTCGTATCTTACTTTACCGGAATATATCGTTGCGGACGCCGGCTATGGAAGCCAAGAAAATTATCAAGAGATTCTTATGCGCTGAGGGCGCATTCCACTCGTTCCCTATACGATGTTTCAAAAAGAGAGGGCGCGAAAATGGCGTGATCATCCTTATAACCTCGCCAACTGGTCCTACGATGAAACGACCGATCACTTTGTATGCCCGAACGGGCAGAACGTGACGTTCCGTTACATGTCTAAGAAGACGGATCGATATGGTTTTACCCGCGATTTCAAGGTGTACGAAAGTGAGGATTGTGATGACTGCCTGCTTCGATCCCTCTGTACCAAGGCAGAGAAGGGGCGTCATCGCCAAGTCTGAGTAAACGTTGCATGGGTAGAGCAAAAGGAACAGGTAAAGGACCTGCTTTCAGATCAAAAAAACGGGAAAATCTACGCGAAACGTAAGATATACGTAGAACCAGTTTTTGGGAATCTGAAGGCTGATTTGCGTTTCACTCGTTTTTCCGTAAGAGGAAAAGCAAAGGTGGAACGTGAGCTTGGCTTCATTCTTATGGCAGTAAATCTGAGAAAGTGGCTCACCCAAAGTATTGCCCGAGGGGCAATTTAACAAGAGGTGATGAAAAAAATAAGGGATGGCGCATCATGATGATGGCAATCCCTTATTTTCATTAAGAGTCAGCTAGTTATGTCCCAGCCTCTTCAGACTGTAGACAAACCCTCATTTCCACTTGGAAATGAGGGTTTGTTTTTATGTATGCGTAAAAAATATGACACTCCATTAGGATTCCGACTGGAATCCCATGACCAATTGGCCAATTTTTTGAGGTTCAGGGCAGCAAAAGTGAGCATGGCCTGCATCGTCACTTTTTTAACCCGCGGTAGCGAGTCCAACGCATGCCATGCTTTTCTTTCGCGTCCGCAAAGACACGTTCGATTGTCTCTTTTCGTCGGGTATACAGCTACTTGTTAACCGGTGTATGGCGAAGTTGCTCGACTTCGTCGATTGCATCTTGCCAGATATGCCGATGAATCACTTTCTGCATCGTCTGACTTTTCGTACACCGTTCTAGAAATGGACAAGTTTCACAGATCTTTGGATCTGATACCCACTCCCGTCTTCCTTCCCGTGTAATTGTTCGATAGACAAGTGGCTGATTATTTTCACAGAGATAGCAGTCGTAATACGCATCATAATAGAAGGCATTCGTTTTGAACATACCCTTCACCCCTTTGGGGCGAGTGTAGGGGAAGACTGGCAAAATACGCTGTCTGAGAAGTAAATGTGCGATGGGGGCGGTTTTATAGGCGGAGTCTGCGACGACTGCAAACGGGACGGTAAAACGGTGGATGATGAGTTCGAGCAAGGGCTTTAAAATGATACTATCGTGAATATTACCTGGTGTGACAATTGTCCCGAGGACAAAACCATTCCGATCACATGCTGTATGAAAGGAATAGGCGAATTGCTTTTCACGCTCCCCCTTCACGTAATATCCTGACTCAGGATCCGTGGTATTCTCCTTCGTCAAACGTTGATCATTCTCGTCCTTCTTCTTGGGGGTAAAACGCTTTTTTCCGTGCGTCTCACGATCATCATTGATTTCTTGTTCCAGTTCATCTTGATAAAAACGTGCTGCACGACGAACATGTTTCTTTTTATATTTCCGCTTATTCGCATTTGCTTTGACGTGTGTCGAATCGATAAACAGGACCACTGGGTCCACGAATCCAGCATCGACGCCTTGGGTCAGAATTTTGTAGACTCCAAAAAGAAGTAATCATTACTTCAATTGTGTTCAATTGATAGTACACCATCATTTCTCGTCTTTATTAACAACCTGCATAGTAACTTCTCCTAATAACATTATATCCACTAATCAGGAGTGATAATCACGTGCATTTCATAGTTCTTAATACTAAATCATTTACGATGTAATCATCTGAGTTAATGCAGGAATAAAAGGAGAGAGAATTGTCATGTAATTAGCAGCATTTGTTATAAATTTTGTATAAGACTGATTGAAAGCAAAAGTATTTTGATTGCTTTCCATATCGTTTACCAATAATCTCAACTCATGTAACTCGTCTTTATTAGCGACGTTATCATTAAGATTTTTTTATTTCATCGAATAGATCATGATTCGAAGTGTTTACTACGTTGATTGACTGATCCGTTGAACGATTATTAACTCGATTGAATACATTGTTTGTTAGTTTACCTTTTACCCAATCTCCTACTTGAACATCTACTTCCTCCGGAAAACCAATATAACCTCGTTTAGTAATTTCATCGCTATTCATCATTCCCCTAGAAACACCTAAGTTCTGTCCACCTCATGTTAATTCAAAGTCTTCTCCGTGAGAATGTAATAATTGTTTAACAATTGACATTGTATGTTCTCCTTTTTTAATCAATTATGTAAGCACCATTTAATTATAGTTTAAAATTACAGGAAAATTAATTATATAAAACGGTCGTTTAATATAAAAATCTAATATGCTGTATTTTGCAATAGGTTTGTGGTTCTTACGCAATGTTAGTGAGGTGATGTTTTCAATACTATGGGAATAGAGTTGAAAAGGACTGATTCCTATGTACGAAATCGAAAAACTGGGTCTGCGTATTCGCATAATAACGATGGAGAAGAACGATCATGAGACTCACCTGATGGTGCATCTTGTTTCGTATTCTCGAACGTAACAGTTTCAAACTTCTTTTCGTGTGCTGCCATTAAAATACGGTAGCGTGTCAAATTGTTTTCATTCTCGATACGATTAAGAATTAAATCACGCATGAGGTGAGAAATTGTGATGTTCTTTGCTTCTGTGTATGTTTGGACCATATGTAGATCCTCTCATTGTGTGCAGAACATAATTGCATAAAGTGTGAACTGTGAGGAGGATATCTGATGACACGTTTCTTTGCTCGAGCTACTCCCAATTGATTTGTTGTTCGTAAGGGCTGACTGATTGTGTAAAAGCAAGGCAAGGTTCGTCTCCGTATAAAATCGAGACGAGCTATTTGGTATGAAGGAAGTAGAAACTTTTATATGTCTTCAGACAACCGAATCATGTCTGTGCACCGGATACCGTTTTCTACAATCTCCTCTTCGTAGTGCCTCAAGAAGAAATTCAAGTCGACTCCGACGATCCGAAATCCACATTTTTGATAAAGCGCCAACTGACCGATGCTTGAATTTCCTGTTCCGATTTCGATGGTTGTATAGTCCATCGCTTGTGCAGTTTGGATGGCATGTCTTAAAAGACGTTTTCCTATGCCGTTACCTTGATGTCTCGCCTCTACTGCAAGATTTACAATTTCAATCGTTTGCGGTCTTGTCGGGAGAAGCACATACACGCCAATCCGTTGATTCCTAGATTCAGCTATGAAACATCGACCTCTCTTCAAGTATTCATCAACTATTTTCTGAGAAGGGTCTGCTGATAACAAAAGTTCCATCGGAGGGTTCTCATGAACGGACAGTTGACGGATGTTCATATTCATAGACGGATACTCCTCGCGGACTAATTTTGACGTGCTTCCTTTTTTTAATTCCTTTAAATTCACTGAGCTGACATGAATCGGTTCGGTTTTTTCTGCCGGATTGAATCTTTCGGCAAGTGTATAGATTCTGCATCGCAGTTCGTCTTCTCCTTCTACTTGGAGGGAAGTCAGGTCGAGTCGCCTCTTGCAATCAGCGAGAGGGCTATTTTAACGAAACGGACTAGGATTAGCCTGCTGTTTACAGTAAAATGGAAATAGTAGAAAAGGGAGGTATATTCGATGGCACAACGCGCGACCGTATTACTCGTCGGGACCGTTCATTTGGACCGTCCTGATAACGGAGACTTGTTTCGTCCGCGCATCTTTGATGTGTTTTCAGACGAACGGCAGCGGGAGATTCAACAGGTCGCCGAGGTCCTGCAAACATTTCGTCCGACAGAAGTCGCGCTAGAGACTTTGCCTGAGCAGGCGGGTGCACTGAATGCCGACTATTCCGCTTACCTCAAGCAAAGCTTTACGCTGACGGCGAATGAACGCCATCAACTCGGGTTTCGAGTAGCGCGCTTGGCAGGTCTGGCCGGTCTGCAGGCGGTGGACTGGAATCAGACGGTGGAAGGTGTCCCGAATCTTGCGGAACTCGAACAGCTCGACCTGATCGCGTTTGACCGGTTTATACGTGCCGAGCAACAAAAATCCGAGGCACTCGAAGCGGCATTACTCGGGCAGACCTACCTCTCATTTCTTGAACAACTAAATGACAAACAGGCGGTCGAAGCAAGTCACCGGACGTACCGGCAACTCGCCCGGCTTGATCCGGCGACGCACGTCGGGGCGAGATGGGTCATTCAGTACTGGTACTACCGCAATCTGTTGATCGCGAACCGGATTCTTGATTTGGCGGAACCGGAGGAACGGATTCTCGTCCTGTACGGTGCCGCCCATTTACCGCTATTAAAACAATTTTTAGACGACAGTCAGGACGTCGACGTGATGACGTTTCCTGAACTGATTGCGAAGGGGAGTAACGCCGATGTTGTTTCATTATCATCTTTGGACGCCGAACGTTGAGACGACGGAACAGTTTTATGAAAAATTAGGCTTTACGGTCACGCAACGGATTGGAAAGGTCGACGGTGCGTTTACCGCGTTTGATCCACCGTTGACATGGGATGACTTCCGGGACGACGGAGTCCGCTTTCGAATCATCGAGATGAAACGCGGTGCCATCAACGTCACGTTCGGTCACGGGAAAGCCGTCCGCTTCGACCATCTCGGTTTTCTCGTGACACCTGAACAACGGACGCTGCTTCTCGAGCGTGCGCAACAGATGGGCTGGACCATCCAAGCGAATGAACGGCGTACGTTCATCCAGACTCCGTACGCCTGCCGGATTGAACTGCAGACGCATCACGATGCGATTTTATCGGACGATCAACCGCTGAAACGGATTCAGCTGTCAACAAAACAAGTCGGCTTCGAACAGGAGTTGCAACGGTTGTTCGGCCATGCAATCGATGAAGTGACGACGGTGCCTGGTGATCATACCGTCTTACAGCAAGTCATTTTTACGGGGGAAGACAGGGAAGCCGTCGATCCGAACGGCGTGTCTGTCAGACAAACACGGTCACCGGTCGTAGCTGATAAACACTTTTAACGGTTTTGCACCTGCCTGTAAAGCCTCGAAACATGGAATCAAGTCCGACCAATCGACCGACTGTTCAAACAGCTTGAGTAAGGCAGGTGTCTTTCGGGCGACCGGCAAAAACCAGTCCGCATGGGCGCGGTAATCGAGCCCGTCACTCGATCCGACGATCCGTAACTCTTTTGCATAGAAGCTCGGGCAGAGCGACAAGACGTCGTAATTGCCGTCAGAGAGAATGCAGAGCTGACCATGGGGGACGAGTGCCTCCTGAAGATGCGCAAACGCGGTTTGCCGTCCCGAACATTCGAGGGCAGCGGCATAGGTATTCAGCTCGAGGTCGTTTCCGGACGTAACCGTCCGGGTTGCCCCGAGCTGTTTTGCGAGTGCATGTCGCCTTTCGTCCGGGTCGACGGCGTCAATGCGCGAGAGACCGAAGTAGTGACGTAGGTAAAAGACGGTCAATAACCCGATTGTTCCGAGCCCGGTCACGGCGACGGCATCCGACGGACGGGGATTAAGTTTATGGACGCCTTTTGCAGCGTCACACGACAAAATCGTCAACAAGGCGAGTTGCGGCGGCAGGTCGCGCGGGACGGGAATGACTTTTGCTGCGCGGACGGTGGCGATGTCGTGATGACCGTAAAAAGCGACGACGCGGTCACCGACACGGATGTCAAAGACGTCCTCTCCGATCGCCAGCACTTCCCCGTAACTCTCGTATCCCGTTTCCTTCGGATAGGTCGGGGCGAGGTCTGACCGGTCAGTCGCCATGACTTGCGGCAATTCCGCGCCGATGCTGATTGCTCCATGTAATGTCTGGATGAGTAGTTCATCTGCTTGCAAGGGCGCTAGGGGTTGCTCGACCCACTGGAGCGTCTGGGGGGCCGTCAATTGCAGTCTGTGTGGCATGCGTTCAGTTCCTCCGTTTTCTTAACATGAATATCCTGATAATGGAATTATAACATGAAGGTAAATCAGTATATGACAATTTTGTAAGGTTGAAAGAAACATCGATTGCCCGATTTTCAAAGTGTTTTCTGCTATGCTGAAAAGGTAGAGCGGAGCTCACGAGTATCTAAAAAGGAAGTGGCGAACATCGAGCAGATTGAGATGTCGATCCATCGTGGATTAGTGGAATTAAAAATGTTAGATAAACGGATTAAAAAAGGTCAGCTTGGTCACTTTATCGGATTGCATACGGGAGACAAACCGCCTGTCGGTTTTCCGAACGTCGAACAGTTCGCGACGGAAGCGGCGGCAAATCTCCAGTCGATTCGCGCATTGATTGAGCGTCGAAATCAAATCAAAGCAGCGATTACCGCATCGAATGCCGTGACGCGTGTCCGAATCGCCGGGACCGAGATGACGGTCGCGGAAGCGATTGATCGTCGCGATACGGGTCTTGACTACGATCGCCAATTGTTACAAACGCTCAAAACACAACTGCATGAAGTGGAGCAGACGATTGAACAGGAACGTATCGAGATCGAGCGGCGTGCAGAAAATCATATCGAAGCGACATACGGTGCGCGTGAAAAAGGGGACGCGGAAGAAATTGAAAAAACGCGTCGTCTGTTCATCCAACGATTAGAACCGAAATTGATTGACCCCTCCGGTCTTCGGCAAGTCATTCAACAGTTAGACGAGTCAATCGACGCATTTGATGCCGAAGTCGATTTCAGTCTATCTGAAAGTAATACACTTACGAAAATATTAATCTAAACCTACCGTCCTGTTTGTCTGATGATTTCATAACCGAACACGCGTCGTCCGTGCGATAACGGACATCTTCTAATCGGTTGACCGATTAGCATCCAAGATGGTCCTTGCGACCGTCCGGTCAAAGCTGAATGTTCAACGATCAAAGGACAACGCTGACGCTTCAACACTCAGACAGATTACTGTTCAAACATCAACGGTCACCGTTCGATTAAATCCATGAGAAAACGGGAAAAGAGAGGGGATGTTCGTTGCCTCTGAAGTCACCGCATGGCTGGGCAGACAGGACGTTTCATCGTTTTGCATGACGCCCCTTCTTTCTTCAGAAAAAGAAGGGGCATTTTTTTAAATTCAAATCGAGAAAGGATGATTTAAATGGAATCCCTCACAAAACGAAGAATCGGAGCGGCTGTCGTTAACTTGATGGTGAACGCTGTCATTGTAAATGTCCTTGAAGAAACAGTTCTCAAACGGGTCAAACGTCCCGTCATCCGTGGCATCGTCACCCAGTCCGTCGTCGATGTCGTCATGGAAACGGTTCAATTACGCTTGACGGATGGCCGAACGGTCGGCAGTCGTGTTATGGGACTTCGTGTCGTCAGTCAAGACGACCAACCGTTGAAAACGACACAAATCCTTAAACGGATTGCTTACCGTGAAGTATTCACAGCAGGGAAATTCTTTAAGGACCGTCAGCGTTATCTGAAGGATGCCTCCGTTTTACCGGAAGATGAGTTTGCGAAAACACGTGTCATTCGTGAAGGACGGTAAAATCGCTTGTTTCATTGATCCATGTACGCTATAACCCGTATCGCGCTTAGTCTGTTGAAGCGATGCGGGATTTGTTCGTGTCTTGAGCAGACTGTAGAGATCACAAGAACGCAGAGGAGGTGAATGGCCAATGAATCCTTTCATGACGATCGAAGACATTAATGACGCGAATCTGGCCGCGGTTCTCGGATTAAAAGTCGCAGCCGCGCAGCGCGTATATATCGAAACGAACGCGCAGTCGCTTCAGGAAGCGATGAACGATCACGACCACGGTTGGCGTTGTTATGCCTTATGCGAAAACAGGCAGCCGGTCGGGTTC
This sequence comes from Exiguobacterium sp. s95, assembly GCF_018618655.1. NCBI lineage: Bacteria > Bacillati > Bacillota > Bacilli > Caryophanales > Exiguobacterium > Exiguobacterium sp. s95. The sequence goes on along the minus strand of NZ_JACSMM010000001.1, from coordinate 504,917 downwards.
ATGATGATTGGTGCTGAAAACCGGACGGACAAGTACATCTGGCTTGACCGGTTCATGATCGGTCAGCAGTATCAAGGACGAGGCTTAGGAACGCAGTTTTTAAAACGAGCAATCGGCTTCATCGAAGACCATTTCGAAGTCGATGAAATCGTGTTGAGCTTACACACAGAAAATACGCATGCCAAGTATTTTTACGGGCAAGCGGGCTTTACTGATATCAAACGGATCGATGAAACGAACGGCGAAGAATTCTGGGTCTATCGTCTGACGTGATGTCCGCGATTCGTTCATCTGTATGGTGTAAGCCTTGTGCATCTGTCGAACCTTCTCGCTGTCCGCGCGGCAACCGTCCCTGCTACACTAGAAAAAACGACCAAAAAGGTGAGGTGGAGTGGTGTGGCAGTCATTGAATTTAAGGATGTCCAGTACAAATCGATTCTCAAAGGGATCTCCGGGACGTTTCGGGAAGGAAAAATCACGACGCTCGTCGGACCGAGCGGTGCCGGGAAAACGACGTGTCTGAAACAAATCAACGGATTACTTTCCCCGGACGCCGGGGCGATTTATTTTAATGGGACCGATCTAAAAGACATCGATATGATGGAGCTTCGAAAAAAGATTGGCATGGCCTTTCAAAGTGCCCCGATGATCGCGGGGACTGTGTACGACAATTTGAATCTTCCGAAAGCGATCTTCAGTCAGACATTGGAACAGGAAGAGGCAAAACGTCTGTTGGAGCGGGTCGACTTGAAAGAGGTACCGTTGACACAAAACGTCAAGGAACTATCGGGTGGCGAAAAAAGCCGCATCGCGATCGCTCGGACACTCGTCAACCGACCGGATGTCCTGTTGCTCGACGAGATCACGGCAAGTCTCGATTACCGGATGGTCAAGGAAATCGAGGCGCTCGTCCGAAAAGTTCAACGGGAATTCAACGTGACGGTGATCTGGATTACGCATGATCTCGAACAGGCGCGCCGTGTCAGTGATGACATGTGGTTCCTAAAAGACGGGCAATTGATTGAACAGGGAACGATTGAGTTGATTGAGGACTCGAATAATCCCGTCATCGAAGCGTTCGTCAAGGGGGTCGACCAATGAGTTACGTGCAACTCGCTTCCGCCTTAGTCTTCATCTTGATTCCGTTAGTGCTGACATATACGTTAAAGCTTGGACTTGGCAACGATATTTTGATAGCGACGGTCCGGTCGATCGTCCAGTTGTTGGTTGTCGGTTATATCTTGACGTTCGTTTTCGAAAGTGACAGTAAAATTTACATCGGGTTGATGATTCTGTTGATGATTGTCGCGGCAACGCTCAACATCATCAAAAAAGGTGACGGAATTCCCGGGATTACGGGCGTTATTTTACTGACGTTAGTCAGTGTCGAAGTCTTGACGATGGGCATCATGCTCGGTCTTCAAATCATTCCGTTCGAAGCGCAGGAAGTCATTCCGATCAGCGGGATGGTGATCGGCAACTGTATGATTTTGTCGCTCCTGTTCCTGAATAAGTTCAAGGATGAGGTCGAACGGGGCGATGAAGTCATTGAGCTGATTTTAGCGCTCGGAGGTACTCCGAAAACAGCGATTGACCGAAGTTTGAAAAGCGCCATTAAGACGAGTATGATTCCGACGATCGAGGCGCAGAAAACGATGGGACTCGTCCAGCTTCCCGGCATGATGAGCGGTTTGATCATCGGTGGGGCCGATCCGATGGAAGCTGTCATGTACCAGTTATTAATCCTGTTCCTGATTTTGACGAATGCTGCCGTGTCTTCCGTCATGGTCGGCTACCTGTCCTACCGGAAACTGTTTAATCAAAAAGCCCAATTCCTTGGGTTGACCAATCGAAACGACTGAGCTACCCTAGAAAAATACGTCATGATGCTAACAGATTTCGGGAGTTTCCGAAGTCTGTTTTTGTTTACTAACATAAAGAAGCATCAAACTGAAGATGAAACAGCGACGTGCTCCTAAAAGGGATGTGAAGAAGAAGTGATGACGATTGAACAAGTAATGGCGATGTTACCGGTTGAGGAAGAAGAAATACGATTGACGGATGTCGATGGATTGCCACGTTATGCATGTGTTCATCCGGTTGATCTGTTTGAGGAATCACAAGCGATTTTTCGGAGTATCATTGAAGTCGAACACCATCAAGCGGATCGATTAAAATCATGGTACATTATCGGATACGAAGACATGGATGGGGACCTGTTATGTGTGGATCTCGTAACGAGCGAAGTGATGGTCGTCGGTCATGAAACACTGGAACGCGAAGAAGTCGTCGCTCCGTCCTTGACTCAATTTTTGCAGGGATGACGTCTGATTCGTATGCAACATAAGAAAACGAAAAGGTCACCGGACGTCATCGTCCAGTGACCTTTTCGTTCGCCGACTAACGGATTATGCCATTATTGACGGATAAAGCCACCTTCCGAATGCAGAACTTGCCCGGTGATCCAGGCACCTTCGTCACTAACGAGAAATGAAATCAAGCGGGCGACGTCGTTTGGTGCCCCGATGCGGCCAAAGGGAAATTTCGGTAGCAGGGCGGAGCGGATCTCATCCGTCATCCAAGTCGAGTCGGTCGGACCGGGGTTGACGGCGTTGACCGTCACGCCGAACGGGGCAACTTCCTGGGCGAACGTCTGCGTAAAAGCAGAAATCGCACCTTTCGTCGCGACATAAGCAAGTTCACCCGGCATCGGTCCGCGTTCCTGGCCGGATGTCATGTTGATGATCCGTCCTGAGGATAACGGTGACGCTTGCAGGTGACGGGCGAACTCGACCGATAACAGTAACGTCGACCGGATATTGACCGCATAGTGGGCGTCGAGCGCTACGGCGTCAAGTGACAAGTAGTCAGTTTGCGTCGAGTGAGCGGCGTTGTTGATTAAAATCGACGGTTGGCCGAGTGTGGTAACAGCGGTTTGGTGGACAATAAAGGCTGCATCCGGATCGGCTAAGTCAATCCGGAATCCTCTTGCCCGGACGCCGAATGTTGCTAACTCCGCTTCAAATGATGGGATCCAGTCGGCTTCCGCTTGCCAGGCGGTGAAAAAAATCTCGATGCCTCGTGCGGCAAGCGTCCGACAGATCGCTGCCCCGATATCCCGTTCGTGACTGGCACCGGTCACGAGTGCGATTTGTCGTTGTTCAGTCATGCTGCATCTCCTCCTTGAATTCCATCCATTAACATATTTTAACTCATTTAGATAATCCTTACTATCGTAATCGTGCTAGTGTACACTAAAACCAGGATTAACGAGCGGGTATTAAAAGGAGGCAAGAATGACGATGGGTGAAATGTTGTTATTGTATGGATTATTGACGATTGGAATGGTCATCCGCTTCCTCTTAACCGGCATGTTTAGTTGGCTGGAATTTGGTCTGATTTCGCTGCTTCTGCTCGCAGCACTTGGTGGCGCGCTTCTCGATTACTGGCAAATCAGACGCGACATGCGGTACGTGGGACGCGCGAAGACGGTAGCGACACGTTGCGTCGAACGGACGACACGGCGACCGAAATACGTGCTGGAAGGTGCACAGCAGATTGGATCCTATCGACGGAGCTATCCAAAAGGATGGCAATTTTTGTTTGTTCAGCTCTCGGCAAAGCTGCGGGGGTGGTTCTTGAATCTGAACTTCAGTTTTTCCGACCGTACGTTTTCTTACGTCGAACAACGGAGTTCTCTTCTAGCGCGGAATCAAAAGTGGCTCGTCTACGAAAACGGTGAAGTCGTAGGCACGGTCCGGACCGACGCGTCACTGAAACGGATGAGTACGTTTAAAGAAGTCATGCTCCTGTCCTATCAAGACGTCGAGTACGAAGTCACGTCCTCGACGTTATCCTCAAAGATTAAAGTCTGGCGAGGGACTGAGGTGATTGCGACGAGTAAAGCGAACTTGCGGTCCGACGTAACGTTTAAAGTCAAGGAGCAGCAAAATCAGTCCCTGATCTTGTCGGTGCTCGTATTGTTCCATTATCATTTTCAATCGTAAGTCGAAAGAAATGAGTGTTCATGAAGCGCGTAATCATTCATTGGTGTATGATTTAGGAACACTTCAGTGAAAGACGGGAGGCATCGAGATGGATAAAACAGATGGCTGGATCATCGTCAGCGTATTGGTCGGATTGTATTTCGGGTTATTCGCTAAACCGAAACGCGTGACTGGAAAAAAAGCAAAGTGACAAAAAACCATGGAGGTCGTCCTCCATGGTTTTTTGTCAGGTGCACATCAGGGCTCACGTTGCTACGTTCTTTTTATATAGCAGAGGTCCATTATCGTGCTTTTTTTGAAACACTGCCGTCCACAGTCCAGTACGACCGAAAGTCGTCGCGGACGCCGGCATCATCGGCATCGGTCTGATTTCAATCACGTCGAAGTCAGCAAAAATCAACCGTAACTTCTCTTCCGTGAATCCTAATCCACCGTTTAAGCTGCGTGTCCGGTACACTTCCCAGTCGGAGATGTCGGATCCGCCGAGCTCACCGCCTTCGATAAAACAAGTCAGGGCGAAATGTCCGCCATGCTTTAAGGAATCGGTGACGAGCGTAAGATAATCGCGTCGGCGGTGCGGAGCGATATGGTGGAAGCAACCGGAATCGTAAACGATGTCATACGCCTCTTTAGCAAGGGGGAAATCAAAGATGTTCCGTTCGATGAAGTCGACGTCGAGCTGCTCCTCCTGCGCCCGTTCGCGCGCCCAGGCAAGCGACTGACGTGATAAATCGACAGCGGTCACGGTACATCCCTGTCTTGCAAAATACAGCGCGTTACGCCCCGGGCCGCAACCGAGCTCCAAAACGTGACCCGGTGCGATGATACCGCGTTCAAAATAACGGACGAGATTTTCGTCCGGCTTGTTGACGAAAAAAGGAATCCGTTTGTCACGGTCGGCGTAAAAATCATTCCAAAATGCGGTCGGTTCACGCAGTAAATCGTCAAGCATGTCAAGTAAATCATCGTGCGTTTGAATCATTTCTTTCATCTGTCGACCTACTTTCAAACAGGGTATGAATTGCTTTTCATCTATCCTGATTATACCAAAAAATGTATGACGAAAACGGATGAATTCTCCTGTTTCAGTAGTCGAGTTATGAAGTGAATCAGGAAAAACGTTACCGTATCTCATCGTTCATAAGATACGTTACCGCTTCATCTATCTGCGTCACCCGGTATTACGGTGTGACTCGAACATCCGGCGTTTATAAATATCGGCGACTGTGTTCAGAAAAGCCTCCGGCAGCTTTTTCGGAAAATACGATTTGCAATAAAAGTAATCATACCCGCGCTTTAAGTCGTCCCACTGTGAGCACGGTTCTGTCTGACGGAACCGTGCGACGTCGATGATCCGTGTCCCGTCTTTCGTCAGCATGATGTTGCGCAAGTGGATGTCGGACGGGTTTAAGCCGACGGAGCGTGCGTCCGCTAAAGCTTGATCGACAGAGCGGATGACGTCCCGGGGAATCAACGTCCCGTTGACGAGACAGTCGAACAACGTCTGTCCCTCGATGTATTCGATGACGAGGTAATCCGCCCCGTAGGCGTATTGTTTGGCGTACGTCGAAAACGACGACAATTGCTCATAAATCGCTCCTTCAAGGACGGCAAGATGACGATGGCTAGGGAAAAATTTTTTGATGACGCGGTCCGTTCCTTGAATCCGAAACACGAAGGCACTTCGTCCCGTACCAATCCAGTCTAACTCAGGTGGTTGACCGGTAATCAGTTGCGTTTGTCCGTTTGACTCGATGGTGATGGCTGTCGCCAGTTCTTGATCTGTTTTCACGTGTGGTCCATCCTTTCTCCGTTACATTGATTATATAATTTATACGTTCAAATGACCACAAAGGTTTCAGGAGATGTTCCTGTATGAATGTTTTGAACATTTTGTGATATGCTAAAAAACGTAGACCATTACATATTTTAAGGGGGATTTTAGAATGAATACGTTACAACAGTGGCGCGACCATTTCGACGCACTTGGTGCCTATGAGGAAGCAGTCGCTTTACTCTACTGGGACATGCGGACATACATGCCGGAACAATCAGCGCCGAACCGCTCGAAATCACTCGGTTTCTTATCGACAGAAAGTTTCCGTCGCCGGACAGGGGAACAGTACCAGTCCTTGTTAGGCGCGATGGGGCAAGAATCGTTGACGGGACTCGATGCGATCTCGTACGAGAAAGCGAAACAGGCATTTGATCGGGACTCAAAAATTCCGGAAGCGGAATATCAAGCCTTTGTGACATTGATTTCGGAAGCGGAAAGTGTTTGGGAAAAAGCGAAGGATGCGAATGACTGGGCGATGTTCGAACCATTCTTAGAAAAAATCGTCGCGACAGAACGTAAATTCGTCGAGTACTGGGGATACGAAAATCACCCATACGACGCATTGCTCCATGACTATGAGCCAGGAATGACGGTCGCTCAGCTCGATCCATTGTTCGCGGAGCTCCGTCAAGCAATCATCACGTTGCTCACCGATCTTGATGGGAAAACATTCCCGAAACTCGATTGGTCAGCAGACCGGGAGACACAAATTAAGCTCAATCACGAGTGGTTGAACGATATCGGTTATGATTTTACAGCCGGTCGCTTGGACGAGACGGTTCATCCGTTCCAAACGACAATCAATCGCAAAGATGCCCGTGTCACGACGAAATATGATGAAGCGGATTACCGGAACTCTGTTTTCGGGACGATGCACGAAGCCGGTCACGCGACGTACGAACAAGGCATCGATCCGGAACTCGACTCCCTTGGTCTCGGTGAAGGAGCATCGATGGGGATTCATGAATCACAATCATTGTTTTTTGAGAACTTCATCGGACGCAACCGTGGTTTCCTCGAAGCACGTTATACAGGGTTGCAAGCTGCGATTCCTTCATTGACGGACGTTCCATTCGAAACATTTTATGCTGCCGTTAACGAAGTCAAACCATCGTTGATCCGGATTGAGGCGGATGAACTGACATACGCGATGCATATCATTATCCGCTACGAACTTGAAAAACGTCTCATCACGGGTGAACTCGAAGTCAAGGCACTGCCAAAGGAATGGAACCGCCTTTATAAAGAATACCTTGGAGTCGATGTCCCATCGAACGCACAAGGTGTCTTACAAGACGTTCACTGGTCAGGTGGTTCGTTCGGTTACTTCCCGAGCTATGCGCTCGGACTCGTCTACAGTGCCCAGTTGAACGAAGCGATGCGTCGGGATGTTAAAGACATCGACGAACTGATTGCAAGCGGTTCGTTTACACCGATCAAAAATTGGTTAAAGGAAAATATCCACCAACACGGAAAAGCGAAGACGCCGGCCGAATTGATTGAAGCAGCGACCGGGCAATCGATTACGGTCCAACCGTTGATTGATTACTTGACGAAGAAATATACACGCGTCGTCGAAACGCTGTGATGCAATGGTTTGCCCACCGCGGCGCAAGTGACGCGTTTCCGGAAAATACGCTCGAGGCGTTCAAAGCAGCCTTACCGGACGTCGATGGCATCGAATTCGATGTCCATTTCTCAAAAGACGGCGTCGGAATCGTCATTCATGACGAAACGGTCGACCGGACGACGGACGGAACAGGGCGTGTCGTTGATCTTACGCTTGCAGAACTCAAACAATTGAATGCGGGAGCGCGCTTTAAAGGTACGGGACCGCAGCGTGCGATGATTCCGACACTTGACGAAGTCTTAGAGCTCGTGGCGCCAACGCAAATCGTCCTCAACATCGAACTGAAGACGGATACAATCCGTTATGAAGGTCTCGAGGCCTACGTCGTCGAACGGTGCCGTGCCCATCAGCTTGCACCAGATCGATTAATCTTCAGTTCCTTCAATCATTACTCGATTGATACGATTCGTCAGCTTGATCCGTCGCTCGAGACAGCACTGCTCTATCCGTATCCCTTGTTTCACCCGGAGCAACAAGCGAAGCAGCTCGGGGCGAAGGGCATTCATCCGGATTATCGTCGCGTGACGGCAGAAGACGTCGCACTGGCTCACGCAGCAGGAATTTCCGTCCGTGTCTATACTCCGAAGTCGGCAGAGGATGTCAGACGGATGGAGGCAATCGGCATTGATGCCGTCATCGTCAATGATCCAAAAGGATTCAAAGCGCGCCTGTCGATCGACTAAGGAGGAAGCGTCATGCGGAAGGGGTATGTGTTGACAATCATAGCTTCACTGATTGCGCTTGGCATCGGTCTCGAGATTGGTTTTCAAAAAATACCACAACCGCAACCGAAACAAGTTGCACAGTCAGCGACACGACCGGATGACTTCCAAGCAGGACTTCAAGACGCAAAAACCGAATTAGAGACCGTACAACGTTTTTCTTTAAAGAGTACGATTGAACATGACCTGAAAAGCGAGACGTGGATTTATGCGACACCGACACCGGAACGTATTGCCGTCGACTGGTACTACGTCGCAAGCTATCCGGAACAACGTGTCCAGATGACCCGAAATGATGTCGCGCGCATCATTGAATACGATCGGTATCTCGTCGTCATCCGTTCGATTTACGGGGTCGTCGACGATAGCGAACTCGAACAATTCGCGCTGCGTGTTTCGGGGTATTTCATGACTAGGCAACAACAAAAGGAGGATGACGATGTCAGGTAAAATCATTCTATTGATTGGTGGATCGGGCAGCGGGAAGTCGTCCTTAATCAAACGATTACGACACGAGTATGAACATGTCCGGTTCATTCCCTCCGTGACGACACGACCGAAACGCCCGACCGAACAAGATGGGGAAAGTTATCATTTCGTCGACGTAAAAACGTTCCAGCAATTGATTCAAGAGACGGGGTTCATCGAGTACGCCCATGTCCACCGGGCGTGGTACGGAACACCCCGGCAAGCGTATGAGGACGTCCTGACGACGAACGGCATCGTCATCAAAGACATCGATCCGAAAGGTGCGGCAGCATTCAAGGAATTGTTCGAAGACCGTGTCATCACGATTTTCGTGTCCGTTCCACCTGATCTGATGAAAGAACGTCTGTTGATGCGCGGGGATACACCTGAGTTCGAAGCACGGCTCATCGATTACTCGGAAGCTTGGAAAGACCGGGACCACTATGATTATATGATTGAAAACATTGATTTTGAACAGGCCTACGCGGAGTTACTTGGGATCATCTCGGAGTATATCCCAGGACAGCCATCATCGTAAAAAAAGCAGGGAAGACACATTCTTCCCTGCTTTTGTTTTGAGGTAAAGATAAAAGTGTCAACACCAAAATTAATAGACGAGCGATGGATTGGATTAACCATCTACATCGATCGTCTTCTTTGTGTCATTATTTTACAGTTGGTGGAAATTAGTGATTCCCGTGAAAAGCGAAGGGGAGCACGTAAGATGAATCGAGAAGCGCTTGAATCAGTTGACGCGATGCGCTAGCCGGAACAGATGCTGTTGAAGAAACCCGTCGAACGGAAACCGTCCCTCGGTCACGCGTTTAATCAAGTCCGTCAAGGCAGCTTCCGCTTGTTCAATCAGTCGGGCAGGATAGGCGAACGTCCGTTGATTGACGAGGAACTCGTCCCGGTCGACGACCTGCCAGGTACCTGCTTGATTGCGGACGTAATCGAGGTCGAGGTCGACGAAGGAAAGGGTATCCCCGTCGAGCCGTGGGGGCAGGCAGACGTTGCAGTGATAGGAGGCACCGTATGCATCGAAGTCGATATTGACCGTAAACGGCGCATTCAGGGGATAAAACTCAAGCGACTGTGTCGCGTAGGTAAAGGTCTGTCCCCGTGTGTGATGGACCAGTCTTCTGCCTGCTTGTCCATGGACGAGCACGTAGTCGTCTGTTTTTATCAGCATGTTGCCAGTCCACTCGTAATGGGGGCGGTCGGGATACTTATAGGCAATGATCGTCAGGACTGACGGTTGTGCCTCTGCTGGTCGTTTCATGAACAAGCTCCTTTCGCGCTAATAGAGGAAGAGAAGGAATCATTGAACGGTTAAGCGGGCAGTCGGTTACGTCTTTGAGACGTCATGTAAATGGTCGCGGTAATAACGGAGGGCTTGTCTGTAAGTATGGACGTCGGAGTCCGGCGTCATCGTCGTGATGACGTCAAGTAACTGTTGCATCGCTTCCTCATGCTGCTTGAGATTAAACAGCGTCAAGGCTAAAAACGTCTTCAGTCCCGTGCTGTCGGGGAAACGTACTAAGCCTTCCGTAAAGGTGTCATGCGCAGCAGCGTATTGTCCGAGCGCCCGGTATGTACTGCCGAGCCCGATGAAGGCGTCCGTCAAAAACCTTGTGTCGAGGCCGTTTGCGATCGCAAACTCATAATGCGGAACGGCAGCCTGCTCCTCGCCGAGGTTATCGAAGCACCAGGCCATCTGGAAATGGTAGTAAGGGTTCGTACGATCGGTTTCTAACAGCTCACGCATCATCTGTTTTGCTTGCTCGTACTGTTTCGACTGACGGAGCGTCGTCACCTGCTCTAAAGTAGCATGCGTCATCTCATCATCCTCCAATTCGGTTGCTAGTACAAAAAACCCTCCAGCTCGGTCAGCTAGAGGGGGAAATGTTAATCCTGTTGCTCGAGTTTCGTCAAGAGTGTCCGGAACGTATCAAGTTCTGCATCTGAAAACGCGGAGAAAACGTCCGACAGGTACTCCATCTTCATTGCTTCAAGTTTCCCGTACAGTTCAATTCCGTCCGGTGTTGCCCGGAGCTCGACGACACGGCGGTCGAGTTCACTGCGTTCGCGTGAAATCAAGCCTTTTTTTGTCAATTCGTCAGCAAGTGCGGTAATCATACTTGCAGAGAACTGGAATTCATTCGACAGGGCGGATGCGATTTGTGGACTTTGCCCGCAAAGCGACTTCAAAATGAAGAATTCATTCCGTGTCAAATAGGTCGTGAACATGCTGCGAACATCTTTTTTGATGGCGCGGTAGTTCATGCGGAGTCCTTTTTCTGTATCGACGATCAATTGATCGCGTTGTGCTACTTCGATTGTCGTTGCCATGTTTAGCTTCACTCTTTCCATACGATAGTTTCGTTACCCGCCATTTAGTATAGTGAAAAATTTTAGTTTAATCAATATTTTTCTCTTGAATCATCTCATCATGCGACGGCTGAACTTTTGTAATGATTTCCGTGACGTTCCGAAGTTCCGGATAGAAACGACGGAAAAAGTAATCGATCCGGTGCGTGTCGTTCCCGGCAATCGTCACGGCCATACAGATGTAGGCGATACCGATGCCTTGGCGCGGCAAAAAAGGATTCGGCATGACTTGAGCGCATTTTAAGGCGAGTGTGCTATGACTCGAGACGGCATCGATTAGTTCACCGTAATTGCGGATGTCGACGTAATGGAACATCCGGATCAACTCATTAATCAGTTGCTGGTCGGAATCGAGCATCATTTGTGACGTGACGAGTCGCTTGTCGAGCTCGCTGATGACAGGGGAGTGGTCAATGAAATAGTTTAAGTTATCGGACGTGATCCGGACTTTATACGGGTCCGATAAGATCTGTTGGACGGTCTCATCCTCGAATTGTTTGAGTTGCTTTTTGATGTTGACGAATTCTTGATCGGCGATCTCAAGCAGTCCGGCGACGCGGCTGAAACTGCGCCGGACTTCTGCCGGGACGCTGTTCGGATTTTTATACCCTAAGTCATGTTCAATCTCTGCCCAGGCGTGTTGCAAAATCGAACGGATTTGAATTTCTGCCGTATGTGACTTGAAGCGGCCGTATTCACTTAAGGCCAGGCGTTGTTCACTCAGGGCGGCAACAAAGTGGACAGACAAGTAGCCGAACTCCGTCGTATCGAGCAACGTCGATTTATCGACGGATTGATCGCGGTCGATCGAAAATTCATTTTCAATGATACGGGCAGCTTCCCGGACGTCGTCGTGGAAATAGGTGACGATCCGGATTCCCGTCAAATCGTGGACGTCCTTGAGCGATCGGTATTTGTTCGGTTGCCGTAAGACTTTTTGGTAGAGGCTTTCCGAATCCTTCGTCCGTGAGACGATCGAATGGTATTTGATTCCGGCCGCGTCGAGCAGCTCGGATAATAAAATTTTTAGTTTATCTGCGAACGCGTCATAATCTTCCTTATCATTGACGTATTCGAGCATCATCGTATTCAAGTCTTGTGCGTGCAAGCGAATCACCTTCCCCATCGTGGTATTATCTAGCTGTATTGTATCATTCGTATTCCGTAGACGCACGAAATGACCTTGTTTCAAGCGGGACCAATCGTGGGAAAAGAACAGTAGAACATGCTTAGGAGGGGTGCACAAGATGGAAATACTAGACGCGCGTGCGTTACCAGCGGATCACTCGGACATACTTCATGTCACGCCATCTTCGATTTACTTCAGACGAAAAGTCAATGCCGAACAGTACCATATCAGCCGGTTCGACCTCGAGGATCAAGAACAAGTTGATTTGTCGCAAGACGTTTTGACGGATCACGGACCGACCCGTCCGTTCGTCAAACACCAGAAAGTCTATTGCTTGAACGAACACGACCGGGCGAACGGGGGAGCGACGGAGTTATTGACGATTGATCTCTTATCCGGGAAGACGGAACAGGTCGCGACGTTCAACGTCCCGGGTGATTTGTCACTGTACTGGGTCCTCAATGAACGCTACATGGTACTGCTCCACGTCGACCGTGTGACGTCTGCCTTTTTATATGACACGAAGACGAAGCAACAACACTTGATCCATGACAAGCGGCTGTACGGGATGACGGAAAATTACCGGGAACTGTACTTTTTCCTCGTCACACTCCAAGACGTCGATTATATCGTCTGCAACACGCGCCTCGACGAATTTTCCTTTTATGATGCCCTCGAAAGCGGCTTGATTTCTCCGGAAGATCCAATTGATCACTCGGAAGGGTTATTAATCGCTTCACTTGAGACGATCGTTTCGGAAATCGAACTAGGGACAGAAGTCCTGTCCTTCAAGACACTCTTACGCCTTGACGGGGAAGGGGATACGGTGCAGTACCTCGGGGAACAAGCCGGATTTTTGATTTTCAGTGCCTATACGGACCGTTTGAACGAAGAAGTGTTTTATCAAATCCGTGACGAAACGGACGTGACGGAGCTTGAACGGATCCGCTGGAGTGATTATGAAGCATTTGATTTTACGTATGATGACGTCGAATCGACGATCTTTATCGTCAACGACCGGTCGGAGCAACACCATGAAGTGATTAATTTACGAACGGGAGCCCGTTTTTTAGACCGGGATCCGTTCGAACGCGTCTTGCGTGATCGCTTTTATGTACATGAAACGATCGGAGAAGATGCCGAGCCGATGGTGACGATTATTGACGCCGAGCGGTATGTCCGGCACCGGTTCGATGATGCCTATTACATGATCGTCTCCGGCGAGTTGGTCATTTTATCCGTCAACCAACTGTAAAGCGAACAAACGAAGAAAACACACTGTTAATAGAAGTGTGTTTTCTAAAATAACGGACTATTTATTTCATTTACCGTAATTAATTATTAAATTTTTAACGCAAAAGACACACGGTACCTCAAAATACATCCCATTGACAATAAAAAAATACCCCTTTCTAGTAGATATCACTAGAAAAGGGCAGACAATGTTATGCTTATGCTGCGTCAGTCGTACGTGTGAAAACATCGACTTGGATGTTTCCAGCTGTCGCGCGTGAGTAAGGGCAAACTGTGTGTGCGATTTTTGCAAGTTCGGCAGCTTGTTCTTCCGATACACCACGGACGAGAACATCAAGTTCAACAGATAAAGCGAATCCGTCTGCTGCTTCGTTCAACGTAACGTGTGCCGTTACTTCGCTTCCATCATGTTTGATGCCTTGTTTACGTGCAACAAGATTTAATGCAGAATCAAAGCAAGCAGAGTATCCAGCAGCAAACAATTGCTCCGGATTTGTCGCTGATTTTTTAGATCCTGGGACTGGCATGGCGAGAGCGACGTCTAAAACGCCATCTTCTGAAACGACGCGTCCGTCGCGTCCTCCGACTGCTGTAGCTGATGATGTGAACATTGGTTTCATAATCAATAACTCCCTTTCGTTGATTCCTTATTATTAAGTAGCTTACAATTAGATTGTATACAATTTAAAAAAGAAAGCAAGTACTTTGCTTCCGAGGAGGACTATCATGTCAAACCCATTATCGTTAGATGAACAACTTTGTTTTCCCTTTTATTCGATTTCGCGGGAAATCACGAAACGTTATCGTCCGTTGCTCGAACCACTTGGACTGACGTATCCGCAATATTTAGTCATGCTCGTTTTATGGGAAGAAGATCAACAATCCTTGAAAGCCGTCGGTGAACGGTTGCATTTGGATTCGGGGACGCTAACCCCGTTATTGAAAAAGCTCGAAGCATCAGAGTTAATTCGACGCGTCCGCAATAAGAAAGATGAACGACATATCCAAATCACGTTGACAGACAAAGGGCATATGTTGCGCGAGCAAGCGGAACAAGTTCCGCTCGCCTTAAAAGAGACACTCGGCGTGTCGGAGGAGGATTTAGAACGTGTCAAACAAACGTTAAATCAATTGGTTATAAAAATGAACGGAACTGAATGATTCAGTTCCGTTCATGTTCGTTATTTACGGCGGAAACCTTCTTCTTCAAGATAGTTTGCCGCTTCTTTGTATGAATTGAAGGCACCATCGAGCAAGTCGCCTGCATATACGAGCCATGTATCGAGGTCTTCATTCAAAAGTGTGAGTTCGAACTGGTTATCGTTGACCCACGTTTCTTCGAGCGTCTCGACCGTCTCGACCGTCGATAACGATTTGATTGCATCTTCAAGCAAAAGAATCAAGGCAGGAGCAGAAAACTCACGGATGTTGACGAGTCCTTTGTTATCGACTTCGTAGCCCGGTAATCCGGCGGCATAGACGAATCCGTTCCCGTTCGGATGAAGGTGATAGACGACGATTTTTTTCTCAAACTGACTTTCAGGAAAGTGGAAATTGACACGGTTCAGTGAAACATCTTTTCGGACGAGTTGTGGAAACGACTCAATGATGTTTAATTTTTCTTCAAATGTTAGCATGGTACCTCCTAGAATTACATTTCTACTCTTCTATATATGCGATGATTTCGGGTCAAATGTCAATGTTCGATTTAAGCCGAGTGAAACTTATTGACGATGGACTCCGTAGTTTTAAGAGAAAGGAAGTGGGAACAGATGCAATCTTCAACCTTAGAAAGTGGCTGGCAACGGTTATCACTCGACTCCGTCAAAGTCGAACGGCAATATGTGGCGATACGGTTTAGTTTGTATGCGCTTTTGATTGCCGTCATGACAACCGTCCAAATTGTGTGGCTCGACTTATCTCCGTGGTGGATGTGGATCGTGACAGGACTCGTGGCCGCGTTATTCATCTTAAAGTTTTATTACATACCGCGTCTGCGTTACGACTATTTCCGTTATCAGGTCGATGAAGAATTTTTAGGCGTCAAGTCAGGCGTCATCTTCCGTAAAATCGAAATCATACCACTCGTCAAAGTTCAGTTCATCGATACATCGACCGGTCCCTTGTTACGTCGCGCCGGCTTGATGAACATCAAAGTCAATACGGCATCCGGATTTGCGGAAATCCAGCGTCTCGAGGAACGACGCACACTCGAATTAAGACGCCATATCGAACGCTTCGCGAAACTCGAGGAGCAAGAGGAGGAATCCCTATGACACGTCGCGTCCACCCGTTATTCATCTTGATGTCGACGCTGACGCATCTCCGGTCGACGGTCATCCCGCTCGCTTTTTTATTGTTCAATGATTTAAAGAACGATGGATTCGGTTGGTATACAATCATCGGCTTTAGTGTTTTTTGTCTCGTTCTTCTCATTTCTGGAATCACTTCTTGGTATTTTTATACGTTTACGATTGATGACCAAGCGATTCGTGTCAACAAAGGCGTCTTCCGTAAAAGTGAACGGACGACACAACGGCGGCGGATTGAATCCGTCGGCATCAACCAAAACCTGCTCGAGCGTCTGCTCGGTTTAGCGACGCTGTCCGTCGAAACGTCTTCTGAAGGCGGTGAACCGGAAGTCGAATTAAAAGGTGTCCGGCTCGCGTTCGCTACTTCCTTGAAGTCGACGATTAAAGAAGAGGACGAACAGATAGAACAAACAGAGACGATGGACTCGTTTCGTGTCAGCTTGTCCGACCTGTTTTTTGCCGGCGCCTTGTCCGGTCGTCTCGGACTGGCGCTAGTCGGTTTCTTTGCAGGGTATCAACTGATTGATCAATATATCGAAAAGTATGTCGATCGTGTCTTTAATGAATTGGCGCATTTATCACTCATCCTCCTGATTGGAATCGGGTTGCTTGTCTTACTCCTCGCCTACATCGGATCGATTGTCGTCTACGTCGTTCGTTACGGTTCGTTCGAAGCGACACTTAAAGATGAACGGCTGACCATCCGTTACGGATTACTGAACCGGACGGAAGTCATCTTTCACCAGGATAAGGTCCAAGCCTTATTCATCGAGGAAAACTGGATCAAACGACGGTTCAAGCGTGCCCACCTGTCACTCAACGTCATATCGGCGAACGGGAAGGAAGAGCAGATGTTGTTCCACCCCTTCATCCGGGAATCGGAAATCGACGCCTTCCTCGACCGGTTTCTGCCGCGCTTCAAACGTGTCAAACCGATGCAACATGCGACCGACCGCGGATTCTTCTATGTCATCCGTTGGCGGCTCGTCCGGTATATTGTCTTGTTTTCAGCAGTCAATGCCGGACTCGTCTATTTTTTGACGAGCCCGCTTAAATGGATTGGCATGCTGGTGTACCTGGTTTTACCGCTCTATTACGTTGTTGCCCGGACGGGGTACCGCAATACGTGTTACGGGTTCGAACAGGAGTTGTTCGTCTTACGTCGCCAACTCGTCAACCGGGAAACGATTTATGCACCGCGTTTAAAAATCGAAGCTTTGTCGGGACACGTCTCCCGTTTTCTCGAACAAAAGGACTTGCTGAAGTTTGAAATCAATCTGCGTGGTAAAGGACATTTGAACGCAGGTTATTTTACACATAAGCAATTTGAGGACGTCCGGACCTGGTACCAACGCTCTTTTCTGAAAACAGACCGTGCAGAAGCAGGGGACATACGGTATGATAACGAATAACGCGTTATATAGGAAAAGAGAGGAGTTCATGTTGTGCGAAAAGGACTAGCAATCGTACTCGCGATACTACTCGTATTCATCGGATTAATCAGTTTTGACGGATACCGCATTCAAAAAACATTAGTCGGCGAGTCGGAAGCGTCACCGATTCTTGCGGGTAAACCGGCTGATGAATCAAGTGACGCCGTGACCAAGGCAACTGAATGGTCTGCTGCCCAACCGTTCGAACAGAAGACGTTCGAGACGGATGGACGCGTTCATCACGCAGACTATCTACCTGCAACAGAATCAACAAACAAATCGGTCATTCTCGTCCCGGACGAGGAACAAGCGACGCCGGACGGAGTTGCACCACTCGTGCAGCTGTATCATGAACAATTCGGCTACAATGTCTTAGTCGTCGAACGACGGGGGCAGCCTGAAAACGGTGGGAAAAAGAATTACGGCTGGCTCGATCGGCTTGATTTGATTGAATGGACGAAACGACTTCTCGAAGAAACAGGGGACGAGAGTCACATCGCCTATCACGGGCTTGGTGTCGGCGGGTCGACCGCATTACTCGCAGCTGGAGAAGAAATGTTACCGACACAAGTCAAAGTCGTCATCTCTGAAGGTGCCTACGCCCGATTTGATGACTGGCTCAATCATTTAGCGGATCGACAGATCAGTTATCCCGCAGGACCGTCACTCGCGATGGCGAGCACGTTCAATAAATTCGAACAGGACTTCTTTTACGGTGACGTGTCAGTGACACGACAAACGAGCAAAATCATGATTCCGACACTGTTCATCCATGGGACGGACGATCAACTCATGCCATCGCGGATGGTTTATGAACTGTATCAAGCAAAACCTGGATTGAAGCAGTTATATCCGGTCCGAGGAGCGGGTCATGGTCAAACGTATCTCGAAGATCAAGTCAACTATCAAAAACGCTTAAAATTATTCATCCAGCCATTCATGACAACGAATTAAGCCGCATCCCTCACGTCACTACAGCCGTAGTCGAAGTGGGGGACTTTTTTTGGATTAATGAAAGGGAAAATGTTCCAAATGACAGCAGGTGTGGTATTCTCGATAGAACAGACAAAATAGGGGGAGTCAGGCATGTTTAGCTGGGTCGGAAGTGAAGAAGCGTATGTCGATCAAATCGACATACGGCAGGTGGGTCCGGTCGTTCTCGGACGGTTCGGTGGCTGCTCGACGGCGGGTCAAACAAAAAACGAAGATGGTTGTCTCGTCATGACGGGGACGGACTGGGAGTTGACCGTCTTACTCGATGCCCATAATTCGGCAGAAAGTGCCGAACTCGTGGCGGAGCAATTTTTGATGTATCAAGAGCGGTTGCATCAGCAACTCGAACAAGCAGCCGAGTCAGTCCTTCCGACGTTCGAACACATCATCCTCGAACTATTGACGGAAGACACATTTCGCGCACGATGCGAGACGTGTCGGGGGGAGACGGCTTGTTTAGTCGTCGTCCGGAAAGGAAACTATGTTTTTTGGTTGTCGGTTGGAGATTGCATCGCGCATCTGTTCCATCCGGAGCTTGCCGGGTTAGGTCAACACAGTCTCAATCAACGGCAATTCTTTGAATGGATCGGACAAGTCAATACGTTTGCGTTACCTGTCCCGTGTTATACCCGCGGCATCCGTGAACTGCGTCAGGGACACAACCGGATCTTTTTGACGACGGACGGACTCGTCGAATGTCCCGGTGAACCGTTCAGCGATGCGACGGACATCGGTCGCGCGTTTCGCGATACGGAGGCGCAGGATGCCGTTTTGACCTTGTTGACGACGATCAAGCACCATGCTGTCCGGGACAGTACGACGATCTTGACGTGGTCGATCGATGTTACAGGTGACGTGACACAACCGAGTAATGCTTAGGCATGAACAATTACGTTCGAAAGGAATGAATACAAATGGGTTTTTACATCATGTTGCTGTCATTCATACTAGGAATCTACTTGACAATTTTCAGCATTTCGCGCAGGAAACGGAAGCGTTCCTACATATTGTTTCTCGTCCCGGGGATCCTCCTGGTCATCTTTGCCGTGTATCTCGCAAGACCGCATTAAAAAAAGGGAGATGGATTTCCGGGGCGAACACCGGAGAACCGTCTTCCTTGTTTTTTGTTAATCGAGAGACGTGCTCCCGTTTGAGTCAACACCGCTTAGGGGGTTTGCTCATCAAGCGGTTCGATTTGTTCCGTTTCGACAGGTGGATCCAGTTCATCTGCTTCGTTCGTCAAAGGAAACGCGATCCCGGCACTGGTCAATAGCGTGATGAGTGCGGCATTCGTTAGTGTTTGGCGCATCGTTGCTCACTCCTTCTTTTGTTATCCTACGAAATTGAAAAAAGAAAAGTTACACTTTTTGATTATTCTGAACATTTAAGTGGGATTCGTCAAGTAATCGTCATCTTCACCTAAGTATTTTTCCCGATAAACCGTTATACTTAAACATGGAAAAGAGGGATGTCGCTTGAAATTAACGAAAGCTAACACACGCATTTTTGAATCATTGTTACCCCGTTTGAACGTTAACGCGGAAGAACCGGAGCGAACGGACATCGAACGTCAACTGCAGGCTGATTTGTATGAAGCGCAGCGGCAACAACGACCGTTCGAAGAAGTCCATGGGCAAACACCGGAAGCGCGACTCGACATGATGATTGCAGCGATTCCGGAACAGCGTCGTGCTGAGACACAAAAACGCTGGACACGGAACTATGTCTCAAGCATCTTGATGTATATTTTCATCGAGGGAATCGATGGCGTCTTTCAGTTCGCACTCGCCGACTATTTGTTGTTCTCAATCATCGCCTTGTTCTTGATTGACGCGATGTCGATCTTAATCACGTCACCGAAAATACGTGACGTCAAAGGACGTGTCTGGGGACAGTTCATCATCAGTTTCGTTTTATTTGCAACGTATAAAGCGGTCTTGATTACGTTCGTCCCGAATCCCGATGTCATCTTCCAAGTCAGCGGGACACCTTCTTACATCATCGGAGTCGGTGGTCTGATTGCGTTATACCTCTACTGGTCGAAGAACCCGCTACGAAAACGCGCCTAAACGAATCGAGAGAGGAGTGGACGGATCATGGAATTTACGCACTGGAAAAGACGCTTACAGGATCACTTCGAACGAATGGGCTTTAACTTACGGATTGAACGCCTTGCCATGCAAGACATCATTAAGCTCGAGGCGACCCACGGAGCCTTTTTGTTCTTCCCCGTGACGATCAACTTATATGAACGGATGGGCTGGAAAATGATTGCGATTGAATCGCACCATCCGGATACGGTCGAGGATGCGTTCGCCGAAGCACAAATCGAATCGTTGTTCCAACTGACGATGGTGACATTCGAAGAAGAAGAGCGTGAGTTTTTACTCGGCTTCTATAGCAATACCGGTCGTTATTTGACGGACCGTCAATCTCCGACGGGGCAGTTGCTCGCGGCAATCGAACGGGAGTGGTATGACGGAGAAACGATCCGGATTGAAACGTTCGAGGAATTTCCTGGACTGTTCGTGGCACCACCGTTCGCACACCAAGCGTACGCATTCGCCGCAGCGGAAGGCAGGTGGCACATGTTCGTCGGGCGGACGGGACGCCCGGCGAACGATTACCGGTTCGATGGAGCAGTCCTGATGCCGCACCGGATTGCCGATAATGAACTGTTCACGATGACGCCGCTTGCGGTTGCGATTGATGATACGGCAGGATTGCGCGACCAATTGCATGAGGAACGGTCAGAAATCAAACGATTCCACAGACAAGCGATGGAGACGATTCGTGACTACGATCCGTCGTTCGGCTTCGCTTGGCGCGGGACGGTCACATTCTTTCATGGCATTCCCGTCGACCCTTTTGCACAGCGGTTATGGCTGGAAGACGGACAAAAACGGTTCCGGATCATGCAAAAAGCATCCCAACGGATTTTAGCACTCGGCGACACGTGTACCGAAGCGATTCATGCGCTTGACGAGGCCGTCAGCGCCGGTGAACCGGACGGGACACCCGTCAGTGCTGTCGGACAACTCATCCTCGGGATTTGGCAACAGTTTGAGTCCGATGAACGGACCTACTTGACAGAGGTCGTCTGTACCGGGATTTCACGGACACAGGCGGAGAACCGGATCCGGCATGGCTTAGCGCGCCAAGAGGCAGTCAATTGGATTGAACGTGCACAAAACGGACGTGACCACTTCCAGTTCGCAGGACTATCCATTACATTACCGCACCGCCCACCCGGAACGATCGAGATTAGACGAGAAGAGGAACAACGATGAACGTCAGCTACACTCGCGAATCTGTCTGATACGACTTCACGCATCAGACAGTTGACGGACCACTTCGATGTCCGGTACATTCGTCAGCAGGAACAAACGCTGGTAGAAAACAAGTAAATTCTATTGAATGAGGATCGAACCCCCGATGTCTTCGCCCTGCGAAAAAACGTCGGGGGTTTTTTCGCATAAGTTAACGGTTCAATCGATTCTGGCGCCTCTCAAGGCGAAAAAGTTCGTAAAAAATAACGGAGATAACAGGAGAAACATATGGAATCATACCGATTTGATCAGATTTGTGTATTGTTTGATTTAGGCGAACGGACAGAAGACCCACGCCCCCTTTCCGGCGGTTTCATCCATGACATGTATGGACTGAGGACGACAAAAGGACATTATGCTGTAAAATGCTTGAATCCGCAGATTATGAGACGACCTGACGCGTTTGCGAACTTCAAAAACGCGGAAGATTTTGCATTGCTTGCAGGTCGGCACCTTTCCGCTCTTCCGGCAAAACGGATACGGGGGGAAGCGGTGCAACAGATAGCTGACGAGTACTTTCTTATTTTTGACTGGGTCGACGGCAACCTGCTTTCCTTGAAGGAGATCCAGCCATCCCATTGTAATACCATCGGGACCTATCTCGCAGGCTTACACCAACTTGATGCTGGCATGGTCCCCGCAGTGGTTGGAACGATTAGCCACGACTGGACAACTCATCTCAAAAGAGGCCAAGCAATCGACGCCGAGTGGAGTGTTGCCCTAAGCGAAATCACCGAGGCGTTAAAAGTGTGGAACGAGCGAGCAGTGCGAGCAGAAGCGTTCCTATCCAACGCTTGCGTCATGAGTCACCGCGACTTGGATCCTAAAAATGTCTTATGGACGAAAAACGACCTGGTCGTCATTGACTGGGAATCGGCGGGTCCGATTCATCCTGTCCTTGATGTCCTTGAGACGGCGCTTTACTGGTCAGAGGATGAGACGGGGCATCTGAACAAGCAGAAGTTTCAAGCATTTTTTAGTGGTTACACAACGAAAAATAACCTAGGGGATGCGAAATGGTCGGCTGTAATCGCCTGTAGCTATTCGAGCAAACTTGATTGGCTCGCTTATAATATCAGCCGGACATTCAGTGCGGATAAAACGGAGCGACGAATCGGTACAGAACAGGTGAAACAGACGATCCTCGACTTAAAACGCCACACGGACCGGATGGAGACGCTGAAAGGCTGGCTGACTTAAACGTCGCAACAACATCCATCTGGGATAGGACTCTTACGTCTGAACAAAGTACCGGACATCCCGTCCAACATCCATCACAGGACCGATGATCCCGCTTTTTTCACGGAATCATCGGTCCTTTTTAACTTTAAAGACCAAGCGAGGCAATCAGCTTTCGAATCCGTTCTTCCGATTGTTTCGGCGTCAGAATCAGGAGTTGATCGCCACCAATCAATCGTGTCTGACCGCGGGGGGTAATGATGGCATCGTCACGAATGACGGCGACGACGAGCAGATCCTGCGGCATCTCAATCTCTTGCAATGTTTTCCCGTCAATCCGACAGAACGACGGGACACTGACCTCGACGATTTCAGCATTCGGATTTGCGACCGTCATGAATTGAATCAACGGCTCAATCCCGATCGTTGGTTTCACTTCGAGCTTCATGACACGGACAATCCACGGTAAGGCCGTTCCCTGCAGTAAAGCCGATGTCATGACAGTGAAGAAGACGATGTTGAACAAGAGATAGGAGTTCGCAAGTCCGCTCGAAAGCGGATAGGTCGCAAGGATGATTGGTACGGCGCCGCGTAGTCCGGCAGCCGTGATGACACTTTGCTCCCGGTAATTGTAGTGAAAGGGAAGAAGTGAGATGAAAACAGCGAGTGGTCGTGCGACGAGAATCAGCGTCACGACGATGATGCCTGAAATGAGCAGCATCTGCGGATCGAGCAGTTGGCGCGGGAAGACGAGCAGTCCGAGCATGATGAACATCCCGACTTCTGCCAGATGCGACAAGCTGCCGCTGAAACGAATCAAGATGTCGCGGTAAATCATGTCGTGGTTACTGATCCAAATGCCTGTCACGTAGACGGCGAGGAAGCCACTCGCATGGATACTCGTCGCGATCCCGTAAGACAGTAAGGCGCCGCTGATCAAGAGTGTCGGATACAGGGCCGATGCTTGAAGCTGAATCCGGTTCATCAATTGTGTCAAGAACCAGCCGATACAGAGACCGACGAGTAAACCGATTCCCATTTCGTAGAATAAAGACAGGACGCCACTGATAATCGAGAAACTTTCCGGATCGAGCGCAAGTTCTGTAAAGAGAATCGTCAAAAAGACAGCCATCGGATCATTTGTTCCGGACTCCGCTTCCAGTGTATGTTTGACCTTCTCATCGACAGGACGTCCGCTCAGTAAGGAAAAGACAGCCGCTGCATCGGTCGAGCCGACGAGGGCGCCGACGAGTAACGCCATCGGCCAGCTGAAATCAAGAATGAAGTGGGCGACGAGTGCAATCAAGCCAGTCGTGATGACGACGCCGACCGTCGCAAGCGAAAGGGCAGCAGGGAGGACTTGCCTGAAATCGCCCCATTTCGTGTTGAGACCGCCATCGAACAAAATGATGACGAGGGCGATTGTTCCGAATAGACGCGCTTGTTCAAAGTCAGAAAAAGCAATCCATCCTGCGACATCCGTTCCTGCAAGAATGCCGACGAACACGAATAAAATCAAGGTCGGGACGTTGAGACGAAAGGAGAACTTGGTCGTGATGATTGCGAGTAGTAACAAAATACCGGCAAGTAGTAAGACGGTTCCTTCATGCACATGCATACCTCCTCGAATCGGGGCAGGGTTCTCTTCTGTTACGTTTAGTATACGCTATTCACCTCTTTTGCAGGCGGAGAAGTCTTTTTTTGAAATGATGTGTATAAATCGACGGAAAAAGGAAAACACTCAATATATATGCATGTAAACGAAGAAAGCGTAATTAGAGGAGGAAAATGGAAATGAACATATGTATCGTGACAGGCGCAAACTCGGGGATGGGAATGGTGACAATCCAAGCGTTGCTTGAACGGGGGGACCGCGTCATTGCGACCGTCCGCTCAGAGAAGAAAGCAACACTGCTCGTCCAAATGTTACGTGAACATGGGGTGTCGCATACGAATCTTGAAATCGAAATCGTTCAACTTGACCAACTGGAATCCGTCCGCCGGTTTGCAGACCACTTGTTTGAGCAGATTGGTCGCATCGATCGCCTGATTTTAAATGCCGGGGTCATGGTCCCGCCGTATCATTTGACGAAAGACGGCTTCGAATCCCAGTTCCAAGTCAACTACCTGAGTCACTTCTATTTGATTGAACGCTTGCTGCCGCTCCTTCAACACGGAAACGATCCACGGGTCATCTCGATTTCATCGCTCGCCGGGGAAGGTGGACTCGTCCGAACAGATATCGAACTGGAATCGATTGCCCATGTTAAAAAAGAACAATACAACCCGATGCGGTCGTACCGCGAATCGAAATTGCTACAGATGGTCCACATGCGTGAACTCGCGGACAAGTATGGGGACGATGTGACATTCGTCAGCGTCCATCCCGGCATCGTCAATACCGACTTGTTCTATCGTGGCAAGTACGGCAAAGCGATGAAGGTGCTTTTAAAGCCGATCGCTCAAATCGGTTACTGGACCGGGAAACTGTATACGCCGGAGTACGGGGCGAAAACCGCACTGTACCTCGCGACGACGAATGACCGGCTCGACAATGGCGGCTATTACGCCGATTCCGCACCACGTCTCAGTAACCCGGTCGTCGAGGATACGCGCTACCGTGAAGATGCGCGCCGTCTATCGAAAAAATGGGTCGGACTCGACTGAAGACAAAAAAAGGCCTACCGGCTCGTGGGAAGCCGGTAGATCCACGTTGTGAAGACTGGGGGTCTGATCACACTTTTAGAATACGATATTTAAAAATAAAATTGTAGAATATGAAAAAAATCACAAAATGATGCGTTTTTATGATTTTTTTTTAGCGATGCGAGCAAAACGGTTTTCTTCTGGTGCAGTTTTCGTTAGGATAAAGAAGAATTTTTGCTTACAGGAGGTACAACATGATACGACTAGCTACATCACAAGACGTTCGAAACATCGCAACACTACTCGAGCACAAGGCGCTCGCACTCCAAGCGACGGGCAGCACACAGTGGTCTGCTTACCTTGAACAAGACATCGAAACACTCGTCCAAGAGGATCTTGATGCCGGAAGACTGTTTGTTTTTGAAGAAAACGACCAGTTGCTCGGTTCCGTTGCCCTGCTTCCTTCGATGGAATGGGATCGCTCGTTATGGGCAGATACAGAAGGTCTTTATATCCACCGGATTGTCGTCAGTGATTTGGCGAAAGGACGCCGCGTCGGAAAACAACTTCTTGATTATGTAATCGAGTTGACGGATTACGAAGGGGAAACACTTCGCCTCGACTGCGTGGCGTCAAATGCATTTTTAAACGACTATTATACGTCGGTCGGTTTTACGTACCAAGGAACATATGACGGATTTTCGACATATGAGTACGAACGAATCGAAGCGACGGCATAATCGGTCATTTGTTCAAGACAAGTCGTAGCCGCTTTGTTAAGGTAAAAGAAAAGTAATTGCGAGGAGTGATAGGATGCGACTTCAGATTGGCTTCATCGGCTTCGGTAAGAGCACGACCCGTTATCATCTGCCTTATGTCATGATTGATCCCCATTTCGAGGTGACGTGGATTTATAATCGGACGGCAAAACCGGAGTTAGAGGAAAAATATATGGACAAGCTTCCCGCAGTCCAGTTCACGACGGACCTCGACAAGATGTTGTCGGACGAGAAGCTTCAAGTCGTCGTCATCAACACACCGCCTGCGACGCATTTTGCCTATGCCTTGAAGGCGTTGCAACAGCAGAAGCACGTCCTCGTCGAAAAACCTTTTACCGTCACAGAACAAGAAGCGGTGCAACTGTTTGAGGAAGCACGTAAGCAAGGCGTCAAGCTACTCGCCTATCAAAATCGGCGTTTCGATAGCGACTTTCAAGCCGTCGCCCAAGTCATTGCGTCCGGAAAGCTCGGTCGCATCGTCGAAGTCGTCTCGCATTTCGACTTGTATCGCCCGGATGCGAAGCCGGCGAATACGGCGAATGAGAACGGTGCGCTCTATAGTCTCGGCGTCCATACGATTGATCAAATCATTGCCTTGTTCGGAAGACCGAACCAAGTCGCTTATGACATCCGAACCGTCCGGGGTACTGCGATTCCGGACGATACGTTTGCGCTTGATTTTTATTATGACGATTTCAAGGCGAGTGTCCGAACGAGTCATGTCGCACTGGCACCCGCTCCGCGCTGGATGATCCATGGGACGAACGGGACGTTCATCAAACAGCATGTCGATCGGCAAGAGCTTGACTTAAAAGCAGACTACTTCCCAGGGGAAGAAGGATTCGGGGAAGATTCGGAAGATGATTTCGGTCGGTTACTCTATCATGATAACCACAATCATCTTCAAAATGTCCGGATTCCGAGTCCGATTGGTGACTACGGTAAATTATATCGGGCATTTTACCGGAGTATCGTTGAAGATGCCCCTCTTCCAGTGACGGAAGAAGAGACGACGTTCGTCGCCCATGTGCTCGAGCAGGCGTTCACTCAACCGTCACCGTTTATCGTCAATATTAAAAATTGAATTTCATTTAAAAAGCTAAAGGGTCGCGACCGATTACTTTTCGTGCTTTAAAAGCGATTCAAGACGGATTGCGCTTTAAAACGTCTCCATGCCCGGCTTTTTAGTCACGGTATTAGCTAAAAAGCGTCATGTTTCGTTGACTCCTACGGGAAAAAGTGCGTTTTTAACGCACGTTTAGAGGCAGGCAAGACCCTGCGCGTTGGCCGCTAGGATCCAAGGAGCAACGGCTTGCGCCTCGCCCGAGGAACGCAACGAACAAAGACGCTTGATCTCCCGATAGAACTTTGTCTACAGTCTGAATCTTCTTGTTGTGCATATACAACAGGAAGATTTTTTTGTTACAAAGAATGAAGATATTGCTATTTTTTTAGAATTTTCTTTTGAAATCATGATTATTATTTCAATAACTTGGGAAAAATGGTGTATATCATCGTATTGTCATTCTGTTAAGGGGGTCTATCATGAAGAAGTTTTTCTCAAGTGTCATCGTCGCTGGTGTTCTGTTTGGCGTATTCAGTCCGTCGCTCGTCGCACATGCCGCAACGAAGCTGACCATCACGACCGCAGTCTTACGTGTCCGTGAAAAGCCGACGACCTCAAGCAAGATTCTCGGGAATGTCGTCAAAGGAAACGTCTATACGTCAAAAGGAACATCGGGAAGTTGGTACAAAATCACCTATAAATCACGCACAGGGTACATACACAAAGATTATGTGAAGACATCGACGACGTCCTCGAAGTACACATCGACCGGCACGAAGTATACGACGGTCGGGACGTTAAACGTCAGAACGGGCCCGAGCACAAAATACAAATCCGTCACCCAGCTCGGTAAAGGGGTCAAAGTCGCAACGTATGGTACGTCAGGTAGCTTTACACGTATTTTATATAGCGGGAGCTACCGTTATGTCTCGACACAGTACTTAACGAAAACGAAGCCAACGAGCAGTACGACTAAAAAATTAAATGTCCCGTACTACAATCAATACACGTTAGGTTATCCGTCAGGTTGCGAGTTCGTCTCGCTGAAGATGGCGCTCGCCTACAAGAAAAAGTCTGTTTCGGCTGCGTCGCTCTATAAACAACTACCGAAAAGCATCAGCAATGCGACCTACAAAAATGGGAAATACTACTGGGCCGATCCAGAAAAAATGTTTACGGGTGATCCGGCCGGGACGCTCTCTTACTACAAAAACTGGGGCGTCTATCCAAAAGGCATTCTCCCGCTCGCTAAAAAATACCGGAGTGGCGCCGTCGATATCTCCAAACAAGGTGTCAGTAAGATTGAACGTGAAATCTGGAGCGGGAATCCCGTCATCGTCTGGGCGACCGTTGATTTCAAAAATCCATATGGCTACTTCTCTTGGATCAAGCCGGACGGCAAAACGTTTACCGGGTACCGGAACTATCACGTCATGCTCGTGACGGGTGTTTCAAGCAGTTCGTTCTACGTGTCTGATCCGTATCGTGGGAAATACGCCGTCAGTCGCGCACAGTTCACATCTGTTTATAACACGACGGGACAATATGCGTTATCCGTTCGTTAACCGGTCACCTGAACAAACGACTTTCACCTTTTCCAAAAGGGCGGAAGTCGTTTTTTTCGTTGTATCGTCACCTGATGTTTCCTTATTTTTGAAAAAATAAGAAAAAGGCAGAAGAAACAGGTACACTAGTACCATCTAAAATAAAGAAAGGGTGGAATGATGGAAGAACAACGAATCACCCAACTGGAACAGGAACTCGAGGCGTTGAAGTTACGTGTCGCGCAACTCGAACAGCTGCATCCTGTTCCGCATCCAACGTCTACTCCGGAGCAAAGTACGGTCGCGACACCGAAAAAAAGACCCGCCTTCGTCAAAAAAGACGACACGTTTTCACCAAAAATCAAACAAATCCAGACGCGCGATGAGTGGGAACACATGATTGCGACCATCTGGTTACCGCGCATCGCCGCAATTTTTGCCGCGATTGGGGCAATTTTCTTATTTTCTTACGCCTCGATCTCCGGCTGGGTCAATCCAGCGGTCCGAGTCGGCAGCGGAGTGCTCATCGGATTGCTCTTAATCGGAGTAGGCGAGTATCAGTATGAGAAAAAGCGACGAGAACTCGGCGTCGGGCTCGTCGCGACGGGGACCATCGTTTCTTTAGCCGCCTTGTTCGCTGGCATGGCGTTGTATCAATTCTATTCGCCGGGTCTTGCCTTCTCGCTCGAACTCGTCATTTTATTCATTACGTTCGGATTAATGTTATGGATGGCGTCACGTGTCCTCCTGATTCTCGTCTCAATCACCGGATTTTTACTCCCGTTTCTGCAACTGGCAGACGAAGCGAACATTTCGTTGTTTTTACTGTATGAAGTGATATTGTTCGCCTCCTTATTCTATGCCGCGATTCGCTTAAAAACGATTCTCGGTTTCGTCGTCAGCTGGGGATTCCTGACGATCGCTCTCGTTACAGCGATGAGCATGGTCGGCTTTTCACCACCGTCCATGTCTGACGAAATCTCACTGCTTGCTGCGTCGCTCGTCAGCTACATCGGGACCGCCTTCACTGGGCAACGTCTCCGGATGAAGCGGAACTATCCGAGTTACGGGGCCGGTCTTATTGTGATTGCGATTCTAGCCGTCATCGATTGGCAGTGGGGGACACTGATTGCCCTCGTGCTGGCAGGGCTTGCCTATAGCATCGCTAACTACTCGAAAGATGCCTGGCACAATGCAGTCGGTCACGCGACGGTGTTCTACGCGATCACGCAAATTCCCTATGACATACTCCGCCTGAGCGAGCAGTTCGAAGCCCTGTTGTTCGCCTGCATCCTGATCGGCCTTTGGTTCGTCAAACGCCAGCACATGCCGTACCAACGGATGATTGCTCTCGCTTTGTATGTCTACTTCATCTTCGACCAGATTACGCAGTCGGGTATGTACGCGGCAATGAATGACTCGTTTCGTCTTTCGGTCGTCGCCTTAGTACTTGCGACGAGTGGTTTAATTTATTTACTCGTGCAACAACACCGCGCGATGGTCGAGGACGGGACGTTCCAGATCAGTCTAGTTGTCGCAGCCGTCGGCGTCCTGACGACGTACACGTTACTCGTCATGGAACTGCCGTTTTATGACGGACTCGACGAAACGAATCGCAGTACGACATTATCGGTTGCCTACATTTTACTTGCCTTGCTTCTCGTCACGATTGGTCGGATCCGTAATTTGTCCGTCTGGCGATTATCCGGTCTGTTGCTACTTAGCGTCAGTGCGATTAAGCTGTTAGTGTTTGATTTATCGTTCTTGACGCTCGTCCAAAAAGCGTTTGTCTTTATCGGGTTTGCAATCGTGGCGTTCATCATTTCACGGACGTATTTTAAAAAGCGAAAAAACAACTAAATGAGCAAAAACCCGTCCTGATGACGCTCGTCAGGACGGGTTTTTCATGTTACCTCTAAATTTATATTGATAACGATTATCATTGTCGTCTATACTAACAACTGAACTTACTTAACGATTTGGGGGAAATGAATCATGTCACATAAAAAAATCCTTACGGCGAGTGCCTTGTCACTCGCGACCTTGTTAGCTGCTTGCGGGGAACAAGAAACAGCGACAAAAGCGACACCGAAAACAGCGGACGGCCAATTCGATCAGGTCGTCGCCGATTACCGCGATTATGCAATTAATGAACTGGATGCCTTCACGAATAAAACAGAAGCCTTCACGACGGCCGTCAAGGAAGGAGACCTTGAAAAGGCGAAAGCGCTCTATGCACCGGCGCGGATGCACTATGAACGGGCGGAACCAATCGCGGAAGTTTTCGGTGACCTCGATCCGAAAATCGATGCCCGTGCAGGTGACGTCAAGGAATCCGAGTGGGGCGGTTATCACCGGATCGAACAAGGCTTGTTCGAAAAGGGAACAACAAAAGGGTATGAGCAATACGCGGAGCAATTGATGCAGGACGTCCACCTCTTGCGTGCAAAAGTCGAAACAGTCGATGTGACACCGGAGCTTCTCGTGACGGGGGCAACGGATTTATTGAATGAAGTCTCGACTTCGAAAGTGACAGGCGAAGAAGACCGCTATTCACATACCGATCTTTATGATTTTGCAGCGAACGTCCAAGGGGCGGAAAAAATTTATCAGTTATTGAACCCGAGCCTGATGAAACAAGACGACGCGTTGTCAAAAGAGATCGCAGCGCGCTTTGAGGACGTCAATGCCTTATTAGAAGCGAAGAAAACGGAAAAGGGGTACGTCCTCTATACGGACTTATCAAAAACCGACGTTAAACAGTTGAGTCAAGCCATTAACGAACTGGCAGAACCGCTGTCGAAGATGGGCATCGTACTGGAGGGATAATCATGACACGACCAACATTAGAGGCTGGCATGACGCGACGTGATGTCTTAAAAGTCGCCGGCCTGACCGGTCTCGGTGCAGCTTTTTATGCAAGTGGTGTCGAACGCTTCTTACCGCGCGCCTTGACGGCTAAGGCGTCCGATCAAGTCCCGTTTTACGGCACCTATCAAGCGGGCATCATGACGCCGTCCCAAAATCATGTCCAACTCGTCGCTTTTGACGTCAAGACGGATCGCCGCGACGAGCTGATTGATTTATTGAAGCGCTGGACGCGGGCTTGCGCGCGCTTATCAGCAGGACTATCGCTCGGCGAAACAGATAGCGCCTACATCCCACCGGACGACACCGGTGAAGCAGAGGGGTTATCTGCAAGTCACTTGACGTTCACGTTCGGTTGCGGAATTAGTTTATTTGAAGGGGATCGTTTCGGCATCGGCCATAAACGCCCGGCACTCTTACGAGATTTACCGACATTTGATTTGGACCAGCTCGATGAGAAATGGTCCGGCGGGGACTTGATTGTCCAAATTTGTGCGGACGACCAGCAAGTCGTCTTCCACGCGTTACGCAACTTGACCCGAATCGGACGGGGGGTCGTCAAGATTCGCTGGACGCAAGCCGGTTTCCAGCGGTCGAAAGTGGCAGATGCGACAGGCGGGACACCGCGGAACTTGTTCGGATTCAAAGATGGGACAGGCAATCCTGACGTGACGAAAGCGGCGACGCGGGAGAATACGCTGTTTTATCAATGGCGTGATGGTTCACCTTGGCTGACGAACGGGACGTTTCTCGTCGTTCGCCGGATTCAGATGCACCTTGAAGTCTGGGACCGGACGATTTTGAAGGAGCAGGAGCGGACATTCGGGCGCGAACGGGCGTCCGGGGCACCACTCGGTTCAAAAGATGAGTTCGCGTCCGTTACACCGACGAAACGAATCGCACGGGGGGAAACAGAACTACCGGCAGACTCGCATACAGCGGTCGCGCATGGTGAAGGAAAGGTGCAACTGCTCCGACGCTCCTACTCCTACCAGGATGGCGTTGATGAGACGACAGGCGCATTAGACGCCGGTCTGTTGTTCCTCTCGTATCAGCGATCGCCGGAGCAGTTCATCACGATCCAAGAACGGCTCGCAACTTCTGACCGGATGAATGAATACATTACTCATCGTGGAAGCGCGCTGTTCGCGTGTTTCGGCGGCATTCAAAAAGGAGGTTACATCGGTGATGCGCTCTTTGCTTAAAGCTGCCTTACTCGTGTTCCTTATATGTAGCACGCTCATCCCCCATGCGGGTGCAGAGGCGAAAACCGATGCCCTTTACGTGTCGATTGGTCAAGCCATCTCAGCCGTGAAGGCGGAAGATCGCGATGCACTTTCAAAACGAATCGCGACGTTAGCTAAACAATCAAAGGAACTGGCTGACTCAGATGAAAAAGCCGTCATCTTAAAGCGTTTATCGACGCTGAAACAACATCAGGATGCGTCGTTCGCGACGATCAGTGCGGACTTGACGGCACTGTCGACGGCCGTCCGGACGCTCGAAGAAACAATGCGTCCCGCGCAGGATGCGACGGCCCGGACCCGTCTGCTTGATTTACATGAAGTGACCAAGCAAATGCGGCAAGCGGATGCGGGTGAGCGAAAGACACTCGAACAGACTTTGTTAAAGGAATGGACGGCCCGTGAGAGCGTCGTCCGGGAAGAAAGCATCGGTCACTACGGAAAAGTCGAGATGGCGTTATCTGCGATTCGCATCGCACAAGCACGCCAGACATTCGACCAGACGGAATGGAACGAGGCCCTCAACCAGTTTGATACAAGCATCGACTCATTCGTCGAAGGGGACATCGTCAAGACGGCATCAGTCGAGTTGACCGATTTGATTCGTTTACTCGATCAGGCGTCGGATGCGCTCGTTGCAAAAGACCTTGACGGGGCGCGGTCGACTTTGACGACGTTCATTGCCCAGTGGCCGAGCGGAGAAGGGGCGGTCCGGACACGAGACAGTGCTTTATATACGCAAGTCGAGACGGACGTCCCTTTATTGCTCGCCCGCTTAAACGGGGAGACGCGGAACGCGACAATCACTTCGTTACAGGAATTAAGCGCATCGCTCGGACAACTGACCGACCAGACGAGCTATACGTTCGTCGACGCGATGCTCGTCATGGTCCGGGAAGGACTTGAAGCGTTGCTGATTATCAGTGCGCTCGTCGCCTTAACACGTAAAGCGAATTTACGGGGGGAACGGCACATCTGGTTCGGAGCCGTCCTCGGGCTTTTAGCGAGTGGTCTGCTTGCGCTAATCATTCAATTTTTCTTCTCGACCGCGCTCGCAAGTGTCGGACGAGAGCAAATTGAAGGATGGACCGGCTTGTTCGCCGTTCTCGTGATGTTACTGGTCGGAAATTGGTTACATTCGAAAACGGCCATTACTTCCCGTCAGACGCAACTCGTGTCCGACCTATCGCGGACTTCACTCTTCATCGTCAGTTTCTTGACGATTTTCCGGGAAGGTGCGGAGACGTTACTCTTTTATGTCGGGATGGCACCGGCGATGACGCCACTCGCCTTAGGTGGAGGCATTTTGGCAGCGATTCTCTTGATCGGACTCGTGTCAATTGCAGTCATCTATTTCGGTGTCCGTTTGCCGATTCGCCGTCTATTCTTAGGCGCGACCATCTTAATCTATGTGATGGCCTTTAAGATACTCGGTGTAAGTCTGCACGCGCTCCAACTGACAGGTGTATTGCCTGTCCATCCACTTGCGTTGCCGCCCGTCGCCTGGATCGGATTTTATCCGACGATTGAAACCGTGGTGCCGCAAGTGCTGGTAGGCCTCATCATCATCCTGACCGTACTTCGTAAACAACGACGCGGCACGTCACTAAAGAAAGTTTCATAAGCAGTTTTTGAAATCCATGTTTTATTCATTATGTTTCGGGAATAACTTTATATTGAGACAGCCAACTGAGGCTTAGTATGAAGGAGATGAACGAACATGATTGAAACACGTATTGTCCGTGACATGACTGGCGTCGATGCAGAAATAACGAGTTTAAAGTCAGGCGGGTATTCAAATAAACAAATTTATATTTTTGCAAAAGACGAGGAACTGGCAGAACGGATTGCGAACGATACACAGACGCTTGCTTACCGCGTCACGAAAAAATCTTTTTTTGAAACATTGATGGCGACCGTCCGTAGTAATCGAAAAGATCGTATCGCCCAACTATCTGAACTTGGCATGACGAAAGATGTTGCAGAAAGTTTGGAAGATGAAGTCCGCCATGGCCATATCGTCATTGTCGGATCGAAGTCAGACTTAATCAACCCGGCCTATGCCGCATCTTACGTCGCAGATGAATCGAAAGATTATGGAGCGGGTGTACCGAAGCTTGAAGAAGAGGAAACGACGACAACCTTGCCTGCAGACCAAAATGTGAAGCTCAAAAACGACTAAACAGTCAAAAGACGCATTTGCGATTGCAAATGCGTCTTTTTTTTCCTATACGACTTAACGAGAAGGCTTGATTGGATTTAAGGGAGTGGAGTGAGAATCAAGTCGTGGTCGCACGACCCGTATTTCTTCATCCGTTTGAAATAGCTGTTCTAGTAAAACGATATGATTGCGTGTCTTAAGTCGTTTCCACTTGCGTTCATTGCGTTTTTTCGACTGTAACATCTAGCACCACCTCCGATTAGTCTGACTACAGAATGGAACTAATCAAAAGATTCCCTTACATAACTTTCCTTAAACGTACGCTTTTGACATTTTTTCTCGGAACGCATCAATCTCTGCAAGGGCGACCGTATCGCGTTCGACGTCCCCCGGTGCATTCCCTTCCGCGAGGATTGCCGTTTCAAGACGGGCTCCTAAAAAGGTCGCGATATGGTCGAACTGTGTCACAAGGGCGCGTCCTTTTTCTTTTGGATCATCGCCGCCGACAGCAATCAGGTGGAATCGCTTGCCTTGCATCCGCTCACGGAAACGTAAGTCTTCATCACGCAACGATTCACTGAAGCGGTCGATGAAGAGCTTCATCTTCGTGGACATCGAATACCAGTAAATCGGCGTGATGAACACGATGTCGTCATGCTCGAGCATTTCTTCCACGATCCGCCGGTAATCATCGCCAATCGGTAAGAACCCACCATGATGCCGCCGGTCTTCCACAGGTTGAATCATCGTGTTGGCTAAATCGACCGACACATGAGGAATGCCCTCGAATGCGCGGACACCGAGCCATTCACTGTTCCCTTTTCTAGAACTGCCGTAAATCGTATACATCTTCGTTTCATCTCCTTTATTAATCGCTATTTGTCCATTGTAAGACAAAGGAAACGTTGAAATAAACTGATTTGCTTCTAAGAATGGTTTTGAAAACCGGGATTGCGGAAAAAGACTATCAGCACACCAGGAAAAGAGGAGGATACGTCTGATGGAAAGAAGTATTTTGATTGCTTTAGAAAAACACCTTTATGTGATGCACCATGATTTAGACGGTCTCGCTCGTCTCATCACGAAAAAGTTCGTTCATCTCAGTCAAGTCGCAGCGTCCGTCGAACATTTTCGTCGGATGAGCTTTGATATCTATAAATCACGGGAATCGTTGGCTCAAATTTCGCCGCAAGTCCTCTATGAGACGGCACTTGATTATGAGGACTGGCTTGAAGAGGAGTTTGATCAAATCCCACCGAGCTGGATGCTCAGCCGTGATGAGGAACTAGCACTTGATCAACTTTGGTGGTTTGAATTTTTCCGGATTCAAGCTGAACTCGAGGAATGGCTCAGCCTGTACTTAATTCGTCGAATCCGTGAAGACATTCGGTATGTACCCCCTGTCATTGAAAAGAACGCCTATGCATTATCGGACGACGCCCGTCATGTCTTTTGGCGTTTGTTGCAACGGTCCGTTGCCAAACCTTCGTCGAAAATCAAAGCGAATCAACTGTCCTGTCGAATGGGCATCGCAGAAATCGCCCGCTGTGCCCGCTTGAACGAAGAACGGACGGAGCAGGCGATCGACGAATTGACGGCCCGGGGAATCATCTCGATTGTCGAGGAAAATGAAAAAATGAAGCTACATGTTCGTTTACAGGTGATTTAATGTGATGAAGCGTTCAATCATTCGTTCATCTCGTCGTGCTGAAGGACCAATCCAAATCAAATGACCCGGACTTTTCGATTCGATGAACTGGGCATGGGGGATCAGACGCTGCGTATAGCGGGCATGCTCGAACGGGACAGCGCGATCGGCTTGTGAATGGACGATTAGGACTGGGCAGCTGACCGTTTCGAGTGTCTGTCGCTCAAGCTGCTGAGTGATGTCGAACAAGACGCCGCGCCCGGGACCGTTCTGTAGTCCGACGGCATACAATAAGCGTTCATCCTCATGCGTCAAGAGTGACCGAATGTCACTACGTTGCAATAGGCTCGTCATTTCGACCATCCGGACGGACGCCTCTTCAGGAAATTTTTTTAACTTATCTTTAACATATGTCCATAATACCCACTGAATGAAGTGGAGTGGACGTTGCAAGAGCGGTTGAATCAATACGTTCTGGTATGGAAGTGAAATTTGATGAGACATCGCACACGCTAAAACGAGTGAGCAAGCAGCATCGTTTTGGCTCGCTAGGGCGATTGCTGTCGGACCGCCTGCTGAGATACCGTAGATGGTATAGCGCGTAAAACCACGTGCTTGCATCCAACCTTTATAGAACGCAGCTAGCTCGACAGGAGACTCCGCTAACCGCAGCGGGGTTTTTCCGTATCCGGGACGTGACGGGACAATCACGCGGTACCCGGCTTGAATTAATTTTTCGACATGATAGATTTCCCGGTAATCGGACTGTGTACCGTGGATTAACAGAATGATGGGACCTGTTCCGCTATCCCGGTAATCAAATTGTTGTTCCTTCCATTCACCAATCAAATGCATCCAAATTCTCCTAACGATATAAATTTTACCAATTTATTGTTAATATTATTATTTATTTACGGTATACTCGAAGTATAATCAAATACCGTAACGATAGGAAATGAGGATGTACCGTGCCTACTGAAAAATTATCAAACCGTGATCGCTTACTGGCTGTTCGGGATATTTTTGAAAAATACTCGGACGAAGAGGAGACCTTGACGTTAGAAGACTTGAGTATCGCTTTATCAAAACGAGGATTGATTGAAAAATTATCAAGAAAATCGCTGAAGGACGATATTGAGGCCCTCGCGAAAGCAGGGTTTGATGTCGTCAAAGAAGAGACGAAAAATGGACTGGCGACGCCATATCATCTCGTCAGCCGGCGGTTTGAGCATCACCAGTTGCGTTTACTCGTCGACGCGATTGCAAGTGCGAAATTCATTTCGGAAAGTGAGACGAAGGCGCTTGTTCGAACGATTCAATCATTGACGAGCGAGCGGTTGGCGAAGACGTTGAACCCCGTCATCCATACGGTAAAAAAACCAAAAGGAATGATTCCGTTCTCGATCGATACGATTCAAAAGGCGATTACGGAACAAGAAATCATCAGCTTTCAGTACCAAGGGAAGTTTAATGAACGGACGCGGAAGTTCGAGCTCCGCCGAGATGGTGATTTTTATCTCGTCACACCAGCGCACCTAATTGTCGATAACGGGAACTATTACTTAATCGGTCGTGATGAACGTGTCCAGCAGATTCGGACATATCGTGTCGACCGGATCGTCCAGTGCAGTGTATTCGAACCGGCAGAGACTCCGGTCGAGGTGGATCCTTCCTACTTGAGTAACATGTTCAACATGTACGGAGGGGAAGATGAGCAACTGACGTTAAAATTTCACGAAAGCGTCATGCCGACGGTCGTCGATCGATTCGGGACGGATATCCGCTGTCGACGAATCGACGAGGAATGGTTTGAGGTTAAAGTCAGTGCCCTCTTCTCGGAAGGCTTCATGATATGGTTGATTCAATTTGCTAACCAAGCTGAAATCATCGAACCGAGCATCCGTCGTGAAACCTTTAAAGAGAAGGTCCTTCAGTTGGCGCGAATCTATCAGGAAAGTTCTGTTGTAAACTAATGCTGCGAAAAGTGTCCTTTCACTTGCAAGGACACTTTTTGTCGTTTTTTGTCGTATATTCATATTTGAATATTTTCGCGTATCTTTTCCGTCTACTATTAAGGGTATCTGATACTTATGTAGGAGGAACGTCATGCAACAGATGGAAAATCGCCGTACACGGGGCTGGATGGATGGACTATTGTATCTATTCTTCGTCTGTCTATCCTATACTTCCTGGTACTTATTGTTTATTTTCGCTTTTAACTTACTTTTTGCGGAAGAACTATTAGAAACGATGGATATCGTTATTTTTGGTTTTAGTCCACTCTTTGCACTAGCCATTACAGTCTTTTCGATTCGTCTCTTTAAACGTCGTGGTCAACTCAAACATATCCCGGTAATTCTTGTCGTCTATTCGCTTGCAACGAGTATTTTACTGTATTATTCAATCGCTTATTCGGTCTTACCACGGCTGTAACGAGACTTGCATCATCCCGTTATTTGGAATATGCTACGCTTATAGCTCATGCCAATAAGGGGGGATACCATGAACACACAGTATATCCTCGACTGGATGCCGTTAGTGCTTCCTGTCGGTGCAATCGTCTTTATCGTCGTCATCGCACGTAAAGCATCGAAAATTGATTCAACTAAATGAAAAATCTCCATTCTCTGTTACAGAGATGGAGATTTTTTTTATTGTTCAATACGTTCCCGAACCTGACGACGGAAAACTTGTAAATCATAGGCGGGTTCACTTTGACTAAACTCGATTCCGTCGATCAAGCGGGCATTGCGTTCGACTTCCGGGAAGGTGATTCGCTCAAGCCATTCGTATGTCGTCTCATCGCGTTTGCGTGGAAAGGCTTGCTCCAATTGCGAGGCGAGTTGGAGCAACGGATGCTGACTGTGCTTTTTCGCGGCCTTCGTCCGCTTTTTGGCGGTTGGTCGGACGATCTCGTCCTGCTCCACCGTGACGACGCGTCGTTTACGGAGGAAATAGAACATCAGTCCGACGACGAGGAGAGCCAGTCCGAGGGCGGCATAATTAAACACCTGGATCGTCGCGGCGTTCATTGCCCCTTGTTTGATGGGTTCGACCGCTTCCATGTTGCCGAGGGTTGCACCAGTCTGCGTTTTTTCATCGACCTTTTCCGAAAGCGGAATCGTCCACGTAAAGAGTGAACCGAATGCCTCGAAGGCGGGGCGCATTAAATTTGCGACGGATCCGAACAATGCTTCCTTCATCAGGCGAAGAAGGAAAACGAGCAAAAAGCTAAGTCCGAAGGCGAGCGTGACGCTCGTCAAAATCCGGCGCCACTCGACGAAATGTCGCTTTAAGAATGGCGTCAGGACGAGTAGACCAAGCAAGACATAGGCGAGGAGCGGTGGTGTCAGTCCGGGGTACAAGAAACAAATCCCGACGAAGACAGCACCCGTCAAAGCAAAGCGGTACTCGAGTTCGATCGTCTCGAGGAAGGCACCGATCGCAGTCGCTAACAATAAGAAGATGCTGATCAATGGTGATACATAAAACAGGGCGAGCGCAGCGATCACTTGCAGAAGAATCCGGACTTTCCGAACGGGTAGGACGGCAAGCAGCGCAAAGGCAAGCAACGGGAGTGCCATCGTCTGTAAGAGACTGATGATGAGTAACCACCAGAGCAACATCATGCGCTCACCTCCTTTTGCCGATGACCGAGGTGGATCGCGGCAGTCGTCGACGGGACGGCCCGTTGGAGACGTTTCATGAAGTAGCGGCGCTCAAGCGGTAAGTCGTACTCTGACAGGCGTGCCAAACACTCCATCGTCCGTAAAAACTGTTCCTTTCCTTTTCCGGACGGAACATGATACCACTGACCATCCCGATTGACCATCGAAATCCAAAGACTGTAAGAGGCACCTTGTTTTTCAAGTTCCCGGATGATTGTCGCACCACGGGACAGCAGTTTTTCAAAGTCACTCCGTAAGGACAATCCGTCACCGGACAGACCGTCGATGATGACGGCATAATCATGATTCCGGACACGGTCGTATTGATAGGAATAGAGTTCGCTCGTCTTCGCATATGCTGACCAGTAAATTGTCTTGGCGTCTCCCGCATAAGGGACGACGGAATGAAAGCTCGATCGGTCCGTGAACGGGCTCGACCGATCAACCGTCTCACCGGGGATTTGCCGTTCGTTCCATTCGACGGAAGCAGGGGCGAAGTCCGGGAAGACATGCCCGAGTTGTTGAATCGGTAATGTCAAGTAGACCGTCATCGTATGGAACGGATCTGAAATCATCACATCGAACGACTGAATCCGAATCGTTCCGCGATGTGCGGCGATGACGTCAATTTCGAACGGAACGATTTGATTTTTACCGACGAACAGATGATGCCGCCAAAATTGACTGCCTGCACCATCGATTCGGACCTGATCCCCGAGCAAGCCGGATACAGTGACTTTACCGAGCGGAAACCTTGCCCGGTTTTCTAAAGCAAACGGGATGGCGAGTTCATCGTCACGAAAGGCACGTGTCGTTTCGACCAGTCGGACGTCGATCTGATTAGCTAAGTATTCGAGACACTTCGGCATATACCAGCCGTAGAGGACATAGGCGACGAATAGACTGGCGAGGACGAGTGAACCATATAGGGCGCAAAAGACACCACTTACCCCGACTAGAAATAAGAAGATGGGATGGAATGCTTTAGGTGTAATCAATTGCATGGTTACACCTCAGTCGGTACAGTCAAAGATTCAAGGGTTTGTTTGACGAGTCGTTCATTCGTCATCTTTAACGTCGCTTCAAGGGTCAAGACGAGACGGTGGGCGAGCAAGGGGGTGGCCAAGCTCTTGATATCTTCCGGCGTCACGTAATTCCGCTCATGCATCCAGGCGCGTGCTTTTGCCGCTTTCAGCAAGGCGAGCGTCGCCCGCGGACTTGGACCGATTTCGATGTCACGGTGCGCTCGTAGGGCGTCACATACATCAAGGAGGTAGTCCTCGACCGTATCTTCGATGGTTACGGCTGCGACTTCCTGTTTCCAGGCGTTCAATTGCTCGAGTGGGAGATGAAGATCCATCGCCTCGAGATGCGCGCCCCGCAAAAGTGCTTTTTCAGCAGTCCGGTCGAGCGGCGTGAACGAAAGTTTGAATAGAAAACGATCGAGCTGAGCTTGAGGCAACGGGAACGTTCCTTGTCCATCGAACGGGTTTTGTGTCGCGATGACAAAAAAGTGTTGCGGTAACGTATAGGACGTGTCACCGATTGTGACTTGTGCTTCCGCCATCGCTTCAAGGAGCGCTGACTGGGTGCGCGGGGTCGTCCGGTTGATTTCATCGACGAGGACGATGTTGGCGAACAGAGGACCGAATCGTTGTTCGAATGAGCCGGTCAACGGATTGAACAACTCCATTCCGAGTAAATCGGTCGGTAGCGTATCAGCTGTACACTGGACACGGGAAAACTTCGCATCGAGCGACTGCGCCAATGCCTTAGCGAGTGTCGTCTTGCCGGTACCCGGTCGATCTTCCAGTAAGACATGTCCTTCGGCGAGCATGCCGATCAACAGATGATCGATGACATGGTCCTGCCCGAGGACGGATTGTTTTAAGGATGTACGTAGTTGTTGAAACATAAAATAATTCCCCCTTGTTTTCTTCTTCTCACTAAAGTGTACGAAAATTCAGATAAAATCGCCAGTAATTCTCGATATTCCTTCTAAATAATTCCATTAATCCGTAAAAAAAGCAGACACGCTGTGTCTGCTTCCTGCGTCAATCCTCAAACAGTTCATCCATCAACTGGTCGATTTCCTGGCGACGCGCCACCGTCTCGGTACGTAAAATCCGGATCGAGCGCCCTTGCCATTCCAGCCGATCGCCGACTTCTGCTGCGACCGGCAGTCGTTCTCGCGGGAGTTGAATCGTTTCCCGTGCTTCCGTCTCACACAAGGCGAATGCCTCCTCGAAAGCTGTGACCGTCATCTTCATCGTCATGCCTCCTTAGTTCGGACGGAAGTCTTTGCGACTTGTGACGGTAATCGCCGTCCCATCCGATGTGTATTCAATCGTCCCCATCCGGTCCGTCCGGTCGATTGTGATGCTCTCTGCTGCTAAGGCATTCATGACTGTCGGCCGGGGATGGTTGTAGGCATTTCCTTCTCCCGCTGAAATTAAGGCACGTTCAGGGTGGACCGCTTGCAGAAATGGAATCGACGACGATGTGTCGGCACCGTGATGACCAATCTTTAAGACATCTGCCTTGACGTCAATTCCGGCTGTTAGTAATTGTTGCTCCGTCCGAGTCGGCGCGTCCCCCATGAAGAGGAACGTATTCTCCTCGTGCGTCATCTTCAGGACG
This sequence comes from Exiguobacterium sp. s95, assembly GCF_018618655.1. Taxonomy (NCBI): domain Bacteria; kingdom Bacillati; phylum Bacillota; class Bacilli; order Caryophanales; genus Exiguobacterium; species Exiguobacterium sp. s95. The sequence continues at coordinate 461,969 of NZ_JACSMM010000001.1, read as the reverse complement.
GCACTCCAACTGTTTAAATCACGGGTCCCGTCCGTCAAAGGAGCGATGATCTCAAAATCGGCTGATTCACTCGGGATGACGACGCCGGCTTTCGCCGTTTTGATTGTCACCCCTTCATTTTTAACAGCAAGCAAAAAGTCACGATAGGTATCGGTCGTGTGATTGACACGCGGGGCGTAGACTTGGTCGACATCAAATGCTTCAAGGACGGTGTCGAGTCCGCCGATGTGATCGGCGTCAGGGTGGGTCGCGATGACGGCTGTTATGCGTCTCACTCCAAGCGCTTTTAAGTAGCGGACAACGTCATCTCCTTTCCCATTGTTGCCGCCATCAATCAAAATCGCGTCCGTCTTCGTCCGGATGAAGGTGCTGTCACCTTGTCCGACATCAAATCCGTATACCGAGACCGTCGTTTCGGCGCGGTCGGTGCGTAGCGCTTCGTCCTCCCGCGTCATATAGAAAATGATGATCAGACCGAGAGCGAGCAGAATCGTCGAAGCCCATTTCATCGTCTAACCTCACTCTTTTCAAATTGATAGAGCATCCCGTTGCGCGGGTGACGGAAGCGGGGGCCGGTGTAACCACGTTTTTTCAGTGCCGTCCGCATCAATAACATCATTCCACCGTGACCGACGAGGAGAACGCGTTCATTATTCTCGAACGCCAATTGATTCAACAACACTTCAATGCGTTGGTTGGCATCTTTAATCTGCGCCTGAATCCGTTTGCTGAACGGAGCGACGAGCCGACCGATGATCGCCCAGGCGAGGAAGGGGAGGCGAATCCGGGAATTGATCGTCGGGAACGGCACTTCCCGTAAGAGATCGGTCACGATGATCTCATCCTCATAGACACTCTCTGCTGTCTGGATCGCCCGCGGCATACTGCTCGCATAACAGATCGTCCAGTCCGTCTGTCCGAGCTCGACCGGTTTGACATCGATCGCCGAGCTATCGTACCGTTCAATCCAAGCTTCGATATCGGAAGCGCTAATCCAACCTTTCGTCGGATATCCTTCTGTGACCCGGTGGTGTCTGACTAATCCAATCGTTTTCATTTTTGTTCGACGGTCTTTCTGGTAAAGCCAGGAAGCCGTCTCACCTCACTTTCTTTCTCGTTCTATAATACGAAGCGAATGGCGATTCCACAGAGGAGTGCGCTCAAAATACTAAGTAAACTGCCGATGATATAATATTCCGCAAAACGGCGGTCTTCAAACTGCTTGAACCGCGCCAATGCTTTGAGAGCGATGATGAAGCCGATTGCACCAACCGCATTGACGGCGACGAGAATAACGATGATGGCCCGCTCGACGAGACCGATATAGCGACCAACGCCATTAATCTCTGTCGTGTAACTGCGGGCCGAATCCTCAACCTCGTGGGTGACGGAACGGCTGATCCCGTTCAATTGTTCCTTACGAGTCACTTTCCGCTCGAAATGGGATTCAATCAATCGGGGAGCGAACGGTAGCAGCAAGGGGGCGATGCCGCGTCCGACCAGTTCCGTCGCAACCAGGCTCCACATGATGATCCAAAGCACTTGGAAGGAGAGGGTGATATCACTTGGCCAACTGATTGGGAACATCACCGCAAGCAGACCAATGATGATGCCGATATGTAACAGTTGATCAATCCAAAAAGCCGGTGCCGGTTTGATGATCCGCTTGAGTTGCGAGCGGTCAATGACGGCGTGTGATCCGATAATCGCACTGAAGAGATACAGGGCACTTACGAGCTCGATTTGTCCGGTCAGGTAAAAATAACTTAAGACAGCCGCTGTACAGAGGCTATGTATCCCGAGGTGGACGAGCAGGGGGCGAAGCTTCCGGTGCTTGTGCTCCGCGATCCGTTTACCTTGCAGCGGGAAATCGGCAATGAGATGGGCAATCAGAAGGCTCAACAGTAAATTCATCCAATCGCCTCCCAGACTTGGAGTTGCTCGAGCGCTTGTATAAAAGCCGTTTCGAGTTGCTTCCGTTGTTTACGTTGCGAGCGGGCAACAAGTTTCGCGACGTTAATTCGGGCATCTTTTTCTTGAAAACCCATTTTTAGTCCGATTTCTTCATACGTTGCGTCCGGGAATCGGTCCATCAGTGTATGGAGCTCGACTTGACGATCTGTTTTCCCAAAATAAGCGGGATACAGCATATCGACATAGCCTGTTAGTAAAGCAGCCGGGAAATAAGGGGGGCCGGCGAAAACGATTTGATTGTCTGATTTTTTGGCCGCCTCTTGCGCTTCGAAGGCAAAAATGATGGCGCTACCGTTCGCTTCGTCGGCTTCTGTCGTCGAAAGCGTTTCATATTGACCAAATCCGACTCCGACATAACCGTCGAGCGGACTATTAACGAGTTCGAGTAAAACAGGATAACAGATTGGGTAGCTTTGGAAAACACCGAGTAAGCTGTCTCCAGACTTGATTTGAAATGGGACGAGTGCGTCTTTAAACTGATCATTTAATTGCTCCGCTAACGTCCGGAGTGTCTGCAATAATTCTTCTTTGTGCGGAAAAGTGCGTGAGTTTTTGACGTCAAATGAAATGGCGACGGCTTGCATCAAATTCCTCCTTTGTTACTGATAATCCGGTTACAACCGTAATGTTACCGACATAAAGGTAACAAGTGATTTGTTACTGTATTTAGAGTAACAGGGGTGGATGTAAAAAACAAAGGGGCAAACTGACTATTTTTTATGAGGGACATGCAAAAAAATTATTTTTCTTTTCTAGTTAACATAACATATATTATCAATAGTTAAATAATCTTGTCTCATAAGTAAGGTAAACTCAATATAGTGAGACAAAACAAAAAAACACGACATTAGCCGTGTTTGCGACAATCATATGGTTGATTACGTTCCAACCGATGAATGAGCCGATCAAGAAAAATATGATGCCGGCGTTCGAGCTGTGTGATGCGATCAAGCGGCAACCAGGCGAAATGGAAAAAATCACCGCAATCTTGACCGTCACCCGCAACACAATGCGTCCATCTGTTTTCTTGGCATTCGATATGGGCATGATAGAAATACGTGTAATGGACCCGCATCCGCTCTGGGTAACGCATCTCTTCTTCGCCAACGTATTGAACGGTCGCAAGTGATAGACCACTTTCTTCCAACGTCTCGCGGACGGCTGCTTCCTTGGCGATTTCTGCGTCTTCAATCGTCCCGGCAGGAATCTGCCAGTCACTATCTGGAGCTGATTGTGGATGAAAAACAAGTAGTTCCCATCCCTCTGGTTGTTCCCGTGTGATATAGATTGCTACTTTTTCGCGTCGTCTGAATTTCATCTTCATCACCTCTCCAGTTAGGCAGATGGCACAAAAGCAGCTAAGGACGGATCCGTAGCTGCTTGAGAAATACATATAAGCTACGCTTCGAACCGCTTCGCGTCTGATGTGACATGCTTGACCTGACCATTTTCTTTTATTGTAGCGGTTATTGGTCACTCTTTCAATTTGTAAACTAAAGATTCACCGATAATTTGTGGAAATAATCTAAAAAAATGATTAAAAAGACGACATTTCCTACAAAAAGACAGAAAAAAAGACGTCCCCCACGCTTCATCGTGAGGGACGTCTGACCGTCAAACGGTATACCAGTCAACGAGTGGACCGAATTTTTCTTCATCATACGCAAACGAACCATTCGATAACCGATCGAGATAAGACAAGGAACCGATTTGAATCGATTTTGCCTGCTCTTTTCCGATCAAAACGAGTTCTTTTTGATTCGTGACATCAAGTAACGCCGCTACCTGATGCGGTTTTGATTTTAAATCACGCAACAATTGCTGACCACGTAAGGCACGATTCGTGATTTGGAACTGATCCGAAAGGCGCATCTTCTTCAAGGCACCCCGCTGTGTCAGTAAGACGATATTCGGTGCTTGCATAAAGGCAATCGCCCCTGCGACGACATCATCATCCTTCAGGTTGATGGCTTTGACACCTGCTGCCCGAACGCCGACGACCGGCACATCGTCTTCCGTGAACCACAGACCAAAGCCGTTTTGCGTTGCGAGGAACAATTGTTTCTCGCCAGTCGAGACCGCAGCATAGAGGACCTCGTCATCTGCTTTTAAGCGGACGCCTTGCAATGGTTTCGACTTCCGCTGGGCATTGTAATCGCTCAGTTTCGATCGTTTGACCATTCCTTGGCGAGTGACGAACAGACAATGTGACGTTTCGTCGAACGTCCGGACGAGATCGATCGAGAGGACACGGTCACCCGGTTCGAGTGGTACGAGATTCGCGACGTGTTGTCCGCCATCCTTCCATTTCGTATCTGGGAGCTGATGGACCGGAATCAATAAGTAATTACCGCGTATCGTCCAGACGATGACGTGATCGGTCGTCATCGCTTGCCCTTGATAGAGCAGACGATCCTGTTCCTTCATCTCCGGGAGGTCGTTCGAGGCACCGAATGACCGGAGCGACGAGCGTTTGATATAGCCGTTTTTCGACATGAAGACCATCGTTTCTTCGACGGCGATCATGACTTCCGTCTTCAGCTTCAGTTCTTCGACCTCGGCTTCGACGGTCGAACGGCGTTCATCCGCGACTTGATCCTTTAAGATGCTCAATTCTTTAATGATGAGGCGGTTCCGCGTCTTCTCATCGTTCAAGATTTTCTCGAGACGCGTGACTTCCTTCTCGAGTTTTTCAGCCTCTTCCTGCAATTCGACGATGTCCGTATTTGTCAGGCGATACAGTTGGAGCATGACGACAGCTTCCGCTTGTCGGTCCGAGAAGGCGAAGCGTTCGATCAGGTTCTCTTTTGCTTCCGCTTTGTTCGTCGCAGCCCGAATCAGACGAAGTGTCTCATCGAGGACGGAAATCGCTGTCATCAAGGCAGAAACGACTTCCTGGCGGCGTTTCGCTTGATCGAGATCAAACGTTGTCCGGCGGATGACGACTTCCTTGACGTGGCTTAAATAAGCATCCAGTAAGGCGAGCACACCCATTTGACGCGGTGTCCGCTCATGGATGGCGACCATATTGTAGTTATAGGCGACTTGGAGGTCGGTTTGTTTGAGGTAAAAATGTAAAATCCCCTCTGCATCAGCCTCTTTTTTCAGTTCGATGACGACACGCAGTCCGTCGCGGTCCGTTTCATCGCGGACTTCAGCCACTCCTTCGACTTTACGGTCGAGGCGTAATTCTTCCATCCGTTTGACGAGATTTGCTTTGTTGACTTCGTATGGCAGTTCCGTGATGACGATTTGCTGACGTCCCCCGCGGAGTGTCTCGATTGTCGCCCGCGACCGGATGATGACTTTCCCGCGTCCTGTTTCGAACGCTTTTTTGATCCCGTCGAGCCCTTGCACGACGCCACCAGTCGGGAAATCAGGTCCTTGCATGTGCGTCAGCAGGTCGTTGACGTCATTGACCGTGCCTGAGATGCGACCGATTGCCGCGTCGAGGACTTCGCCCGCGTGGTGCGGAGGAATCTCTGTCGCGTATCCGGCAGAAATCCCGGTCGAGCCGTTCATCAACAAGTTCGGTAACAACGACGGTAAAACGAGTGGTTCTTCCGTTGTATCATCGAAGTTGAGGGTATAGTCGACCGTCTGTTTATTGATGCCGTCTAGAATCAAGCTTGAGACTTTTGAGAGACGTGCTTCCGTATACCGCATCGCGGCCGCACTATCGCCGTCGATCGATCCATTATTCCCTTGCATGTCGACGAGCGGGTACCGTAACTTCCACTCCTGACTCAAGCGGACCATCGCCTCATAGACAGACGAGTCGCCGTGCGGGTGGTAATTGCCGATGACGACCCCGACCGTCTTGGCAGACTTCCGGTACGCACGGTCATACAGGTTCCCTTCCGTATGCATCGCATAGAGAATACGCCGCTGGACGGGTTTGAGCCCGTCGCGCGCATCCGGTAAAGCCCGGTCTTGAATGATGTATTTCGAATAACGTCCGAACCGGTCACCGACGACCTGTTCGAGCGATAAATTTAAGATGTTTTGTAGATTAGACATGCTTTGTCACACTCGCTTTCGTCACGTGTTCATTTTCAATGATTGAGATGTCTTCCGCGAGTCCGAACGCGACGTTATCTTCAATCCATGACCGGCGGTGGCCGACGTTATCGCCCATCAAGACGGAAACACGTTTTTCAGCAACGGCGGCGTCGTCGATCGTGACGCGAATCAATGTCCGGGTCTCAGGATCCATCGTCGTTTCCCAAAGTTGAGGAGCATTCATCTCACCAAGTCCTTTGTAGCGTTGGATCATATAGCCTTTACCATACTTTTTTGTTGTTTTCGCCAGTGTGTCTTCATCCCAGACATACTCGAACTTCTCCGTTTTCCCCTTACCTTTCGAGACACGATACAGCGGCGGTAAAGCGACGAAGACTTTCCCGGCGTCAATCAACGGACGCATGTACCGGAAGAAGAACGTCAGCAGGAGGACTTGAATGTGGGCGCCATCGGTATCGGCATCGGTCATGATGATGACCTTGTCGAAATTACAGTCGGACAGGTCGAAATCTGCCCCGACCCCGGCTCCGATCGCATGGATGATCATGTTGATTTCTTCATTCTTCATAATGTCGGCGAGTTTCGCTTTTTCCGTATTCAGGACTTTCCCGCGTAACGGTAAAATCGCTTGGAACGTCCGGTTCCGTCCTTGTTTCGCAGAACCGCCGGCAGAATCTCCCTCGACGAGGAACAATTCATTTTTGTCGGCATTTTTTGAAGCGGCCGGTGTCAATTTCCCGTTTAAGATGCTGGAACGTTTCTTTTTCTTGCCGTTGCGCGCTTCTTCCCGGGCTTTGCGGGCTGCTTCGCGAGCTTGTGCCGCACGAATGGCTTTTTTAATGAGCAAAGTCGCCGTTTGCGGGTTTTCTTCGAGGTACGTCGACAGACGGCGGCTGATGACGGCGTCACAACTCGTCCGTGCTTCAGGAGAACCGAGTTTTGACTTCGTTTGTCCTTCGAACTGGAGGAATTCTTCCGGAATCCGAATCGAGACGATCATCGTCAAGCCTTCCCGGATATCATTGCCGTCGAGATTTTTATCTTTTTCTTTTAATAAACTATTTTTACGGGCATATTCGTTCATAACGCGGGTCATTGCCGTTTTCGAACCGACTTCATGGGTTCCGCCGTCACGCGTCCGGACGTTATTGACGAACGACAGGACGTTTTCCGAGTAGGCGTCCGTGAACTGGAACGCGATATCGACTTCGATTTCGTTTTCGACGCCTTCAAACGCGACCGTCGGATGCAGGACATCCTTGTCGTCGTTCAAATAACCGACGAACTCGCTGACCCCTTCTTCGTATTGGAAGACATCTGCTTTGTCGGACCGTTCGTCCGTCAACGTGATTTTCAAGCCTTTTAAGAGGAAAGCGGATTCACGAAGACGTTCAGCGAGCGTTTCGTAGTTGTATGTCAAGGTACTGAAAATTTTCGCATCCGGCTTAAAATAGACAGCCGTTCCTTTTTGACGCGTCGCTCCCGTCTCAAGTAACGTCGTTTTAGGCATTCCGCCATTTTCAAACCTTTGCTCGAACTGTTTTCCGTCACGATAAATCGTCACCTTCAAGTCTGTGGATAAGGCATTGACGACGGAGGCACCGACACCATGCAATCCACCAGACGTCTTATAACCGCCTTGACCGAATTTTCCGCCGGCGTGGAGAACGGTGAAGATGACTTCTGCCGTCGGTTTCCCCGACGCGTGCATTCCCGTCGGCATCCCGCGCCCGTGGTCACGGACCGTGATGGCGTTATCTTTATGGATCGTGACATCGATCTGTTCCCCGAACCCGGCAAGGGCTTCATCGATTGCGTTATCGACGATCTCATACACCAAGTGGTGGAGTCCACGATGATCGGTCGATCCGATATACATACCTGGGCGCTTCCGGACAGCTTCGAGTCCTTCGAGCACCTGGATGGCATCGTCATTATAATTGTTTAAATCTGTCGCCATAGTTTTCACCTCATATAGAAAAACGCCGATTTTCCAAACATTCGTTCGTTTTTCTAGTAGTCTGTATCTAATTGTAGGCATCTTCTTGCTATCTGACAAGGGGGAACGTAAAAAAGACACTCACTCGCGTTTGAGTAAGTGTCTTGATTTGACTCGAAATCATAAGTATTGGTGTTCGATTTTGATGCATCGATTTTCGATATACGGGATTCCTGCCCCGAGCGCTAAACTTTCCGCTTCGACGCTCGACAGACCGAGCTGGTTCCAAATCATCCCGACGTCGCCATGGGCAACCGCTTCTTTTGCAGCGTCCGCTAAAAACTCGGAGCGACGGAACACGTCGACGATATCGATATGACCCGGGATGCTATCGACCGTCGGATAAACTTTTAATCCGTTCCATTCGTCAAGCGTCGGATTGACGGGAACGACCTCGTACCCGTGCTGCACAAGATAATCGGCGATCCAGTTCGCAGTTTTCCCGGAATCACTTGAAATCCCGACGACGGCAATCCGTTTCGCTTCTTTTAGTAATTGGCGTGCTTGTTGATCAGAAATCATTCGTTTCTCCCCCTATACGTAATTGAGTCAATCTTCTTGTCTATACCCGAATCACTTTCGGTTAAGCCGTGTTTCTAAAAGTTTGCAACAATTCCGAGAAAAAACGAAAAACGATCTGTACGAAAATGAGACGACCAACCACCTGTCGAAGTCATGTTCGATGCAACTGAGAGCGAAATTGGTTTTCAAGAATATTTTTCTGAATTCATTCTATCAAGGTGACATAATAAAATTATTGTTCTGTTTGACATAAGAAAATACACCTTTCGTTGATTTGCATCGAGTTGACCAGTCGCCCGTTAGTCGGAAAGTCGATGCAACTGAGGGCTCCCTGTCTGACAATTTAACATTGCGTGAAATAACTATTTCACGCAAACTAGTGTACCGTCTACCAACGTTTGGTATAGTAAGGTCAGAGGGGGAATAGACTGATGAGTTTATTTAAAAATCTAGGAAAAACCGTTAAAACCGTCCAAATTCCGGCCCATACCGTTGATCTACCAGGCTATCACCGGATGCCGGAATTTATTCGCGATTACATCGACCACTTAGCTTCAAAAAATTTCTCAAAAGCAACGATGCGTCGTTATGTGTATGATTTTGATTCGTTTTTTAGCTTTGTCGCCGCCGCGTCAGGTCAAGATGTCCGGGCGATTGATATCACGCAAGAGGCGTTCCTTGAGATTGACGGCGCGGGAATTGCGGCTTACGCCGAATACTTAGCCTTGACGAAGGGCAATGCGCCGAGTGTCATCAACCGGAAGTTGTCGGCGTTACAATCGTTATTTCGCCATTTGATCGACATCGGCGTCCTGTCGGAAAATCCGGTCGCAAAAATCAACCGCCCGAAACAAGCGAAGCGCGATCCGGTCTACTTAACGAAACGCGAATGGGATGAACTGATTCAATTGCTGCCGTCGAACATTGAGATGAATCCGCGGGAGGCGGCCCATTATGAGCGTGACCGCGTCCGTGACGTGACGTTGTTCCAGCTACTCGGCTATAGCGGGATGCGTCTCAGCGAGATGACACAATTGACGTGGAACGATCTCGATTTTCATGAAGGGACGATTCGCGTGATTGGTAAAGGCAACAAGGAGCGGGTCATCCCACTTGCGCAACCGGCACGCGTCGCCCTCAGAAAGTACGCCGCCCATTATCAGTTGTCGATGCGTGGGAAAGATGCTGTATTCGAAAAACAAGGGAAACCGCTCAGCCCGCGGGCGGTCCAACATATATTAAAGCGGCATACCGATCGGTTACGACCGGTCTTACCGTTTTTGGAACGGAAACAAATCACACCACACAAGTTACGGCATACGTTTGCGACGCGTCTCGCGACAGGTGGCGTCGATGTCTTGACGATTCAGCAACTCCTTGGGCACGAGTCCGTCGCGACGACTCAAGTCTATGCCCATATCGGCGATCAGGAGAAAAAACGGGCGATTGAATTATTTGATGGTGAACGATAATAGTATTATGTCACCTTATAGTAACTTTATAGTAAAGGAGACCACAGATGAATTTTGGATTAAGTGAACGAAAAATCAAACAAATGTCAGATACTTATGCCTTTCGCCGCGGAAAACGGTATGTGACGGCAAAAAAAGTGATCTTACGCAACTACACACCGGGTGACCTCTTCGTCGAGGCGGAAGTTGCCGGTGAAACACGTTTTCACGTCCACGTTCATCTCCGGGAAACGGGTGTTGACGCCGGATGCAACTGTCCCTCACTCGCCATGGACGCCTCGTTTTGTGGGCATATCGTCGCAGTACTGTTAGCCTTACAACAAATTCAAGCCTACGGGACGCCCGGGCCGAATCGTCCGGCCATCACACCGTTTTCAGCGCAACCGACAATTGAAGATGCCGCAGCTGCAACCTATCTTGCGGCATTGACGCGCGAAAATAAAGCGCAGCTCCGGTTTGACGTCCGCGACGGCGGGATTGCACTCGAAAGCCTGACGACACAGCGCAGTTATCTCTTGTCCCTGCCCTACTTCGACCGTTTACTGAACGACCGCGACTGGTTACGGGAACGGGCGGACATCTGGATGAGCGCCGCTGTCCGGGGCCGACTCGTCAGCGGGTCCCCTCGCGTCAAACTGGCTCTCGACCGGATCAATACCCGGCTGGAAGTCGTCGTCACGTTTGATTACGACGGCAAAACCGTCAACCCGTTGACTCCGACACGCTGGATCGGGCGTGACTTGTCGACGGAGCGGGCGGTGACGCGTTATTTGGAAGCGACAGGACTCTGCGCGGATCAAGCCCGTTATGTAGTAGAAGGAGAAAGTAATCACTACGTTGTCTTAAAAGGTTTACTTGACCCGATGGTTGCCCTCGGTCAACTCGAGTTATACGCGACGGCGAGTATCAAAACGGCATTGCTCCCCGGTCCATTCCATCCGAAAATTGAAGTCAACGTGACGAAGCGACTCGATTGGTTGACGTTCAAGTTTTCGATGGACGGGATTTCAGAACAAGAACTGTCGGCGGTCCTCGCGTCACTCGTGACGCAAAAGACATACCACCGTTTACGCTCGGGACAATTGTTGTCGCTTGAAGACCGTGCCTTCACGCAAATCAAACGGCTGTTACAGGAAGTCGAAGCGACGGAACAGACGTTACTTGAAGCGGAATTGACCGTTCCTGCCGTGCCGAACTTGGCCCTGTTGACCCCGGCTGCTTTCTTGACGGTCCACAGTCAACTGAAGGAACGATTGCTCGAGATGAAAGCCGGAAAAACAGAGCGACTGGCGTTACCGGAACCGCTCGCGACACAACTTTTGCCGTATCAGCAAGACGGCGTCCGCTTCTTCAAGAGTCTTGCGGCACACGACTGTCATGGCATCTTAGCGGACGAGATGGGACTCGGCAAAACGATTCAAGCCATCGGTTATATCGAAACGCTCCCGAGTTCACGTGTCTTGATCGTCGCCCCGGCGTCACTCCTCTACAACTGGGCAGCAGAGCTGCACCGCTTTGCCCCGACACGCACCGTTCGTGTGCTCAGCGGGAGTCGTGCGTCGCGCTTACGACAGCTCGAAGACTTGCCGGACGACGTCATTCTCATCATCTCCTACCCGTCGCTCCGGCTCGACATCAAAAATCATCAAACGATCCATTACGATTGTATCTTTTTTGATGAAGCACAACATCTGAAGAATCCACGGTCGCAGACGACGGTCAGCTTAAAACAACTGTGGGCGACGCGGCGGTTTGCCTTGACGGGGACGCCGCTCGAAAACAAGACGCTTGATCTCTGGTCAATCTTTGACGTCGTCTTCCCGGCACTCTTGCCGGACCGGCAACGGTTTCTCGACTGGTCAGCACGGGACGTCCAACAATTCGTCGAACCGTTTTTGCTGCGCCGGACGAAAAAAGATGTTTTGCAACAGTTGCCGGCGAAACAAGTCGTCCATCAGTACACGGAACTGACGGCGGCACAGAAAAAACTCTATGCCGCCCACTTGGCAAAGTTACAGCTCGAGACGTTACAGCATCTCGATCAGTCAAAACCGGAAGAACGGATGAAGTTACTCGCCGGATTGACCCGGCTCCGGCAAATCTGTTGCGATCCCCGGTTGTTCGTCGAAAACTACCGTGGTCGGTCGGCGAAACGGGACCGGTTGCTCGCCTTGATTCAAGAAAAACGGGCAGCAGGCAAACGGATCTTAATTTTTTCACAGTTTACAAAAATGCTCGATTTGATTCGGGACGACCTACATGAGTTGCACCTCCCTCATTTCGAACTGCGCGGGGATACACCGATTGCGGAGCGTCTCGAACGCTGCGACCGTTTTAATGCAGGCGAAGTCGATCTGTTTTTGATTTCACTGAAGGCGGGCGGCACCGGACTGAACCTGGCGACGGCGGATACTGTCATCTTATATGACAGTTGGTGGAATCCGGCTGTCGAACAGCAAGCGGCTGACCGGGCACACCGGATGGGACAAACACAGACGGTCGAAGTCATTAAATTAATCACGAAAGGCACGATCGAAGAAAAAATCATCGAGCTGCAGGAGCGGAAGGCGACACTCGTGACGGACATACTTGAACAACCGGCTTCACTTGCGTTATCGGTCGATGAGATGGTTCAATTGCTTGAATAAGAGGAAGTTCACCGCCTATATTTTTAAGGGAGCTGCTTCGTCCAATGATTTCTTTACATGATGTAAACCGTTGCTGCTCTAAGGAGAACAGGTTTCTTGCTATCGTTTTTTCGCCGGTTGATGTTTAGCTTTTAATGTTACGGGGGTATAACTATCATAGCACCGCATCAGCGAGTTGCTTTTACAACCACATGTTTCTCAATATCAGCGTAATGACCTGGGAGAGAAATGCTAACCACTCACTTCGATCTTCATTTTTATGAAATCAATTTGAAATAGCATTCGATGCACCGTCTTGATCCGGAACGATTCGTTCCACTCCTTTCTTCATTACCTTTTGAGGGCTATACCAAATTCAAGGGGGAAATGAACATGTCAGTAACATTAAAAGTAGAAGAACGCGAAGTACGCCCACGCTCACTTAGAAAGCAATTACGTCATGAAGGAAAAGCTCTTGGTGTCGTGTATGGTTACAAAGTGGAAAGTACACCGATTGCCTTTGACGAAAAAGCATTGATCAAAGTCGTTCGCGAACATGGTGAGAATGCACTTGTTGCACTTCAAATCGGTGGTAAAAAAGTCAACACACTGATCAATAAACTCGATATGGATATCTTCACACCAACAATCAAGCACGTTGAATTCATCGCTGTTAAAATGGATGAAGAAACAGAAGTCGAAACAGATATCGTCCTCGTCGGCGAAGCGGCTGGTGCAAAACTTGGTGGATATCTTTCACAAACACTCTTTAAAGTAACAGTTGCAGCTACACCAGATAAATTACCGGAACGCGTCGAAGTCGATGTGACAAATCTTAACCTCGGTGATTCTCTATCGGTTTCGGATTTGCCGGAAGAAAAAGAATACCGTATCGTTACGGAAGGTGACATTCAAGTCGTTGCCGTCGTCGAATCGACACTTGAAGCGGATCTCGAAGAAGCAGATGCTGAAGAACCAGCTGAAGCGACAGAAGAAGTTTCTACTGAAGAACAAACGAAAGAAAAAGAATAATTTTTCTTACCCTCCCCTCGCGGAGGGTTTTTATCTGTATTGACAACTGTCGGTAGAGTCGGTACAGTAAATAGCGTACACACTATATGCACATCCACTAGGGGAGCCCATTGGCTGAGACGATTCACTTCGGACCCTTTGAACCTGATCTAGTTCATACTAGCGTAGGAAAGTGGAGCGGTAATTCGTTCAATTTTTCTGCATGTTTGCAGATTCAGTGACCGCTCTCTTTCATAGAGGGCGGTCTTTTTGTTTGTCTGGTGGTTGTGCCAAAGGGAGATAGGAACATGAACAGTTGGAAAATGAAAGAAATCATCGTCATGATGATGTTGTCGGTTGCTTGCGGGGTACTCTACTTAGGGTGGTCGACATTGTGGTTACCGATTTCCGCGATCTTCGGACCGGTCGGATCGAACTGGATGTTCGGGATTTGGGTCATCGCGAGTCCGCTTGTCGCCTACATCATTCAAAAGCCCGGGGCAGCACTGATTGCAGAAGTCGTCGCCGCGGCTGTCGAATTATTCACGGGGAGTCACTTCGGATTATCGGCCTTATTGATTGGTTTCGCTCAAGGAATCGGTGCCGAAATCGCTTTTGCCCTCTTCGGATACCGGAAGTTCAACACAATGACGTTAGTTCTATCCGGAATGTTCGCCGCAATCGGTAGTATGGTCTATAGTCTTGTCGTCAATGGTTTCGCCTACTATACGACGACGACACTTCTGTTGACGTTTTCCCTTCAACTCGTCAGCGGTGCATTGCTCGGTGGATTACTTGCGAAAGTCATCGTCGATGCGCTCGTCAAGACAGGGACGTTGAACGGTTATGCGATCGGGCGTAAGCGGCGGAAGCCGGATGCAGCATGATTCATTGTAACGACTTGTCTGTCCGCTATCCGGGGCAACATGACAACGTCCTGCACAAGGTGACGGTGACGCTACACGAAGGGGAAACGACGTTGCTCGTCGGACCGAGCGGCAGTGGGAAAACGACGTTTTTACATGTTCTCGCCGGCTTATTACCTGACGCGATCGAAGCCGATGTCAGCGGCCACTGCAAAACGAATGGGACGGTCGGAATCCTTTTTCAAAATCCGGACGACCAGTTCTGCATGCAGACCGTCGGAGCGGAAGTTGCCTTTAGTCTTGAAAATCGCTCAGTCGACCGCAGTCAGATGGATGACCGGATTGACGCCGTACTGGCACGTGTCGGTCTGGACGTGCCGCTGACGACACCGATTATGCAACTGTCAGGAGGGATGAAACAACGACTCGCCCTCGCCTGCGTCCTAGCGCTTGAGCCGGATATTCTATTGCTTGACGAACCGACGGCGCAACTCGATCCGGCAGGACATCGGGTTTTGATGCAGCTGATTGAGGAACTCCATCACGACCGGACGTTGACGCTCGTTCTGATTGAACATCAGCTTGACCGCTGTGTGACGTTCAGTGACCGGGTGCTCGTCTTCGATCACGGCGGAACGATTTTACGCGATGGTCCGCCGCTTGATGTCTTCGGTCAGTATCGCGATGAACTTGAACGACGCGGCATTGCGACGCCGCTCCTCTACCCGTATGAACTGGAAACCGTGCCCCCCGCTTCTTCCCAGGCGGGGCGGTTACGAAAAGTGACTAACAACCGTCCTCCGGTTCGGCACGACACGACGTTCGCGCTGACGCGCACCGCGTTAGGACGCCGTAAGCAAGTGATTGTCGATAACCTGTCGCTTGCAACACACGCCGGAGAATGGATCATGGTCGTCGGATCGAACGGTGCCGGGAAAAGCACGTTGCTCGAAACACTGGCGAAATTGATTCCGGCGCAAGGCGGTACGGTCCGCTTGTTCGAAAAAGAACTGCGGACATGGAAAAGTCGGAGCTATTACCGACACGTCGGATTCGTCTTTCAACAGCCAGAGCTCCAATTTCTCAAGCAGACGGTCGAAGACGAGCTCGTAATCAGCATGGATGCACCGACGCCGGAGCGGATTGAAACGGCGTTGCAATCCTACCGGTTAACCCATGTCGCCCGTCAGTCGCCCCTCGCCCTGAGCATGGGTCAAAAGCGACGGCTCAGCGTCGCAACGATGTTGTTAGAACCAAAAGACGTCCTGTTGCTCGATGAACCGACGTTCGGTCAAGATGCCGAGACGACAAGTCAACTCATCGAGATGTTCGAGCAGGCGCGATTAAACGGGACGACGCTGATCATGGTGACGCATGACATGGAGCTGGTCCACCAGTATGCCGACCGGGTCCTCGTCCTTGGTGACGGGCGACTTCAGTTCGACGGCACACCGGACACTTTGTTTAAAGACGAGACGTTACTCGAGCATAACCAACTCTCTCGTCCGTTATCGTATTTGTATCAGCAACTCGAGGAGGTGAAACGTCGTGCAGGAAAACGACTCCCCGCTCGCACGTATTAATCCGGCACTCAAGCTCGGTGCCCTCCTGTACGTGATGGTGCTCTTGATTGCGGCACCGACGTTACGCGAAACGATAGCCTTACTTTTACTCGCTGCGGTCGGATTGGGCTGCTCCGGTTGGTCACTGTTGACGCTCGCCAAACGGGTCTCCCCCTACCTCGTCTTGTTCTTGCTGACATTTTGGATGATAGCAGCCTTCGGAAAAGGCAGTACGGAAGTTTGGTCATTCGGTTGGTTTCGCGTCACGGAAGAAAGTATCGGTCATGCCTGGTTGATTGCACTGCGGATGCTCGCCTTCGTCTTCCTCAGTTTGACGTTCATCGCGACGACCGACCAAACCCGGTTCGTCATGAGCCTGATTCATCAGTGCCGCCTTCCGGACCGTCTCGCATACGGCTTTTTAGCAGGGATTCGTTTTATTCCGATCTTTCAGCAGGAAATAAGAACAATCCGTCAAGCACGGCGGGTCCGGCAACAGCACTCGATTTGGCCATGGCAGACGTTTTTCGCCATCAGTTTACCGCTTTTTACGAACAGTATCATCCGTTCGGAACAAATCGCGATTGCGATGGAAGCGCGTCGGTTTCAGGCCGAGCGGACGTATTATGTCCGTCCGGTCGTGACGCGTCACGATCAAGTGTTTTTTGCTCTCGTTTGTCTCGTGGCGAGCTTGCTTCGGATTGTCCTATGACATTCATTAGATTAACGCAGACGGATTCAGGGAATCATAGTCTCGGAAGCAGTTAATTTAAAGAAGTAGGTGAAGGTTTGAAACGAATCGTATTAGTCGGGGCAGGTCATGCCCATTTAGAATGTATCAAGGAAGGAACGCATCCGGATGTTGAATGGATCGTCATCAACCCGTCCCGTTATCAGTATTATTCAGGAATGTTCTCCGGTCTTGCGGACGGCACGTATCGACTCGAGGAGACCCGGGTCGATGTCAAAGCACTCTGTTCTCTTCACGGAAAGACATTGATGGAGGAACGTGTCACGCGGATCGATCCGCAAACGAAACAAGTTTTCTGTCAGTCAGGCGAAATCATTTCTTACGACGTCGTATCGTGTAACATCGGTTCGAATGACTGGAATGTCTCAGATGCGACGTCACGCGTCACGATCAAGCCGAATTATCAAATCGATCAGGCGCTCCGTCAGTTTAAAGAGGCATCGTCGCCCGTCATCGTCGGGAGCGGTGCTGCTGCAATCGAGATGGCCGCCTCATTCCAATCGGACGGTTGTCCGGTCACACTCGTCCATGATGAACCGCTCCTCGCAGGACACCCGGCAGAGGCGAGCATCCTTGACCGGTTGGATACGCTGGGCGTGACACGCATCGTCGACCGGTTCCTCTCTCTTGATGAGCAAACCGTCCAGCTCCAGTCGGGTCAATCATTCAAAGCGGATGCCGTCCTGTTTTTAGGTGGCGCGTCAGCACTGGATCTGTTCAAGGCATCCGGCCTCTATTGTGATGAGCGCGGATTTTTGCTCGTCCACGAGACGTTCCAGTCGCTAGAGGACCCTTCTCTGTTTGCCGTCGGCGACTGTGCGACGCTCGCCGCATATCCGAACACACCGAAGAACGGTGTAACCGCCGTCCGGCAAGCACCTGTCTTGCTTGAGAACCTTCTTCGTTTCATCAATCAGGAACGTTTGCGGACGTTCCGGCCGCAAGCGCGTTACTTGACGATTCTTTCGATGGGACATCAGCAAGGGACCTTGCTTTACGGACGACACTATCAGACGAATCATTTGAGCTGGCGTTTGAAACAATGGATCGATCGCCGGTTCATCAAAAGTTATACAACATAAGAACTCGAATTTCGAATGAACTGGGTGTTCGGTTCAAGGCGGAACGTGCACTAAGGTGTCTGCATGTGGAACCTCCTAAAACAGAGAGGTATTCATTCCTCAATCTAGACACAAAAACAGCCATCACATACTTGCGATGGCTGTTTCAGACTGTAGACAACGTGCTATCAGGAAATCAAGCGTCTTTTTTCGTTACTTTCCTCGGGCGAGGCGCAAGCCGTTGCTCCTTGATCCTAACGGACAACGAGCAGGGTCTTGCCTGCCTCTGAAAGTGCGTTAAAAACGCACTTTTTCCCGTAGGAGTCAACGAAACGTGACGCTTTTTAGGGAATACCGTGAGATAAATCCAAATATGCAGACGGTTTAGAGCGTAATCTGTCTTGAATCGCTTAGAACTGCGAACGATTGCCGCTTTGAATACGAGGTGAGACAGGAAAGCGCATCTCGATATAGCATTTTCAGGCTTCATAACCGTTTAGCTACAGCTTTAACAGCCATCGCATACTTACGATGGCTGTTTCGTGTCTTTGATTATTTTAAGAAAGCAAGTAACGTGTCGTTGAATTTTTCGCGTTCATCGAGTACCGTCCCGTGCCCACTCTCTTCAAATGGTTCAATCCGTGAGTTCGGGATTCCTTTTTGCATCTCTTCCGCAAATTCAAACGGACAGACTTTATCTTTTTTGCCATGAATGATTAACGTCTCGACGTCAATCTGCGGCAATTCATTCCGTAAGTCTTCGTCGCGCAAGGCGATTGCCGATAAAATCGTGCCGTGAGAAGAGGCTGCGACACTTAAGTTGTGGAACCATTGTGTCAGCGGTTCTGAATGGTCTTGTTCAAAGAAGATTTTTCCGAATCCTTCAAGCATCGCCGGACGGTCTTTTCTCGTATCGGCAATCAAGTCATCGACTTCGTCTTTTGTCATCCCGTACGGGTACCCTTCCCGTTGCGTGAAGACCGGAGCTGCAGCACCCGCAAGAATCAATTTCGAGATTTTGCTCGATCCGTGGTTAAGGAGATAGCGTAACGCAATCCCGCCCCCCATTGAAAAGCCGAGTAACGCTGCGTCTTTCAGTTCGAGCTGCGTGATGACTTGATCGATGTCAGATGCCATCGTTGCATAATCATATCCGCTGGCTGGAGCATCCGATTTGCCATAGCCGCGGTAATCAACTCCGATGTAACGGTAGCCGGCGTCGAGCAAGGCATTCTTTTGATATTCGAACATGTTGTTATTCGCTGGCCATCCGTGTAACATGACGACCGGTTGTCCTGAACCGACATCTTCGACATAAATTTTAGTTCCGTCAACTGCTTGAATGAATGTACCCATTTGAATAACCCCCGTGTAGTAGTGAAATTCGTGATGATTGAGTATTACCCGTTCTGATAGATTATTAACATCTTAAGGTTAAAGTGAAATGAAAAATAGATAAAATATGGAAAAATATATGGTAAAATAAGTAGAAAACAACGGGGAGGGATTGTCATTAAATCATGGTCACTGGCATTAGGACTGGCCTGCAGTCTCGTCTTGACCGGGTGCGGTCAAGAACGTTTATTGAAGCTTGAGTCCGTACCGGCGTACTGGTCAGTCGAACGTTTTACCGATCATCAATTCGTAGACGATGTATCGACGAAAGAGAAAAAACAATTGTTAAAAACGTGCAAGAATAAAAAGACGACGGCACTGCCCTCATCCTACCGGATCCTTAATACATATGAGATGTACTTTTCCTTAAAAACGCTTGAAATGTATGGAGCTCAAACCGAGGTCTTTTATCTCGCTGAAAAAGAAAACCTGTACCTCGCCTGCCGGTCGCGGGATACGCATCAATTAAAAATTCATCCGGTCGAAGCGAAAGACCATCCGTGGGTGAAGGTAGAACAAGGAACGGACAAAACGCCCTTGCAGACGCCGACATTTTTCCAGGTGACGGAAAAACAACGGACACGCCATGCGGATCAAAATCGTGAAGCGAAAACAGAGGGTGATTTCAGCCGTCGTCTCGCACCCTTCCATAACTTACATATGCCGATTGCAGGACAAATACTCGTCATCCTGACAGAGAACAACAAAGAGCACGTGCTCGTCGATGTCCCGACTTCGTTCATCAACCAGACGACAGACTTTTATTTGACGACGCGTTCGAGCGGGAACGGAGCAAATGCGACATATCATTCGATTACTTTCGAAAGTCCCGGTTGGTACCTGCAGGACCGGATCGTAATGACGACATATGATCAGGAAAAAGTCGACATGACGTATCATCCCTTACCGGAGACACTTACGGCGAATAAAACGATTCCGTATGTGACGTTACGCGCAAAAAATGACCTGGATGATATGGAAGAAAAAACGTTGTCCTTACGGTATCAGCCGGTCTATCAGAAGGTGAAGTTATTTGAAATGGATGATGAAGAACGCAATGACGGAATCAAAGGTTTCCTCCACCCGACGATCGAGTCCCTGCAAGAAGGCAACATCCGCAAAATTGGGATCATGCCGGATGAATTATCACTTGCCCTCGCGAACGAACTGAAACAGGTCACCCTCGAGCAACCGCAAGGAAATAAACCGTCGCTTCAGTATTTTACACTCGTCGACAAGGGGAAAACACAAACGTTCACCGTGTATTTAAAAAAGCGTGCCCAGAAAACAGATGTCTACCTGCAAGACACAACCTCGAAAAAAGGTACAAAATTGTCAGGTGAGCTGGCTGCACAGCTCGCGGAACAGATTGAGGGGGAATGAGATATGCGCATACGGTTCGTGTTGGCCCTCTGCCTCGTATTCTTAAGTGGCTGTGCTGAAGATCCGGAACCGGTTCAGTTCAGCTATGTACCGGACCTTTACGATACGTTAAACGTCAGCGACTTTAAAAGTGCCGATCCGAAACTGGGGAGCCTGATTCAAGAAGTCTGTCATCAGAAAAAGGTCAAGCCACCAAAACAGTATACGGTGGGTGACCATTATTACGTCTCGCTCGTCAACATCGGACTGTTCATCGAAGGCATGCGGGCGACGTACATCGAGTCGGACGGTCAACCATACCTTTATTGTGAAGATATGCGGCATCTGCCGACGTTCCATTCGCTAACGAAAAAACAAAATTCGTTTTCAACTTCAGCCTTGACGAAACCGGTGAAAAAGATCGAAATCAAGACCATTGATCCGAAAAATCGTCAACTGTACAGCCATCTGGTCGATCACGTTCGCAAGTCGCAAATGCAGTTGACACTTCCGACGACGGGATACCTCGTCATCCGGGCGACGAATGATCAGACGAAAGAAACAACCGTCACGAATGTGATGGAATTGACGCCGTTTGCTCACGGGATACCGCACTTCGTATTTATTGATAAGACGTACATGGACGACCGACATCAGATTCGTCCGCACCTGCTGACGGATGGGATCAATCTTCTTTTTGAAGCACCGATTATCGAGGCGGAAAAACCAGTCAAGGTACGCTTTACACCGGCAGAACCGAACAGTCAGGGTGAGTATGGATCGCTACAGGTAACAACGACATCAGGAGAACGGTCGCGCTATACGTTGACCGTCAGACAGGAGTCCGAGCTACCGCCAGGCATCAAGCTGCTACCGGATGACGACGACAGTTCGGAGTCCCCCCGCCATGCCGTTTTTCATGACCGTCCGTTTCCAAAGGTCGACTACACACAAAAAACGCCATATGACGAATTGAGCGAGCAGGAATTCCTGATGACATCCGTCGAGGAAATGAAGACGTTGACCGGATTGATCAAGCAGAGTCAGGTCGCGGAGAAAAAGGGAAAACTCGCAGAGCGGTCCTATTTGACGCTCTTTAACGGAGATCAAGCACAACAGTATCGGATCTATCTCGACCGACGTGTCAAAAAGACGGATATCTACCTTGAAGACCGGACGCGGAAAATCAGCTTTAAATTGACGCCGGAAGCACGGGACTTACTGCTCGATTCCTATCAGATCAACTGATTATAATAAAAAATGCTGGGTGACATAAATGAGACAACATACGAGGATGAAGACAATGCCTTCTTGCAACCATTCTGCACGGGACAGCGGTTCCCGCAAAAACGAGGCACAACCGATCAGGATGGCAAAGAAATAAAGATAGACGAATCCGCCTGACAGTAAAAAACCGAGAATCAATACCATGCCGAATACTACGGTCATACCGGATACAATCAGTTTCCGTCGCGTCATGCTGTCTCACCTCTGTTGTCCGTTTTAACTCTTTTACCCATTTCTGCGAAAGAACATGTAAAATGCCTGACATCCGAAGAACGGGTGTCAGGCATTTCAGACTTTAGACAAACCCTCATATCCACTTGGAAATGAGGGTTTGTCTTATGTATGCGTAAAAAATATGACACTCCATTAGGATTCCGACTGGAATCCCATGACCAATTGGCCAATTTTTTGAGGTTCAGGGCAGCAAAAGTGAGCATGGTCTGCATCGTTACTTTTTTTAACCCGCGGTAGCGAGTCCAACGCATGCCATGCTTTTCTTTCGCGTCCGCAAAGACACGTTCGATTGTCTCTTTTCGTCGGGCATACAGCTGCCTATTAACCGGTGTGTGGCGAAGGCGCTCGACTTCGTCGATTGCATCTTGCCAGACATGCCGATGAATCACTTTCTGCATCGTCTGACTTTTCGTATACCGTTCTAGAAATGGACAAGTTTCACAGATTTTTGGATCTGATACGTACTCCCGTCTTCATTCCCGTGTAGTTGTTCGATAGACAAGCTGCTGATCATTTTCACAGAGATAGCAGTCGTAATACGCATCATTATAAAAGGCATTCGTTTTGAACATACCTTTCACCCCTTTGGGGCGAGTGTAGGGGAAGACTGGCAAAATACACTGTCTGAGAAGTAAATGTACGATGGGGGCGGTTTTATAGGCGGAGTCTGCGACGACTGCAAACGGGACGGTAAAACGGTGGATGATGAGCTCGAGCAAGGGATTTAAAATGATACTATCGTGAATATTACCTGGTGTGACAATTGTCCCGAGGACAAAGCCATTCCGATCACACGCTGTATGAAAGGAATAGGCGAACTGCTTTTCACGCTCCCCCTTCACGTAATATCCTGACTCAGAATCCGTGGTACTCTCCTTCGTCAAACGTCGATCATTCTCGTCCTTCTTCTTGGGGATAAAACGCTTTTTTTCCGTGCGCCTCACGATCATCATTGATTTCTTGTTCCAGTTCATCATGATAAAAACGTGCTGCACGACGAACATGTTTCTTTTTATATTTCCGCTTATTCGCATTTGCTTTGACGTGTGTCGAATCGATAAACAGGACCACTGGGTCCACGAATCCAGCATCGACGCCTTGGGCCAGAATTTTGTAGAAGATATCTTCAAAAATCGTCGTGTCTTGGAAGCGTCGGACATAGTTTTTTCCGAAGGTTGAAAAATGAGGAACCTTTTCATCCAATCCAAATCCTAGGAACCAACGATAGGCGACGTTCGTTTCGATTTCTTCGTCTTCCGCATAGAAGGAATACCGAATAAATATTGAAGAAGAGCCATCTTGATTAAGAGAACAGGATCCACGCTAGGTCCTCCGTTATTTTCACAGTACAACTTTTCAACCAATGGATAGATGAATTGAGAGTCCATCACCTGATCGACCTTGCGGACCAAGTGGTCAGCAGGAACCAATTGTTCGAGTGTGACCGTGATGTTTTCAGAACGATGGGGTTGATTTCGTTTTCCCATCATGGGAAACCCTCCTTCGTGGTATATTTCTTTTACTTTATAATATGAAAGAAAGCTAAAAAAGCCTCGATTTCCGATCTAATCGCTTCCTAGTGGAAAGCAAACAGGAGCGACCCTGCAGCGAAGCGATGTTTGCCACAGGAAGACGATTAGGGAGGAAAGAGAGAGCAAAAAAAGATGGGAGATCACATTCAAGTGACCTTCCATCTAGTTTGTCTACACGCTGAAACCCTCATTTCAAGAGGAAATAAGGGTTAACGTTTCTTTTTGAGTAATTTGAAAATTTTTCGTTTTACCCTCACATTGGATTTAAAATGACACCTGCATTATTCTCTTTGAACAGTGACTTATGGATTTCTAGAATTTCTTCTTTTTTTAACTCGATTGTATATTGTTTAGCTCCCTCAAATGAGTACCCTTTAAGTATACTACGTTTTTTAGATAAGATTTGTATCAGTGGCTTTTCAATCATGCTACTTTGTGATTCATATGTAAGCATATACTTACCTGCAGGTATCTGATTGCCAATTTCATAGTAGCCAGAATTCGAGATTTCATATTTTCCCGTATCGTCAGTTTTTAAAGGCTTCCGCTTAGAGGGTGTAAGTATAAAGGTTCCCTTCAAAGGAATTGACTCACCGTCACTAAATGAAATTCCCATCCACTTGTCATTGTTGCTCATTTTTTTCTGCATAAACATGGCGTCATCACTAGTAGATTGAATATCGTATTGACCTTCGGGAAAATCTTCTCCGACTTTATACTCACCAGACTTTAAAGTAACTTGCTGCAGTGCATCTTGCTCTTTATGTGTGAAAAAGTTAGATACATATGGATACGTAATAGAGGCGATACACACGCACATTAGTAGTACAAATATCACTTTCTTATTCTTATTCATTTACGATTCGTCCCTGGTCGACTACAATACGTCCTTCATCCATATAAATTACGTGGTCACATATTTTTTCGATGTCTTCTTTTTGATGACTCGACACGAGAATAGTTGCGCCTCTTTGCTTTTCACGAACCAATAACTCTTGAATCAAGTTGACACCACTCTGATCGATAGCATTGGTCGGTTCATCTAACAAGATAATGTCCGGCTTTTCAAAAATTGCTTGTGCAATGTTCAATCTTTGTTTCATTCCTAAAGAATACTTCTTCACCTTCAACTTTGATGTCGGATCTAAACCTACTGCTTCGATTGCCTCAATCATATCTTGTTCGGTCGCTACTTTTCTAATTTTCGCGAGAATTTTTAAATTTGTCATTGCATCATACTGTGGTAACAGTTCCATGTTTTCAATAATGATGCCTAAACTTGGTGGAAACGATATTTCCTCATGAAGTACTTCGTCGTTAATCTTTACTGTGCCGGCAGTAGGTACGATTAATCCGGCAATAGATCGGAGTAACATCGTTTTACCCGAGCCGTTTCTTCCAAATACGCCATAAATTTGACCTGGTAAAAATTCAACAGTGATGTCTTTCAAGACAGCTTTTCTTTTTATCTCTTTACTTACATTCTCTACTTTAATCATTATCTTCACCTACATTATGTCTAATTTTTTAAATCGTTGAATTGACAGCCATACCAATAAAATTTCTAGTAACATGATACCAATCATTCCATATGAACTATTGACGATGTTACTCGAGAGGAAATCCCAGTCATTTAAACCGTTGCGCAACCCCATTGCATAGTTCGATAAAAAGAAATAGTTTGAAAGCATAGCTGTCTTTTGAAACTCGGCGCTCAGTAAGGTTGGAACAAGAATATAAATGCTTACGATGAGCTGAGCGATTTCCGATTTAAACAAAAGCTCCATGTACATTTGTATCGAAAACATTACGACTAAGCTGCCAACATAGATTACCATCATATACGTATATGTATCGACCGATAAATCATAAGTATTGACTTTAAACAATCGAAATATAAGAAATTGAAAAGAGATAAAGAATACTAAAGACAAGAACATGGACAGGAATTGCTTCATCATGAACATATTCTTGCTATATCTTCTAGTAATATAGGGGATTCCTTTAAATCGAATTGCTTCTCTTAGGTTTCCTGAAAAATAGAAACTCATGACGATTACCGGGAAGTACCAATAGAGTAAGTACTGGTACGTCAACATTCTACTCGATGTCAATGGTACCCCATCCAAGAAAGGAAATCGGGACATCTCTAAGCTCGAAAACTTTAAGAAGATCATTTGAACAATAATCGAAAGAAGTACTAATACAAATAAACGTTTGTTTTTTATCATTATTTGTACATATCCTTTCTAACAAAGGCAGCAAGACCGAGACTAGAGGCAAATGCAGCAAAGAAAAATTGTCGGATAAAGATAAGCGCAATATCTAAGACGCCCCATTCTCCCTCAAGCATTTTGTTGTACATTGATAAATCTTTTAGCGGACCCCATATTTGACTTAACAATAATTTTTCCATAAAGAAAAGCAGACCAATAGTAAAGACTACGATGAAGAAGGACTTGGTCGAGGAATTTACAAGATCTTTTACCAATTCATACAGAATCCCCACGAAGCTATAGAATAAGAAAAGACTGATCGTGTTTAAAAAGACAATCTTCAAAAAATGATTACTTTCTAAGACTTCACTCGGAAAATGTTGATAGGACATTCCTAAATTGATCACGGAGTGCGTAAGTGAAAAGAGAAACGCAGTGAGCAAAATCTGTCTAACTCTTAGGAAGAAGTATTGTTGACGAGACTTGAACCGTGTAATAGACCATTTAGCTTCTCGCGAAAAGAAACTATTCAGTAATATCAAAAACGGTGCTACATAGAATAAGGAATATGCTTGGATCGAACTAAATCCGAAAGCACTGTTGTTGGCAATTAATAAGATATCGTCATATGTAAGGTCACCTGTCTTTAAATAGGGGTTACTTAAACTAGCCTTCGTTTGAGTATTCCAAATAAAGATTAAAAACAGGACCACACCCACTAATGCACTGATTTTTTTAGTCTTCATTGAATTTTACTCCATACACATAAATAGTCAGCGGGAACAGACATAAAACTAATAAAGACAGGAAAAAGATATTCGTCAAGTCAGCAAATCCATACTCAGTAAAGGGTTGAAGCAACAATAAGATAGAGTCTTTCTTTAAAACGAGTAAGAACCAGACAAAGAATGTTGCAGCGTATGCTATTTTTTTATCCAAGAAAAACAAACTAATACTCGTTCCAAGCATTCCTACTAATCCTGCAATAAGTGAAAAGAAAATTATGTATAAAAGAGCTGTGGTTAATGGGTTAGCGATACTAAAATTAAACAGCGGATTGTCATCAAACTTGAGTTCAGTTTTACCGCCCGATAATGTGCCACCCCAAAAAACAATATGTACTAACACCAAATTCAGCATTAAAGAAGTCAAAATCGTACAGAAAGAAGTTACAAAAGAAATAAATAATTTTTGAGCAAAGTAAGCTTTTCGACCGATTTTACTAATCAGTATTTTTCGATATCCTGTTTTATAGTCTTGAATTGCATTGTCTCCACCTAATAACAGTAAGTAAATAGGCAAAAACCATAATAAAATAATTTGAGGTGCATGACCAATACTTGACCCAGTTAAAAAAGAAGCAAATACAGGCTGATAAACTTCATCCGACAACTGTTGTTGTCTCGTCAATAAAAAGATTTCAACCATTGGAATGCATACAATGATCAAGAATAAGATTCTACTCATACGATTTTTATAAAGATTCAACAACTGACTTTTAATCATAAAACCATCGTCCCTTCTTTCACTTTAAAAAATGAATAAATCAGTTTCTTCGTCCCAATAACCGCTTACAGTATAAGTGTTAGAAGTATAGTTATTATTTTCTGCTGCTAAACAAACATACGATTTACTCGCTGTTTGTTTAGCAGATCGATAATAACTACCCCCGCCTTGTTGAACATCAACTGTGTTGGAAACTTGAGTTCCTGATTTATCTAACCAGTATGTAGCGATTTTTCCTGTTCCTTCAGAAGTGTAACTCATGTTTACTTTCCACTTGTTAGCTGTATTTTCCGTTTGACGGTATCATTTGCCATTATAAGCATTACCATAATTGGATTTTAAAGTAATTATGTATCCAATGTTATCATTAGAAGCCAATGCAACTGATGATGTTCCTAGAACACCAAGTCCTAGTGCTAAAGCCATTCCTGTGTTTACTAATTTCTTTTGTACTTTCATAGTTCTTTTTCCTTCTAGAAATTATATTGGTAATTCCATGAAAATATATCACATATTTTACTTATATTATTTTACATTAAGAAATTTATTTTATCATTTTAAAGGATTTTATTACTTAAATTTCCTTTATGAAAATATTTAAAATTTATTTTTCAATAAAACATTAATTTGAACATAATTATTTTATAAAAAAATAAAAAAACTAATATTTATCAATTAAAATTACAACTTGAAAATATTGACTTACATTTCGGATTTAACAAATTGTGTAGTGCTTAAATCCTTTAATTTTCTCTCAAGAGCTTTTGAGAGTTACAGATAGTTTTACTTATATCAAATAGATTTACTGTCCACCTTTTAAAAATTAAGCCTTTTATCTTACTTTTGTCAGGTGAATATTTATTTCCATCGAGTGATTGAACATTTTGAACAACACGATGTATAGCGTTTCAAATAAAATAAATAAGTTTTATACTGATTCATAATTGATTTTGTTGTTTATAAAACCTTAAATATTAATGACTTTCTTTTCTTGTTTCCTTCTAATAAAAAAGTGATGTTCTCGATTTCGAAAACACCACTTTTTTTATGTTTTATTTAAAAACGAAAGATTGACTAAAATGAACGGTTTTTTCTTCCTATTGCCGCAAAGACCATCAAGGGATTTGAAGATAAAATCGTCTTCAGTGGCTTTACATATTTTTGTAGAAGATACAGGAACACACTCATGATACAAATGGATAGATGAATTGAAAGTCCATCACCTGATCGACCTTGCGGACCAAGTGGTCCGCAGGAACCAATTGTTCGAGTGTGACCGTGATGTTTTCAGAACGATGGGGTTGATTTTGTTTTCCCAACATGGGAAACCCTCCTTCGTGGTATATTTCTTTTACTTTATAATATGAAATAAAGCTAAAAAAGCCTCGATTTCCGATCTAATCGCTTCCTAGTGGAAAGCAAACAGGAGCGACTCTGCAGCGAAGCGAAGCGGCGCGATGTTTGCCACAGGAAGACGATTAGGGAGGAAAGAGAGAGCAAAAAAAGATGGGAGATCACATTCAAGTGACCTTCCATCTAGTTTGTCTACACGCTGAAATGCCTGACATCCGAAGAACGGGTGTCAGGCATTTTTTAGAGATGCGGATGATCGGCGACGACGGCATATTCCGTCACGGCATTCGAGAGGACGAGCGGTTTGACTTCAGAAGTCCCAGCGTCTCGTTTTTTGTGGACGCCTTTATATGCTTGGCTCGCTTGCCAGGCGTGGAAATCTGCTTGTTTTCCCCATGTCGTCATGATCGTCACGACATCGTGTTCGTCCTGACTAATATCGACGAGCACTTGCATCCGGATGAATCCTTCCATCTGTTCAATCCCTTTTGTCGTCTTAAAGCGCGCCGCAACTTGATTGGACTTCCCTTTGACGACGCGTAGTTGATTCATTACGATCCACATACCGATTCCTCCCTTGTTCACTGCAACTAGTATACCGAACGAGAAGACGAGTGCCCACTCTTGATGCTTCAGTCGATGCTGTTCGACAGGAAGCGGAACCGTTCTGCGCCTGAGGCGTCGACCGCGTGGAGATCAAAGAACAGTGATTTCGGAAAAGCTTGTGGGAGCTTTTGCACTGTATGGAACCGCTCCTTCGTTGCGACGTCAAATGTACGCGTCATCGCTTCGATGGCACGGGTCTCTTCTGCGCCGTTCGTCAACGAGACCTTATAAGGCGCAATCGTCAAATGATCAATCAGGCGATGGTGATTTTCACCGACGACAATCAGGAAACGGCCGGCGTCCGTATCGATGACATCCGCTTCCGCCCACTCTTGTCCGTCGTGTACGGTGCGGCGTGTGACGTGGGTGACGGCGTACGTTGCCTCTTTACGCCGTAAGACAATTAAGTAGCGCGTCGTCTTCGTCTCTGCATAAGCGACCGCTTGCGTGTCACTCAATGCTTCGGTCCAGTAGACCTCTTTCGTCGTAAGCTGAATGGTCGCATTTTTGTTGAAACCGGCGACGACCGCCTGCGGTGTTAACTCAGGGGCCGGATCATGGAACGCGGCGGAATGGTTGTCGTGTTGTAAAAATAAGAAACAACCAATCCCGACAAGGAAACTACTGATGAGCCATATAAATTGTTTCTTCATACAATTCTCTCCTTATGTACGCGACAATTGGAACGACCGGTTGATGGTTTCGTCTAGTTCTTTAGCATAACAAAGACCCGCTCGTCGCAACAAGAGCAGGTCCTATTTCCCGATGGAAAATCCATCAAAGTGTCGTCCGCCATGTTGTGTTAGCCACGTCTCGATCAACTGAATGACCGGTTGTTTCTCATCATGACGGAAATAACGTTCGAAAGCATCCGTGAATCGGTCAGCATCTGCTTGACTGAGGGCGGCGAGTTCACGCGGCAACCATTTTCCTTGACCGAGCCAGCGTCCGGATGCCGTTAAGTGAAAGGCAGCTGCTTGATCGAAAAGACGTGTTGCGATGGCGAGTCCTTCCGTCCGGTCCTCTACCCCGATGAAGTCATCGAGCAGATCCGTCAAAAAATAGCGATTCTGATTTAATTGTTCAACCGTCCATCGCGTTGGTCCGGCAAGCAATTGGCGCGACGCTTCCGCTTTCAACCGGTCGACGAGTGGATGCACCCGGACCGGCACCGCTTCCGCGACCATCCGTTGCAGCGACGGACGACGACGTGCGCGATCCGCTTCGAAAAAGTCGGCAATCGTCGCTTCCGTATAAATGAATGCTTCGACGGGGTGTCCTTCATACAGAAACGACTCCCGGTAGGTGCGTGATCCTGTTGGCATGAGGACAATCAGGTCGATGTCAGACGTTGTTGTCGCCCGTCCGCGGACATGACTGCCGGCAATCATTGCAGCTAAGGATTCAGGGAATCGTTCAGCCACCAGTTCATTCGTAAGTGTAAGAATTTCTGGATTCATATCAATCCATGACTCGATCTTGATCTTGGAATAAGGCATTATCACTGGAGAAAACGGCCAGTTCATCTCCCGGTACAGCGACGATTGAGGCCGTCGCTTCGGCGTTCAACCGTAAATCGACCGTCCAGGATTCGTAATACGTGTCCGAGCCGTTGACGACGAGTGTCTTCCCGGAACTGAACGTCAGAAAAAGGTGCGGAATCGTTTTTCCGATGCGTACACCGGTAATCCGTTCTGTATGTAAAGTCACAATCAGATGCAACATCTCTTCTTTCGTCATATGACGGACGACCCAGTCTTTTGACGATTCGACGTCCCCGTAATAGAGGCGATCGGTTTCAA
This sequence comes from Exiguobacterium sp. s95, assembly GCF_018618655.1. Classification (NCBI taxonomy): domain Bacteria; kingdom Bacillati; phylum Bacillota; class Bacilli; order Caryophanales; genus Exiguobacterium; species Exiguobacterium sp. s95. The sequence continues at coordinate 430,808 of NZ_JACSMM010000001.1, read as the reverse complement.
TCCGTAACGAAATTTCCGGGTTCATCGCATCGTAGAGATTAATGAAATCCAGGCTGACGAAACTCGCCAAGTGAATCGTCGAGAGCTGGGTTCCGGTTAAGTAGGTCGTTAAAAGTTTTCTCGCAAGTTGGTGATCTTCTTTGTTCATATGTAGACACCTCTTCATGTAAGTTTTAAGTCAGTTCAAGATGATTTCCAGTCCATACATCACCGTCATGAGTCCGGTCATCGTAAGCAGCAGACACACTAACACGATTTGCAGGATGCCGGTATACACGTGCCGCACCTGACTGAGTGGTACGATCGAACATGCCGACAACAAGATCCCCGTGTAAAACAACCAACTGAATGGATGGGTAACGACGGTTCGGAAATAGCCGCTCAGGACGAGGCTCGAGGCGATTAAATAGAGAATTGAGGAGCTGACGACGACAGGGCTCAACTGACGCAATACGCGATTCAAGGGTGTTCCTCCTCGTAAACAAATGTTTCTTCCAACAAATTTACCACATATTAGTAAGTCATGGGAGTCCTAAAGAAAAAGGAATCCTATCGGTAACGATAGAACCCCCCTTCAGACCGACTCAGTCTGCTTTCTTTAAGATGTTGAGTAACCATTTTTGCAGGTCTTTTCCGCCTTCGTAAAATGAACTGTCACGTAGTTCGAACGTGTGTCCACCTTGTTTGATCGCTTCGTTAAACGTATCACCAAGATCACGGTTCTCCCACTTGCGTTCATCATTCAAATATTTAAAGCCGAAATTACATTCGACATTAAAAATGATATGGAATGGTTCTTTGAATGAGTTGACGGCACGAACCATCTCGAGCAGAATCATCCGCTTTGGTGTCGATTGTTTGATGGTGTCGATCGTCGTCGTGCGGCGCCCATGAAACTCGACGACACGGACGGCACGTCCCTGGTCTGCTTTAAAATCATAACTTGTCCGGATGGAGACGATAATTTCTCTCATGCTTTCTGTCATACACTCTCACTGCCTTTCTCTCGCCTTCGAGTATACCACCCCACTCCACCTTCCTTGAAGAAAAAATTTAGTATTCCGTCCTGAGACGGATTGAATACTACCATATTTTGTATTAAAATGAAGTAAATGACGAAAGGAGCCTTGTTTTGAAACCGTTATTTTCCATTATCCTGACTGTTTGTTTAGTCTTCACAGGGTGTTACTGTTCCCTTGAAGCACGAACAGACGACCCGCACTTCAAATCACGGACACGTTCGATTTCGACGTATCATACATTCGATATTGAATTTTCACATGGACTCCGCGCTGATCAAGTTTCGAACCGAACCGTTACCGTCACGGATTCGACGGGGGAACGGATGCAAAATGAACTCGTTGTCATCGATGGGAAAGAGTTGCGGATTAAACCGCCTCGCTCAGGGTATCGGAAAGGACGACAATACATTATACATATCCGTGACTCGATTGATGCCCGGAAACAATTGAAAACAACGACTGTCCGCGAACGGATTTTTACTGTTGATCGTTAACAGTGAGATTCGTTTTTCTTATGTATTTTATTAAAAAATCGGACTGAACAAGCGTTATTTGCTTTCGGACAAATTAAAAGATGACGGGGATGTCCGTCATCTTGATTACGCTACAGCCTATTGCCCTATTATAGTATATGCTCACGTCTTATCGGCCTAATAGGCACTCCATCCCCCGTCTGCAACGACGATTGCCCCATTGATGAAACTCGCGTCGTCTGATGCAAGAAACAAAGCGAGCTGTGCGATTTCGTCAGGTTGTCCGGTTCTGGGGTTCAAGCCCATCCCGAGCATCGTCCGTCCCATCCCGAACTCACTGATGTTCGTCATCGATTGTCCGATGTTCGTCTCGACGGCACCGGGCGCGATTCCGTTACAGCGAATCCCTTCTTGTGCATACATGAACGCCGTGTTTTTCGTCAGACCGACGACAGCGTGTTTGGAGGCGGCGTACGCAGCACCGGCACGTGCTCCGTTTAGTCCACCGATTGAGATGTTGTTGATGATGTTTCCGGAACCTTGTGCACGAAATAAGGGAATCGCGAGCCGTATCGTCCGCATGACGGCCGTCGTATTGATGGCGAGGACGCGGTCCCAGCGTTCATCGGTCAGCTCGTCGACCCCTTCCATCCCGTCCATGATTCCGGCATTGTTGACAAGGATATCAAGTTGTCCGTAAGCCGTTAACGTCTCGTCAAACAGTTGTTTGATCGCTTCAGCAGACGTGACATCCGTTTTGATGGCGGTCGCCGTCCCACCGGCTGCTTCAATCGCCGCGACTACTGCGTTTGCCCCGTCCAGCTGAATGTCAGACACGATGACACGTGCTCCTTCTGCTGCAAACCGCTCTGCCCATTCCGGACGCCGCCCCGGTCACGATGGCCACTTTGTTTTCGAGTCTCATGTTTTTTCATCCTCTCTGCTTAAACACGACGACCTTACTCGTCTTTACCCGTTTCGACGTGTCATTTCACTTCAATCACGAAAGCCGAGTTCCCGTCCCCTTGCTCCCAATCAGCAAGGACATGATACACATAGATTCCGCGCGCATCAGGTGCTTTGAGTTGTTCGCCTTGCAGCGGAACCGTCTGTATTGTCCCTGCATCTTGCCACTGTTCGATTTTTAAATCGTCCGGCGCAGGGCCGTCATGAAAGGCAATCGTAATCGGTGACTCCGGTCGGACCACGGTCGGCTTCAATTTTTCTGTCATTTCGAGCGGGTTCGTGTAGATATAGTCGACACATTGTCCCCGTATGAGACCATGCCAGCAATAGGACCCTTGCTGCGTCGGGATCGTTTGGTTTCCGACCGACACGTCAGGAAGCGGCGGTTGATTTCGGAATGGTTCGATGATGAAAATCAATCCAATCACAAGTAAGATGACGATTAAACGAATCGTCCGTCGTTTCATACGAACCAGCTCCTTTTTTCATAAGTGTCATCCGAAGGTTTGTCCTGCAGCAAAACAGGCAATAACTCAACAGTGAGCATAAATCAGTGAAGCAACTACTACAGGAGGTTATCAATCATGGCTGAAAACAAAGTCGTCATCATTACAGGTGCATCAAGTGGTATCGGGGAAGCCACAGCGAAGTTACTTGCGAAGAATGGTGCAAAACTTGTCCTCGCAGCACGTCGTGAAGAGCGGTTGCAAGCATTAAAAGAAGAAATCGAGCAGCTCGGTGGTCAAGCGGTCTATCAAGTGACGGACGTGACAAAGACGGAGCAACTCGAACAACTCGCGAAACTGGCACAGGAGACGTACGGATCAGTCGACGTCCTCGTCAACAATGCCGGTCTGATGCCGTTGTCGCAACTCCATAAAAACAAGCAGGATGAATGGGATACGATGGTTGACGTCAACATCAAAGGGGTTCTTTACGGAATCGGGGCTGTCCTTCCGTACATGCGAAAACAAAAATCAGGGCATATCATCAACATCTCGTCCGTCGCAGGTCACGAAGTCATGCCGTCAAGCGCTGTCTACAGCGGAACGAAGTTTGCCGTTCGTGCGATTACGGAAGGTCTCCGGAAGGAAGAATCAGTCGACAATAACATTCGCGCGACAATCATTTCACCGGGAGCCGTCGATACGGAGTTAAAAGACCACATCACGGATGAAGACATCAAACAAGGAATCGGCAACATGCAGGCGATTGATGCCGACGCGATTGCTCGGGCAATCAACTATGCGGTCAGTGAACCGGATGATGTTTCGATCAATGAAATCCTGATCCGTCCGACATCACAAAAATAAGGAGTATACAAGAACGGCCGACACATCGTCGGCCGTTTTTTAGTGCTGTATCATCTGTTCGGCGATCAACCGGTACGATTCGAGCCGTTTGTCTTGGTCGTAAGCATTGTTGATTAACAAAAATTGATTCGTCCCGTACCGGGTTGCCAACTGTTCGAGTGCTGCTTCGACTTCCGTCGCCGTCCCGACGATAGTCCGGCGCCGGTCATGTTGGATCCGTTTTAATTGTTCCGGGTTCCAGTCCTTCGTCCCGACGGTATCAAACGACGGGACGATCGAGTTTCCGAGCCGGATCCCTTGAATCCAAGCATCTTGTGTCGTCGCCAACTGTTCTGCTTCTGTTGTCGTTTCGGCACAGATCGCAAACACACAGACGATGACCGTCGGCTCCTTGAACTGCGCACTCGGAATGAACTGCTCGCGGTATGTCCGTAATGTCTCTTCCCAGCGGTCCGGATTGATGAAATGACCGAAGACAAGCCCCATCCCCCGCTCTGCCGCGAGCCTTGCACTGTTCGGTGACAGACCGAGCAAATAGAGGGGAGCCGTTTGCGTGAGGCGCGGCGTCGACTTGACGATCCGAAACGGATGCTTTGCGGACAACGAATCAGTTAAAAAACCGGACAATTCATCCATCAAGCGTGGGAACTCAGAATACTTATTCGCTTCCCCGTCCGTCAAGGCACTTCGTGTCCGCTCGCTCCCGCCTGGTGAACTGCCGATTCCGAGTTCGATCCGTCCCGGATAAAAGGCTTCGAGCGTCGAAAAGTTTTCCGCGACTTTTAATGGGCGGTACTGCGGCAACAGGACGCCGCCTGTCCCGAGCTTAATCGTTTTTGTCTCACTCCCCATCCGGGCAATGAATAATTCAGGCGCCGCGCTAAGTAAACCATTCGTATTATGGTGTTCGGCGAACCAGTAGCGCTCATAACCAAGCTGTTCTGCTGCTTCGACGAGTCGTTTTGTTCGCATCATCGTGTGTTCGATCGTATCCCCTTCGTGGAGCGGGACTTGATCGAGTATGCCAAGTCGCATCGTGCGTCGCCTCCTTTACTGATAAGTGTAAAGGGTCAGCCGTCCGAAAACAAAATCGGTGCTCCGTCAGACCGTGACGAGTCGCGAGTCCGCGATGACGAGTCCGTCCTTCATCTCGATTTTTCGATTGGCGCGGTCAGCAAGCTCCGGGTCATGGGTGACAAATAAGACGCCACATCCTTTTTCAGCGTTCAACCGTTTTAAAAGTTGAAAGATGATTTCCCCGGTTTCCGTATCGAGGTTCCCCGTCGGTTCATCCGCGAGGAGCCACTTCGGCTCATGGACGAGTGCCCGGGCGACGGCGACACGTTGCTGTTGTCCCCCGGAAAGCTGGGACGGCAACGAGCTGGCTTTTTCTGCAAGACCGACTTGGTCGAGTAAGGCAAGTGCCCGCTCCTTCTTATCATATGAAACTTTTCGTCCGAACAATGGAGCCATCACATTTTCAAGTGCCGTCAACGTCGGAATCAAATGAAACTGTTGGAAGATAAATCCGACGTTCTCGAACCGGAAATCAGACAGTTCTTTGCTCTTCAACTGATTGATCGGGCGGTCGCCATACAATAACTGCCCTGTCGTCGGTCGATCAAGTGTCCCGATTAGACTGAGTAACGTCGATTTCCCTGATCCAGACGGTCCGATGATTGAGATGAAATCACCTGCGTCGAGCGTCAGATTGACGGCGTCAAGTGCCTTCGTTTCGATACCGTCCCCTGAAAATGATTTACCGATCGCCTGACACTGAAATGTATCCTTCATCTGATTTCCTCCTTAAATTCATCTTGTCCTGAATGGAATTCGTGATGTATTTGGAAATTCCTGCAAAACAAAAACGACCTTTAAAAAAAGATCGTTTTACGTCGAGACAGAGGGACGTTTAACCCGTTTTGCACAGACTTCATACGGAATCACATAAAACAGACAGGCGATGACGGCAAAGCGAACGATTCCGAGCACGTTCAGTTGGATATCGATGGATGATTGACCAAACGCTTGATAACCACCGATAAACAAGAGAATGGCGAAGGTCAACGTCGTCAGATAAATCAGGAGACGTAACGGTAAAGGGTACCGCCCGGCAATCCATAACATGGGAATCCCGAACAAAAATGAAAAAAGTGTCACGGCAAACGTTCCAAATTGATAAAGAAATTCATTTTCTAAGTTGTTTAACAGCGCATAACCCGTAAAACATAAAAACGATAAAAGGACACTCACAGCAGAGTAACTGACTAAGCGCATCGTTTATCCTCCTTTGAATCCGTTTACAAATCTAGACACGACCACCATCATCTCGGAATGAGACGATGGACGACATCAGCTAACGTTTCTGCTGCGAGTTCTGCTTCTAACGCCTGTTGAGCCCGGCTGAACGTCGTCTCGAGCGCGCCTTGAATCTCGCGGCCGATCGGACAATTCGGATTCGGGGACTCATGCATCATGAATAAGTCTTCTTTCGGCTCAACAGCACGATAGACCATCAGCAATGTGATGTCTTCCGGCTTTAGTGTCAGGATTGCACCGGTCCGTCCCGCCTGTGTCTTGAGCAGTCCTGCTTTTCGCAGGAGACCGGTCAGGCGACGGATGACGACAGGGTTCGTATTGACACTCCCGGCAATGATTTCGGAAGACATCGGTTGTTCTTCACTTGAACTGATTAAAGCGAGTATATGCACTGCGACCGCTAGTCGACTATTGATCATTGTTTTCACCACCAATATCTTCAGTTTAGTGAGGGGATGTTTTTTTGTCAATTTCCTTGACAGAATAAATTTTTGTAACTAAAATGATTACAAGTATCATGCTACATAAACTTAAAAGGAGGAGATGTGAGATGAAAGTTGCGATCATCGGTGCAAGTGGGAAAGCAGGACGAACCATTTTAAAAGAATTAGCAGAAAGAGGTCATGCCTTGACGGCCATTGTCCGAAATGTAACCCGGACGACGCACGATGCTGTCCTCGAAAAAGACGCGTTTGCATTGACGAAGGACGACCTGTCGGGATTCGATGTCGTCATCAATGCCTTTGGCGCGGCGCCTGGAGATGAACTGCAGCACGTCGAACTCGGTCGCCATTTGATGGAGGCATTGTCCGGAACGGCAACGCGTTTAATCGTCGTCGGTGGCGCCGGCAGCCTGTTCGTCGACCAGGAACAAACGACACGTTTGGCAGATACACCGGATTTCCCGGAAGCATACCTTCCGACGGCGAAAAGTCAGACGCTTAACCTGATTGATTTGGAAAAGACAACCGACTTACATTGGACGTTCGTCAGTCCGGCAGCCTTCTTCGATCCGGAAGGTGAACGGACAGGAACGTACCAACTCGCTTCAGACGTCTTGACCGTTAATGCAGCAGGTGACAGTTACATCAGTTACGCCGATTATGCCGTCGCCATTGCGGATGAGGTCGAACACAATCGCCATGATAAAGAGCGCATTTCAGTTGTCTCGAAGTAACAGATAACGCCCGATGTCCTGTTCAAAAGGACGTCGGGCGCTTTTTCTGTCATGCTTGGTTTAATTCTTTACTTCAAAGGAGTTACGTAATGCCCAAATCGTGGTACCTAACTCCTCCAGTAAGGCATGTGCCCGTTTTTCGATTTTTTCCGGGAGCGCATCTTGACTGAAGTATGCCAAGTCAAAACTTTCGTCATCATTGATTTGTAATGTCCCCGTGACTTCGTGCGCGTGGAACAGGTTGATCACACTATCCGTCTCGTCTGCGTTCGGATATGTGAACTGGTAGCGTGGTCCGGAAAAGACACCAATGAGTTTGACCTTGTCCGTCACAAGTCCCGTTTCTTCATATAATTCCCGGATTGCGACTTCTTCTAATGTTTCCCCGAGTTCCATCGAGCCGCCCGGTAATCCCCAATCGTTTGTATCGGAACGGTGTTGGAACAAAAGTTGTCCTTGTTCATTGATGACGAGGATTGTCGCACCGACGCTGATGATCGGCCGGCTGCCGATGAATTTTCTTAATTCTGTTATGTATCCCACGTGTTGTCCTCCTTTGTTACGATTGCTTCCAATTTCACTGTACCCTCTTTTGTAAAATACTGTATGATATGAAAGTCAGTTCATTTTACCAAAAGAGTGGATTTTCGTGAAGTCGTTTCCTAAAGAACTAGATCTGTTGTCCTTATTTTCAGTAAACCCGGGTGAACCGGTTCCACTCTTCTATTACGACGAATCGACGTACCGCTTTCAAAATGCCGTCGAACAGTTCATCGTTCGTCTGACACCGGCAAGCGGTCAGTTTTTCCTTCAAGTCAATCAGCGTTCCGACGGTCGACTGCTGTCGAGTATGTACTTAGAGGCACTTTCGTCATTTGAAATCATTCAAGACGACCGGGAGGCTGCACGGATTTTACTGACCTTGGAACAAGACGAAGTCGTCCAAACCATCGAAATCGACGTTCGTCCGAAGTTTCGTCTCATCTTTTAAGAACAATTAACGCGTTAAAAGGAGCAGATCATGTCGTATTTCGTATTATTGGGGACTTTTTTGCTGGCGACGCTCCTCCATGAACTCGGACACGTCGCAGGTGCCAAGCTCGTCCGGATACAGGTCCGCACCCTGTCAGTTGGGTTCGGTCCCGTTCTCGCGCGGGCGACATACCGTGGAGTCACCTACCAGCTTTGTTTGCTGTTACTCGGAGGTTATGTCTTACCGGCTGACGGATCGTCTTTGTCGCTTCGGGACTAATCATGAGCATCGTCCTCGTCCCGCTTGCTTGTCTCTCGGTCCTGCAAATCATGAATCCGGCACAATCTCTAGTGGCCGGGTGGTATCACCTGATAACACCGTGGGTCACGTATCCGGTTCACTTCCTGTTTGATAGTCTGCCGTCTCTTTTGCCGGACGGTCCTTACACCGTGACGGTCCTGCTTCAGTTACTCGCTGCGACGAGTCTCTTTCTCGGATTGACGAACTGTCTTCCGCTGATCATGCTCGACGGCGGACAACTGCTTTTGCTGCTGTTTGAAGGTTGGTTCCCCGTGTTGCGGCAACAAGAGCGCAGATTACTCAAAATCAGTTATGTCCTGCTCGGCCTATTGATTGCCGTCCCGATTCTCATTGTATTCGTCAAACACATCGAGACGACGTATCCGATCCTGTTGGTCGGTGCCTTCATACTTTACCGCGTCGTCAAACTGTCTCCGGGCATGCGCCTTTAAAATCAAAAAACAGACCACTTTGTGTGCAACGGCAACAAAGTGGTCTGTTTTTTGTTTAGAGCATATCCCCTCGTCCGGTCATTTGACGATCATGACGGGGCTTTTAACGCGTTTCGCGACTTTATGGCTGACGCTGCCGAGGACCATTTCCTGAAGCGAGTTCAACCCGCGGCTACCGATGATCGTCATATCCGTCGGCTGCTGATTCGCATGCTCGACAATGGCCGGCCCCGGTTCCCCGCGGAGGATTGTAACGTAATAGGACACCCCTGCCGCTTCGAGCTTTTCTTCGACCGGTCCGAGCTTTCGTCGCCGTGCGACTTCTAGCGCCCCGCTCCCCTCCGAATGCAAGACTTCTTCGCGTGCTTTCGCGAAGTCTGCGACGAAGACGACCTCAATCTTGCTCGATTCGTTCAAGCGTGCGAGTTTAATCGCCTCTTCCGCTGCACGGACAGAATGGTCAGAACCGTCGACGGCTAATAGAATATGATTGTACATACAAATCACTCCTTCAGGTTAATGGGGTGAGGACTTCGAATCCGGTCGGTTATGAATCGCCAAGCGATCGACGAGACGTTTACTTTCCGGATTCAATCCAAGGATCGTGATACTATTCTGATTCGACATCAAGCGTAACATTACCTTGTCGATGGCACCGACTCCTGAATCATCCCAGATTTGTGTCGATGAGAAATCGATGATGATCGCAGTATCGTGGACCTCATAATCAAAAGATGCGATGAAGTGATCGACGGAAGCGAAGAAGAGTGGTCCCTGGACGGTATAAATCGTCTGATCCTTCTCCTGTCGTTTGACGACGTTGATTTTTGAGACTTTCGCGACAAAGAACAAGGCGCTCAAGATGACTCCAGTAATGACTCCGATTGATAAATCATGTGTTGCGACGACCGTGATGACCGTCGTCAACATAACGATTGCATCGGCTTTCGGCGCCTTTCGGATATAGGTGAAGGACGACCAATCAAATGTTCCGATTGAAACCATGATCATAATCCCGACAAGAACCGGCATCGGAATTTGAATGACCCAGTTGCCAAGGACGATGATTAAGAACATTAAGAACAGTCCCGCGACGAGCGTCGAAAGTCGACCACGTCCCCCGGATTTAACGTTGATGACGGATTGTCCGATCATCGCACATCCAGCCATCCCTCCGAAAAAACCGGTGACGAAGTTCGCGATCCCTTGCCCCCGTGCTTCGCGGTTCTTTTCGCTCTCCGTCCCCGTCATGTCGTCGACAATCGTTGCTGTCAGCAACGATTCGAGCAATCCGACGATCGACAAGGCGAGTGCGTACGGGAAGATGATGCCGAGCGTCTCGAATGTGAACGGAACGTCCGGTAAGAAGAACGATGGCAATGACCGCTCGATCGTTCCAAGATCTCCGACCGTCCGTAAGTCGAAGCCGAAGTAAATCGTCAGTCCCGTCAAGACGATGATGGCAACGAGTGGTGCCGGAACCGCGTTGAACAAGCGCGGCAACAAATAGATGATGGCGAGTGTGATGCCGACAATGACATACGTCAACGTTGAAATCCCGACGAAGTGCGGGACTTGTGCCATAAAAATCAAGATTGCCAGTGCGTTGACGAAACCAATCATGACGGCTCTCGGGATGAACCGCATGAAGCGGGCAACCTTCAAGATACCGAATACGAGTTGAATGACACCGGTTAAAATCGTTGCCGCTAATAGATAATCCAGTCCGTGTTCCTTGACGAGCGGGACCATCAGGAGTGCCATCGCACCGGTCGCTGCCGATATCATTCCCGGACGTCCGCCGACGAAAGCGATGATGACGGCGATACAGAACGAGGCATACAAGCCAACCATCGGATCGACACCGGCAATGATCGAGAAGGCGATCGCTTCCGGAATCAATGCGAGGGCGACGACGATTCCCGCTAAAATATCACCGCGGATGTTTGAGAACCACTGTTCCCGGAGTGTCAAATTCATCAATTTCGTTCCACCTTTCCTTTCACCCCTACAGGGTTTCCCGTATACTAAGGGTGACCCGAATGGGTGGTTTCGTTGAATGTCCGTTAAGCGTACCACTTAAAGTATCATAATGGAACTGTTTTGGGACGATTGATTTTACGACTAGTGTACGATGTGAGGAGAATTTTATGATTATCAGTTATATGCGTCCGTTTTATGAAGATCCGGAATGTATCCTTCAAATGGAAGCCGTTCAAGCCTTCAAACCCGAACGCCAAGTCATCGAAGAACACGCTTCGTCCAAACGACGGGAAGCGCTCGAACAGTTAATCGCTTCACTGGCGACGGGGGATGTGGTTGTCGTCTCGCAACTTTATGTCTTGGCTGACTCATCGCGCCATTTGATTGAATTGCTTGAACAAATCGAACAAAAGCAAGCATACCTCGTGACGATCCGGGAACAAATCGATACCCGCGAACCGCTCACGCACTCGTTTCGAGAACTCGTCGAACATCTTGTCGCCCTCCAAAGCGATGTCGTCAGTATGACGACACGCCAAGGGTTGACGAAAGCGAAGGCGGACGGGAAACAGACGGGCCGCCCGCGTAAAGCAGATGCCAATGTCAAACGGGCAATCGAAATGTATCAAAGCAAACAGTACAACCTCGCTGAAATCCGTCAGGAAACGGGGATTAGCAAAAGTACGCTCTACCGCTATTTGGAGCAATGATGCGAGACCTGTTAATCAAATCCGTGTTTCCTTCCGAAGTGACAGGAAACACGGATTTTTCATATTTTACAGTGAAAGTGGGTATACTGACTGTAACGAATAGATGAAGAATGGAGGTACTCCCCATGACTGCAACGGAAGAAGAACAGACAGTACTGAAACAACTCGAAACCCGCTTCAAGGAACAGATGCACCGGCACCCGAATGTCGACTGGGCTAATGTCGAAAGACGCTTACAGCAACAGCCTGATGCGTTAGCGGTTATCAAACGAATGGAACAGACCGGTGGTGAACCGGATCTCGTCACGGACCCGGACGCACCCGATGACTTAACCTTTTTTGATTGCGTCAAGGAAAGTCCGACGGGTCGCCGCAGTTGCTGTTATGACCAGGCTGCCCGCGAGAAGCGTAAAAAAAATTCACCTGCGACGAGTGCGCTCGAACAGGCAACGGAGATGGGGGTCAGCTTATTGACAGAAGCGCAATACCGAATGCTGCAAGCACTCGAACCAATGGACCTCAAAACGTCGAGTTGGGTTGCAACGCCATCATCGATTCGTGACCAAGGTGGTGCGCTTTATTGCGATCGCCGGTATGATACGGTATTCGTTTATCACAATGGAGCGGATTCCTATTATGCGAGTCGTGGCTTTCGCGGCTGCTTGACGCTGTGACGTGAAACAGAGATAAACCAAGAGTTACTCCGTGCTTACGTTGGAGTGTGTCTTGGTTTTTTGTTTACCGTCTAGTCAAGGTGTGGTCACTTGCATCAATCGCTCGTTCAAGGAGTTGGACCTGTTGATGCATCGTATCTCCATGACGTTTTAACTGTTCCTGCCGCGCGATGTTCACATTCATTTGATCACCCAGCGTCTTGCCGTACGTTTGTAACGTCAGTAAGGTGTGCTGGATGGTCTTGAGGTGCGAGGCGACTGCTGGATTCACCGTATTGACCGCATGGCGTTCCAGCTCGACGTGTCGTAATGCTTCTTCAATCCGAGATGAACCGGAAAATAGCTGGGTCATCCCGTCCGTCGCTTGACCTAACTGTTGGAACGTGTCATTGATGTGGGTCGTCATCTGGCTTAAATCGCCTTCCATCGTCGTGACACTCGCTGTCAATTCGTCGTTGGCTTGATTGATGCTCCGAATCAAGTGCGTCACGTCAAGCGATAGCAGTTCGACTTCTTTTGCGACGATTGCGAAACCACGCCCCGCTTCACCGGCGCGCGAGGCTTCTATCAAGGCATTAAGCGATAACCGTCGTGTCGCCTCAGCGACGCGTTGAATCTGCTGAATGGAGTGGTTCATCGAATCATTTTTCTCACGTGTGCTGTGTAGTGACCGCAAGACGACGTCGGACGACGTATGTAACGTCTGCGTTCTGATTTTCAACGCATCAAGAATGGTTTCTTCCTGTACGATCTCCGACTGGAACTGGACGAGCGTCCGTTGACTCTCTTGTAGTGATTGATTCATCCGTTCTAACGCTAACGAGGAGGTGTGCAGGAGTTGATCCGTTTCTTCGACGACAGATTCCACTTCCCGTGAATGGGTGGTCAAGGAAGTGGCGACTTCTGAGATCGCCGTCACCGACTCCTCGGTTGCCGATAGCTGGCTCATGAATTCCGGTTGCATCTGTTTGAGCTGGTTACTCGTGTTGCCCAGTTCATCCGTCAAGCTTGTGATTTGGTTCATCAATTGATTGTACTGGAACACTAACTGTTCGACTTCAAACGTGGTGGTCTTAAGGGAAAGCGGCCGATAGTTCCGTTTCGCGTGGGCCTCTTCAATCTTCAGCGAGAGGACGGATAACGGGGCCAGCTGTTGTTTAATCCGGAAGCGGATTAGCAGACTGACGAAAAATAGGACCGCGAGGCTTAAGGTCCCGAGTTCGAATGCCAGTGCCTTGGCCGGACCGATCAGTTGATCCCGGTCGACCGATAAGAAGACGATCGTATCGAGTTCCTGAATCGCTTTTGCCAGGATGAACCGGTCTCCATGTGTTACCGTCGTGACGGTTTTCGTGTTTAAGTCGCGCCGGACGGTGGTTTGCTCGGTGTTCGTTAATGCAATTGCCGGGAAAACCTGATCTTTCGTACGGAACGTTTCGAACGCAGCTTCATAATCATCTTGCGCAAGATCCGCCAACTGTTGATTTTTCGTCCGTTTCACCGCTTGTTCCCGCGCTTTATTCGCTTCCGGATAGGTCAGCGCAATCGCTTTGACGCTTGTATCGAGCATCGTCAACTCCCGTTCGAGCCGTTCCGTCACTGACTTCGTCGATGTCTGATATACTTCATAGACGCTCAGTAAACTAATCGTCAGTAAGCCGATTCCGACTAACGGAATTAACCACCCGTTCAATTGTTCACTCAGCAATGGTTTTCTTTTTCTAGGTCTCATGGCGTATCATCTCCTCGTCGAGTCTATCGGAGATGTCGACCGTTTCATTTATGAAGGGCGTGTAACGATTCGGTAAACTTCTGGTGCGGGCTGCCGCTACACGACTTCGAAAGGAGAAATGACATGACAAACTGGCAAATCTGGATGGACCATTATGGGTATCTCGGTGTCTTTCTCGCCCTGTTCGCCCACTTTATCCCGACCGAACTGATCATGAGTTATGCCGGCTTTTTAGTGGCGACGAATCAGCTCTCCTACGTTTTGATGCTTGCGACGGGCGTCATCGGATTCGTCCTGTCGCAACTCGTTTTGTATGGTCTCGGCTACTTCGGCGGTGAACGGATGCTGCATGTGCTGACGAAGTGGCTGCACGTACGTCCGGACCGTTTGCAACGCGCCGAACACAACTTACACCAGTATGGTGGCTGGTACCTGCTCTTGTCCCCGCTCTGGAAAACGGTTTTTGCGTTTGGTGCCGGGACGGTCCGGATTCGCTTGACGACATTTTTACTTTCAACGGCACTGTCCTTTACGGTCTGGTCCTTGCTTTTCATGACGAGCGGTTACTATCTAAAGGAACGCTGGGATCTCGTTGCCACATTTGCCATGAAACACGTCTCCTGGATGGTCGTGTTCGTCGTGCTTTCTGTGCTCGTGATTCGTTGCTGGAGCAGGAAAAGAGATTGATTGAAGAAATCAAGGACCGCATGACTCGTCTGACGTTTACTTGATACTTCCTTCGATTCGAATCGAGATTTGTTTAATCAAGATTGCGACGAATAAGATGAACGGGAAGAATTGAAGTGGGAACAAAAATAATAACAACGTCGCCGTGACGAAAGGTTGTTTCAAAATGACGGTACAGCTCGCAGCAACGGCGACGGCGACGAGTAACCCGGGTGTATACGGAAACAAGACGGCAAACGCGAAGCCGATGGAGGTACTTGAGAAAATCGCCGGAAAGATTTTCCCGCCCCGCCATCCGAATGAAAAACAGATATTCGTCAGCAAAGCTTTTCCGAGCGCAAGCAAGACTAAAAAGAGAATGGATTGATCGAGCGCTTCTTTTGAAAAGTCTAATAGTTCATGTTCACCGGAAAATAAAAAATACGGTGACCAGATACCAAACAAACCGATGGCGAGTCCGGCGCTGATTGCGAGTCCGAGCGGTGATGGATATTTGATTGCAAGCTGGTCCGTCCATCGACCAAGAAGAAGAAACACCGCTCCGAAACCTGCCCCGATGAGGATTGCCGGGACTAAGAAGTAAAAGACTTCCCGCGTCCAATTGACTTCGGGGGTACTGATACCGAATACGGAAGCACTCGGGAAGAGGCGGTTCAACAACGTAAACGCTAAAATCCCGCACGCTGTCGTAATCCCGTACAAGAGGGCTTTCGTCAATTTTGATTGAAAACGACGTTCTGCGATTCCCTCTTCGATCGCTTCACTGACACCGACGAACGGTGCATAAAATATCGTCGCTAACATCGCCCCGATCCCGAGTTCAAGCAATTGTTCCTTTTTATGAATCGTCCACGTCATCCGGTCGCCGATCCACGTCATCAATCCTCCCAAAATACTGACGAGTGCCGCTTCCGGACCAAGACTTGCCCCGAACGTTAAGACAAGTAATGCCGCGCTACTGTTTTTGATAATCGCCCCTTCATACTTAACCCGTCCGGTTTCCTGAAATTCACGTAACGTTTCGTGCATCGTCTTCGGATAATCCCCGATGTATTTCTGAAACAGTCCAATCAACACCCCACCCGTCGCTCCCATCCAAATCGGGTACCAGGTGCTGTCAAACGTTTCCGGTAATGTCGTCCACACAAGATGAATCAATGCGTTGACGACGCCTAAAAAAAGTGACGCGACTACACCGACGAGAATCCCGAGTAAGCAACTGTAGAAGATAAAAACCAGATTGAACTTCACATCATTCCCCTCCTCCTTTAGACCTCATTTCGGCTTCCGTTTCGTTTGATGAAATTCTTTTAACGCCCGATTGAAGTTGGCAATGACGGCACTGAGGACCCCGATGCCAAGCAACACGTAGACTATCGAAAAGATTTTTCCGAGTGGCGTGATCGGATGAACGTCACCATAGCCGACCGTCGTCAATGTCATGACCGCTAAGTAGACGGAATCGAGATACGTCAATTTTTCGACGCTATGATAGAAGAACATTCCGACCGCAAGTAAGAAGACGACGGAAAACATGACCGCTTTCTGTTCTTCTTGGCGAAACAGGATTCGGACGACATGAAACATGTTTCGCATCAATATGAAAAAGGCAATCATCGAATCAGTCCTTTAATTGGAATGGAAGTTCATCAAGATTGAATGACCGGTTGCTGAACCAGTTGGATTGACGCAACCGTTCTTCGAGATAACGGTTCAGGACGGCTGCTGCTTGTTCGCCCGTCAAGGCGTTGATGTCCGGGACCTGATTGATCACCAAGTCTGTATCCGCTAATCCATAGTCCGGTAAGCTCGATTCGATTGCCGTCACCTCTTCTTGAGACAGGCGTTTCCCGGTGACCGTCACCGTCAATTGTTCTTTTTGTTCATCATAGGACTGGTCAATCACCACGTTTTCTGCGAACTGCTCATCGATTAACGACGTGATCCCGGTACTGATGACACTTTCCTGGACTAACGTCACGGCAGAAAAAATACTGGGGATCGTAATCAGGATGGACAGGACGGCAAGTGCAATGTTAATGCGAGGGTTTTGACGTTTATTAGCATTCACTGCAGAAGCGATGCCCATGAACCGAATACCGATGAACGTCGCAATCGTGATGAAGCCGCAATTGATGACGAATAAATAACTCGACCCTAAAAAATAGTCCAAATTCATCGTCGCAATCGAATAGCCGACCGTACAAAGAGGCGGCATTAAAGCGGTCGCAATCGCGACACCGGGGACGATGTTATTGCTGACTTTTTTTCGCGCACCGATGATGCCTGCCGTCCCGCCGGCAAACGCAATCACGACATCCCAAATCGTCGGTGACGTTCTTGCAATGATCTCATTACTTGCATACGTGATGGGTGAAATGGAAAAGTATAACGTTGCCACAATCAGACTGACGGACACTTGGACAATCAATAATTTCGTCGCACGTTTGAGGAGTGTTAAATCGGATACGGATAATGCAAATCCGACACCTAAAATAGGGGTCATCAACGGCGAGACGAGCATCGCGCCGATGATGATTGGAATGGAGTTCATGTTCAGACCGATTGAGGCAATGAAGATTGAACACATGAGAATAACGGAGTCGCTCGGTGTTACTTTTAAATCGGCATACATCTTATCTTTAAATTCACTTGGCGAATAATGATGATCCATTATTTAATCAACTCCTTTAAAACAAAAGGACAGCTGTCGTGAACGATGCATGATGTTGATCCATTTAATTAATGGTGATGCGAATGAGGTGCGGCACGCCCCTCGAGTTCACAAAGTAAGGCATCACTATGCTCGTGATTCGCAGTCTCGATTTGTATCGTCGCATGATGGATATGTTGATCTTCAAGCTTATGCTTGATTTCCTGAAGTAACGCCTCCCCTTCAGCAATCGACATGTCCCCGTCCGTGACGACGTGACACGACAGGGCATTCAATCCACTCGTGATCGCCCAGACATGTAAGTCATGGACGTCGTTGACACCCTCTGTCCCTTGAATCGTCGCGGTGATTTCTTCGAGATTGACGTTCTCAGGGACACCTTCCATCAAAATATTGACAGCTGATTTCGTCACGAAGTAACCACTTCGTAAGACGAGCAGCGCTACGATGATACTTGCGAGCGGATCGGCCCAGTTCCAACCGAAAAACATGATGAGCAAGGCTGCTGCAATCGCACCAATCGAGCCGAGTGTGTCACTCAAGACATGGAGATAGGCACCTTTCATGTTCAGGTTTTCTTTGACGTCGCCCCCGCGTAGCATGATCCAAGCGACAAGCAGATTGACGAGAAGACCGATGACACTGACGATCAGCATCCCTGTCGAGGCAATCGACGTCGGCTCTGTAAAACGACGAATCGCTTCATAAAAGATATAGAGCGAAATCGCGATTAAAGCGACACCGTTGATGACGGCAGCCAGGATTTCGAAACGTCTGTAACCGAATGTCTTACTGCCGCTCGCTGCCCGTTCCCCGAGCTTAAACGCGACGAGCGAAATCGCGAGTGACGCCGAGTCACTTAACATATGTCCGGCGTCAGCGAGAAGTGCCAAACTATTCGTCAAGTATCCGCCAATCACTTCAACGATCATAAATAGTGTGATGATGGAAAAAGCAATCAATAATACACGTTTGTTTCCAGTGTGTGCATGGTCGTGCCCGTGGTCATGTCCCATTTCATTCTCTCCTTTAAGTGTTGTCTGCAATTCGGACAGTCGATCGTCCGTAGATGCACGCGGAAAGGATGAAGCAGCTTCTTGTTTAAAGCAGATCGCAACCCGTTCAATTCCTCGTATATTGCAAGTAGTTCCTATCCACTCGATACCCGAAAAAGACAGGAACAATTCATCCGGTTCAAAAAAAGGAATTACAGTTCTGGATGGAAGCAGAACGGAAACCTAAAAAATCGTCGTGTAAAAAAGTAAAATAATTCAAAAAACATGGTATTATATAGGTTATATAGAATACAAGAAGGTGAATCCGCATGCTTGTTTTAGGAATGAGTATTGGTATTATCATGGCATTAATCTTTACCAAACTTCAAAAACCCGATGAAGCTTCTCAATTATCAGTTGAACTGATCGGACATCATACGAAAGATGTTATTTACGTTTACGAAGTGAAACCGATCCAACGCTTTCGGTACATCAGCCCGTCGCTTGATGAACATATTGGTGATGGCGTCGTCGACGCGAGCTACGCCGATCCGGCTGTCTGTTTTGACCGTATTCATCCGGATGACTTTGATATTTTGATTGCAAAGATATCAGGTACGGGAAATTATGATACCGCCTTTTTACAACGGTGGCGGACGAATGATGGACGATATGTCTGGTTTGAGGAGTATACAACTCCGATTTATGAAAATGATGAACTTGTCGCAATCCAAGGAATCATACGTAATGTTGAACAAGCGATAACTGAAAAAAATGAATTAGAGAAACGGTGCAGGACCGATGCTTTGACAGGACTTTATAACCGTTATCAATTTGATAATATGATATCGGAACTTATGCCGTGTCAAAACGTTCCACTCGCTATCTTATTATTTGATTTAAACGACTTAAAGATTCAAAATGATCATCACGGTCATGCTGCCGGAGATGAATTGCTCAAATTGACCGCGTTCGCTCTAAAGCAGCATAGCCAAAACGTTTACCGCATTGGCGGTGACGAGTTTGCCATTATCGAATCACACTTGACGCTTGAAGAAATCGAAACACTAAGAGCAGGCATTCATGCTGAAATGGACAAGATGCATATCGCTCTCGCTTCGGGCTTCGCGAACGGAATGGCACAAGATGTCGAGCAGCTCATCATGCAAGCTGATGCTGCCATGTACATTGATAAATCAACAAAAAAAATCCGTACATCTTCCACACTTTAAAACGCGGAAGATGTACGGATTTTTTATATAAGCGAATGAATGGTGCTTCGCCTTACCGACTGATTTCGTCATGCTCAGGAGCACCGTCTGAACGAATCAATTTCTCTAAAATCTGAACAAGCCTTGAACGTTTGACCTGACTGGATGCATCTTGATGCGGATTTACGAACTGGCAACTATCGTTATCGTAATATTTTCCAGAAGCATTTTTGAACTCGTCTGAAAGTGCGGCGTCCACTAAAATTTTTGCGCCAATTTTCACATCATGACCTTCAATGCCAAATGCAGACTTGACCATTTTACTTCCTAATAGTGATTTAGGGTTAATAGCAATAAAGGCAGGTGCTTGCTGTTTCGCCATTTCGATGGTCCACATTGTAAGTGCTAACTTGCTTTGAGCGTATGCATCCCCGTCAGGCAATACTTTTTTTCCGAGAAGGGCATCGACCTCTACTTCTTGTTGAGCTGCTGACGAAACGTTAATGACGCGACTACTTGAAGACATCAATGGCAGAAGCGCTTTTGTCAGCGTATAAGGAGCAATTGTATTTACGGCAAACCGAATGTCTAAACCTTCAGCAGTAACCGTTTCGGGTGCACCGTAGACGCCGGCATTGTTAATGAGCACATCGATTCCGGAAACCTCATGAGAGAGTTGCTCCGCCAATCGCTTAACCTCGATTAACCTAGACAAATCTGCTACAAAAGGTACGATTGTCGAGTTTTTCAAAGTTTTACACACAGCGGTTAACTTCTTTTCGTTCCGTCCGTGTAACAATATCGTATGACCTTGTTCGGCTAGCATCTTTGCTGTCTCAAGTCCGATTCCGTCTGTAGCACCGGTGATTAGGATATTCATCAGAATTCTTCGATGATTTCAGATTGCTCGAGTCGCGATTTTGGCAAGGATGCATTAAAATCAGAAGCAGCCCGATAGCCTAATGAAACGACGACACTTGAAGTGAAGCCTTGCTCGCGTAAGTTAAATTCTTCATCTAATACTTTCATGTCTAGTCCTTCCATTGGGACAGCATCGATTCCTAAATCCGCGACGCCGAGAAGGAATGACCCTAAGTTCAAGTACACCTGCTTTTCCGTCCAGTGTTGAAGATCTTTAAAGTCGTATTTGTGTAAATCAACGAAAATTTTTCGCCCCCCATGATTTGCCTGCTTAAATTCTTCTTCAGCAAACCGGCCATCCGCATCTTCTTTTTCCGTCAGATGAAGTAAATATTCGTCCGAAATGTCGCTTTTCGCGGCAAAGATCACGACAGCTGCTGCACCGGTGATTTTTGATTCGTTGAATCCGAAAAAGCCTTGTGCCGCCTTTGCAATCCGTTCTTTCCCTGCTTCACTTGATGCGATGACAAAGTGCCACGGTTGGACATTTGTTGACGAAGGTGCTAGTTGAAGGAGTGATTTAATTGTTGCCATATCTTCTTGTGAAATTTGTTTTTCCTGATCAAACTCTTTTGTAGAGTAGCGTGTTTGTAATGTGTTGATCAATGTCATATTGCCACGTCCTTTGTATGTTTAATGTGTAAAGTACTTCGTCAGTATATATCCCGGAAAATCGGCAAACAAGTACTGACATTTTTATCCGTACGGACATTAAAGTACAAAAAACGTGAACCGTTCACCCCTTAGTAAAAGGCGCACAGTTCACGTTTTTATGTTTTTTACTCGTATTCCTCGCTAAAAGAAATTTCACCATACTCATACGTTTCGTGGTAGGTTTTTCCCCAAGTGCCCAACTCTTTCAAAATCGGCAGTAATGCTTGTCCCAAGTCCTCTAACGCATATTCGACTTTCAATGGCAATTCGTCATATACTGTTCTTTTTACAAGCCCCGCATCTACCAGCTCTTTTAGTTGTCTTGAAAGGACACGTTCATTCACATTCGGTATTTTTCGTTTCAATTCGCCGAACCGGAGGATTTTTGCTCCGCCGATATGATAAATAATCAAAGGCTTCCATTTACCGCCCATGACATCTAAAGAAAGTTCAACATTACAATAAAAGTGCTTCTTGTTTTGATTCACCATCTTAATCTCCTTTCTATCATTCCCTTTTTGAGTTTATGCTTTTTGAATGAAAGAAACTAGGAAAATGCTGATTGATGGTAATACCAACTTGATTCGAAAGGATTTTTAAACAACTGTTTACAGCTTGATTGATGTAGCTAGTAATTTCTTGATTGTGATTTTTATAAAATTCCAGCTTCTCGGTTTCTAATGAGGCATCAAGTTGAAAATCCAATGCCAACTCGTCAATTAAAGTAGGCAGATAAGTCTGATCATAGCCTTCGATTTCAAACAAAGGAACCGTTAGCGGAGAGAGTTTGAGTTCATATAATTTAATAATCCGACCATTTAAACGGTTGAAATCCCTGTAAGATTTTTCTAAATCCGCCTGCCATTGCTCGCGTGAGACGTACGCGACCTTCTCGAGGTAAAACGCTAACCATACCTGATCGGATATCAAATGACAGAGGTAACCGAGGTAAAACGGTTCCGCTAATCGTGTTTCATATGTATGCAAAAAGCGGTCCAGGTTAATCCGGTTCTTCCCGTTCTCATCCAGGTCCTTGAAATGGGTTTTCCCTTTCGGCACGCCCATCAGACCGTGGATATCCGGTGCAATCCCGCCTAACAGAAAATCACTCCGGGGCTCCGGTTTCAGCTTGTCCGCGAGCAATGACGCAATACAATAATGCATGATCCGCGATCCCATATGTCTTCGCTCCTTTTAGTTTAATCGTTCGCGCGTTCATCGATTCGGCGGACGGCATCAAGGACGGCGTCCGGTCGGTCCAGATGAATCGCATGACTTGCCTGCTCCACAAAAAGTAGTTCGCTTTGAGTCGATAAGTCGGCCTGTTCGCAAATCAATCGTTCCCATGTGTCCTCAAGCAACCGTAGCTCCGCTTCCGGCAACCCCTCTTCGATTCCGCTGTTCACGGCCAGTTCCTTGTCGCGTCCAAGCACGGCGAGCGGGAGATCAGCGAGTCGACCGCGCCGTTCCAACGTAACAGCGTCGTTCTGCCACTGTTCGATGGCGGTGGCCATTTCGCCGTACAGCAACGGATCGGTTTGGAAATTGAGCAGCTCTCGTTGGACGCTTACCGGTAACTGCCGTTGCTCGTGTGTCAGTTCTGGTCGAATGGCTTCACATAAGGCGTGACGTGTCATTTCCGCGTAACTTCGGCACTTGTCAAGCCAGACCTGATCCGTCGACAGTTCATCGAGGACCGGTAACGTCAAGGAATCGAGTTGCCGTAAGCGGACGGATGTCGAGTCGACGAGAACGAGTCCACGAACGGTTTCCGGGTAATCATGCGCCATCTGTTGGGCACACAGCCCGCCGTAAGAGTGTCCGACAATCAGGACCGGCTCCGTGACGTCTAAAGTTTTCAGTAATTCCTGCAATTGCAAAGCGACCGCAACTGTCCCGGTTTGAGTTGTGTTCATCAGTTCATGGCGGTGAAATGAAATCACGCGAAATGTTTGTTTTAATGATTCAATGACTGGATACCATTCATGATAGGTGCAGCCAAGACCGGGCAGAATGACGAGTGGTCGTCCCGGCGTTTTCGTATCGAAATGGGACATGCATATCCTCCGTTTTCTACAGTATAAACATTTTTTCCTATAGTCGTCATTTTTCCATTATAATGAAATTATATTTTGATTTTATTATAGGAATGGCGGTAATTGAAATTAAAAATATTCAAGCTGTTATCTTTGATTTAGACGGTACCCTTCTGAATCGTCAGTTGTCCTTACAAAGATTCATCACGGGACAATACCAGCGTTTTTTTAACGACTTACAACCTGTTTCACTGCCGGACTATTCGCGTCGCTTCATCACATTAGACAATGATGGTTACGTTTCAAAAGATGTTGTCTATCAACAATTACTTCAAGAGTTCGAGATCACGACGGTAACGTGGCGTCAATTATTCGACGATTACCTCGTTTTCTTTCCAGACCATTGCATCGCGTATCCTGATACGACGGTCATGTTAAACAACTTAAATAAACAAGGTTATCTGATTGGCCTCATTTCAAACGGCGCATCTGACTTCCAGCGCGCCAATTTAGAAGCTTTAGGGATTGTACATTATTTCAATCACATCCTCATTTCGGAAGACATTGGAATCAAAAAGCCGGACCCGCTTATTTTTAACTACTTTTTAGAAAAGTGTGCCCTTGACGCACATGCGACCGTCTACATCGGCGACCATCCCGTAAACGACGTTTACGGTGCGCAGCAAGTCGGGATGAACGTGATTTGGAAAAGAAACGGATCCACGCGTCGGCCCCCGTGTACGGACTGGATCGACGACTGGTCCGAATTAGGCACATTGCTTCAGAACGACTAACAAAAAGGAGTTTTTACCATGTCAGAACTGCAATACCAAATCCGCCCCTACGCGGACCACGATTTCGAGGCGATTCAACGGTTGAATGCGGCTGAAGGCTGGAGTAATCTCGTCGCCCGTGCTGACGAAACAAAACGCGCCTTTGCGGCGTCTAACGTTGCTTACGTTGTCGTCATCGACGGAACCGTTTCCGGCTACATCCGTGGCATGACGGATACGGCGATCACGCTCTACATCTGTGAACTGTTGATCGCGGACAGTGCCCGCGGACAGGGACTCGGACAAGCCTTGCTCGGACATGTCTACGCCCTCTATCCGGCGACACGGCTCGAGATTCTCGCGAGCGCTTCGTCCCACTCGTTTTACGAACAACTCGGCTATCGTCCGTTTTATGGTTTTCGAAAGACGATCGATGCCACCGTCACAACGCCTCCCACATCGCTTTGAAGACGACCGGGTCGACCTTAAAGAAGACACCCAGTTGGTGATAGACGACGTAGCCGCCTGCAATCAGCCGCAGCGACACCGTGATTCCGTCCGCTTGCGTCACGCGTAAGACCTTCATTCTGTCGGAATGCATGTAGTCCGCGGCTTCTTTTGGGACTTCTTCGCGGATCATCGCACGGCCCTCGTACAAGGCATCAATGAAAGCCCGGTACCGACTGTCCGCTGTCATCGGTTGTGCCGTTTCGTCGTCGTTCCACTGGTCAAATGTTTGATAGGCGAGGCGTCTGACCGGCGCGTCGAGGTTTAAATCCCGGAAAAAATCGTTGCCTGTTTTCAGCACGAAGCCCGTCTGGCGCTCGAGTAGCCAGACTTTTTTTATGCCTTCTTCCTCCCCTACAGCGAACAGGCGCACGGACGGCTTATAGCCGTCGACCCGATACAAAGTGACCGGTCCGAGGTTCGAGCCACTTTCCAGTGTTTCAGGGGTAGTATCACCCGTTTCCTCAAGTGTTGCCGTCACGCGCCCCAGTCTCTTCCCTTGCAGGGCACGGACGTCATCCGTCAGCGGTGTCTCCATCGCAAGATAAAGCTCATTTTGATAGACGAGCCCGGGGAGCATACTGCCTGCGGTCGAACTGCCCTCCACTTGTTCGTCCTGCGCCCAGTTCGGGACGACGACGGCACCGTCTGTCCGTACGATTTCTGCCGCAGGCGGTGTCTCTTCCAGTAGCATGCCGCCACCGACCGCCAACAGGAGTGCTGCTGCAACCAGTCCTGTCGCGGTCTTACGTCCGACGAAGCGCGGACGGCGTGCCTGCTGAACGCCGGCGAGCAAATGACTGCGGACCTGTCCGCGGGGCACATCGATTGAATCCACTGCGCGTTTGACCTGCTCTTTCATTTTGCCCCGCCCCCTTTCACCTGTTTGGCCTGAACCTTTTGAATCGCCCGGTAGAGTGTACTTTTGACCGTGCTGACCGGTATTTGCAGGAGATCGGCGACGTGCTGCAGTGTGTAGTCCTCGTAATACCGTAAAAACAGGATCGTCCGTTCCGCTACGGTGAGCACTTCGAGCAGCTCCTGCAAGTAAAGATCATTGACGAGTCGCTCCTCGAAAATAACTGGTTCGGCGACATCCGTTGCCGCCGTCGCATAATCGACCCGGATTCTTTGGGTTTTCTTTAGCATGTCGAGCGCACAATTGATCGCGATCCGCGTCAACCAGGTTTTAGCGATCGTCGCGTCCAATAGCGTACGGCGGTGTTTCCAGGCGCGATAGGCGACTTCCTGCACATTTTCGAGCGCATCCTGGTCATTTTTTAAGTACAGGTAGGACATCTTGTAAAGATAGGTATCATGACGCGTCAAAAACATCAGAAACGTGTCATCGTCAAACGCGGGTTGCCGCTTGTTTCGCCGACCGATCATCGCCCGTTCTCCCCTTTCTGTCTGTCACTACCTGTTAGACCGCGTAATCGACGAATTTCGTTTCAACGATTTAAATTTTTTTCACTCAAGTTGATTCATTCTCCGCTTCATGGACACCCGGCCAGTTCTTTCCCCACTGTTTTTCCGTCAGCCGTTGCCGGTAAATCAAATGCCGTGCCGTCGCCTGGAACAGCGGCGTCGGCCGCAGCCGTTGTTGCAACAGATCACCAACGCCGTAGGCCGTGAAAAATTCGAGCTGGTCCGCTTGTAGCGTCAGACCGATCGCCGTCACCGTCTCCGGAAACTGTGCCATTGCGTCGCGGGACGACCGGTATGGCGGTAAGTCATTTTTGGTATGCATCCGCGCCTGATTTTTGACGGACCAGGGGTAGTCCGGCAACTGTTCGTTCAGTCGGGCTTCCAGCATTTGGTCAGTCGCTTCTGTCGTGTCGGATGTATCAAAATAGATGACGTCGATGTCTCCGACCGCTGTCGCTTCCTTTTGTCTAAAACATCCCAAATTTTCGCCCGGACATACCCGGCACAAATCCACCAGTCCGGTAAGTCGAGTGTCGCGACCGCCTCAAGAAGTATTCTTGTCTCCCGGTCCCGTTCAAACATTTGGACGATATCTGTTTCCATCTTCATTTGCACCATCGCTCCTTTTTAATCGAACCACGTCACACCATGCTGCTTGATGAAGGCAAGTTCTTGCTCATAATGCGTCGCATGCCCCGCCTCAATCATCCGCTGAAACGCCTCCTCCCCGTCGGCTGCTTTACGATGAATCGTCAACAGGAGGGCTTCAATCCGCAGCAGTAACGTATCAAACAATTGCGTTTTTAATTCCGGCATCCCGTAAGCCGCTAAAAAGATGTCGATGCGCCGTTTGATCCGGTCCGGTCCCGTAACGGGGTCATAGTCGACTTGTCGCCCGTGTTCATCGTGATGATGGCGGCTGAGCGGGACGAACGTATACAACGTGTAGGCGATGTCCCAAATCCGTGGTCCGGGTGCCGCTAAATCAAAGTCGATGACGCCGATCGGTTTTTCGTCCTTAAAAATGACATTGTAGACGGCAAAATCATTGTGACAGATGACTGCATACGGCAGCGGCGTATTGTCGAGCGGCTCCCATGACGCGGGTACTTCGAAGTCTGCCGTGGCATCATGAAACTGACGGAGTAACCGGGCCGTCTCTTCTAACACGGCCTCCGACCACATGTAGGCCTTGAGGGGATAGTTTCCCGCCTCCCCGTCAAGATACGACAGGATTTCCCGGTTTTGCGGATCGATTCCGAGAAACCGTGGACTTGCTGGATACTCTTTTTTCTCGAGGTGCACGAGCAGCCGGTGAATCCGCGGACTGTCCGGCTTTTGTTCCCGCCGGACCGTGTCGCCTGCGCGACTGACGGCAGAAACGTTTCCCCCTGTTAACGGTTGTTCCTGTTCGCTTTTCTTTGACAAGATGTAACCTCCCTATCGTTTCGAATCAAACTTGGGTAAGAAGACGATGATACCTGCACCAATCAAACACATGATGACATCACTGAACGTAACCGCTCCTATCTCAAAATCAAGCATCGTCCTGACAAGCTGCCAGACGAGCACGAGCGTGATTACTAAAGGAACGGCACGTTTCATCCAGCGGGGTATGCGAATCCATTCCCGTAATAACCGTGCTCCCCATTTCTTCAACACGTCCCCCACCTTTCACGACTGATTAATCCCATATTTTCCCTATCCAATTTCAGTATAGCATTATCGGAAGGCGTGATACACTGGTTAAAAAGAGTTGTCAGAGAGGGTGGATGCTCGGTGAAAGCAATGACGATTGAAAAATATGGAAACGTACCACTCGAACTAACGGAACAGCCCCTTCCCGTTGTCTCCGCACATGATGTCTTAGTCGAAATTCATGCCGCGAGCATCAATCCGGTTGACTTTAAGATTCGGGACGGCAAGGTCAAGCTGTTGATTCCCTACCAGTTCCCTTTGATTCTCGGCAACGATTTTGCCGGTATCGTCACGAGGGTTGGTTCCGCGGTAACAC
Source organism: Exiguobacterium sp. s95 (assembly GCF_018618655.1). Classification (NCBI taxonomy): domain Bacteria; kingdom Bacillati; phylum Bacillota; class Bacilli; order Caryophanales; genus Exiguobacterium; species Exiguobacterium sp. s95. The sequence goes on along the minus strand of NZ_JACSMM010000001.1, from coordinate 402,814 downwards.
AGTTTCAAGTCGGCGACGCCGTCTACGGACGGGCCGAAAAACAGCGGATCGGGACGTTCGCGGAATTCATTGCGATTCATGAAGACTTAGTCGCACGAAAACCGGAGGCGTTATCGTTTGAAGAGGCGGCGTCGATCCCGCTCGTCGGTTTGACGTCCTATCAGGCACTTCACGACGTCTTACAAGCGACACCGGGTCAAAAAATCTTGATCCAGGCCGGTGCCGGGGGTGTCGGGACGTTCGCCATCCAACTGGCGAAGGCGATGGGACTGTATGTTGCGACGACTACCAGTCCTGCCGGTCATGATTTGGTCAAAGCACTCGGTGCCGACGAAATCATCGACTACCGGACCGTTGCGTTCGATGAGGTCTTACATGACTTCGACGGCGTCTACGATACGATTGGCGACGACACGCTCAGACGGGCCTTTAAAATCGTACGGCCCGGTGGACAAATCGTCTCGATTTCCGGATTGCCGAATGGTCGGTTCGGTAAAGCGTACGGTTCCGGATTTTTAAAAACGATGTTATTTCGTCTCTTGACGGTCCGTGAGGCCTTTCTCGAGCGAAAATACCGCGTCACATACACGTTTTTGTTCATGAAACCGAGCGGACGACAACTGCAGCACATCACGGAATGGATTGAGACGGGGCAAATCAAACCGGTCATCGATCGCGTCTATCCGTTTGAAGCGGCACAGGAGGCACTCGCCTATTCGGAATCCGGTCATGCGAAAGGGAAAGTCATCTTGAAGGTGAAGTAAGCGAATTAAGTTTTTTTGACAACCCATGCTGAAAGGAGCAGACGGATGCAGTTTTATATTGGATCAAGCTTTGCAAATATCACGAACGTCCGGATATTACGGGATAAACTGATTGATCGCGGATTTTCGCTGACGTATGACTGGACCCAAAACGAACGGGCAACGAGTAAAGCGGCACTGCAAACGATTGGTCATGCTGAAAAGCAGGCCATCACGCTCTCGGACTGCGTCATCATTTTGCTGCCGGCAGGTAAAGGAAGCCATATCGAACTCGGAATCGCCCTAGGACAAGACAAGCCGATTTTTCTCCATTGTGTTGATCAGACATATGACCGGTTCGAGACGACGAGTACGTTCTATCATTTGCCGGAAATCATCCCCTGCAGTGGGACGCTTGATGAATTGACCGAATTGATTGTGCAGCATCACCAGCGGATGTCTATTCGTGGATTGTAGAGGGTCCTCCTCCGCAATCTTTTTTTATCGTCAACTACTGCATCTGGATTTTTTTGTAAATTACACTAGCTATTTTTCGCTCCTTCCGCTATGATTTGTTTAACAGTTAACTTTTATTAACCGGTTTATTTAATGATGAGAGGTGTTGGAAATGATGCAAAAGTCGATTTTGATTTTAGAACACTATGAACAGCTGAAAGTCATCAGTGACCCGATGCGGACAAAGATGTTGATGCACTTGATTGAACAACCGCATACGGGTCACCAATTAGCTCAAAAACTGGATGTCTCCCGGGCAAAAATCCTGTACCACTTACGTGAACTCGAAAAGTACCAGCTGATAACGTTAGTGAAAGAAGAGATTCAGGGTGGAAACGTCTTAAAGTATTATCAATCCGTCGCACGCGGTTTTATCCCAGCTGATCATTTGCTTAATTTAGTTGAGACACAACAAGCGACTCGCCATTCTTACCTTGAAGTCCTCGACCGCGCGAAAACACGTGTCCTGACTGCGCCGGACGACTCCTTTCAACCACGTTCTTCCGATGTCGAAGCGTGGACCAGTTTGTCCGTCCAAAAAGAAATCGCGACGACACCACAAAAATTTTTAGAATTCACAAAAAAATACCGGCATCTCCTGGCTGAGTTAGAAGATCAATGCGTGACGGAAGACGACAAAAAACTTTTTTATATCATGGCGACCGGGTTTGAAATCGATGAGGCGTTGTTCGAGGAAAAATAACGGAAGGAGAAACGCTGATGTATGAACGCACGGTGAATGAAAATCATGCCTTTTTTCGAAACCGCTCCTTTCTTAGTCTTTGGCTAGCGAGTACATGTTCTTTTCTTGCACTATCGACTTACCTCTTTGCTGAACAATGGTATATCTTACGTGTGCTGCAGCAAGAGGCTTACCTCGGTATCGTCCTGATGTTGACGCTTCTTCCGCGAATTTTTCTCATGTTGATCGGCGGCGTGATCGCGGACCGCTTCAAAAAGGCGATGATCATGCGCTTTTCCAGTCTATTCCGGTTAGGCTTCGTCATCGCCCTTTTGTTTGTCTATCAAAATGATGCCTTAGGAATCGTCCAGTTGTCACTGTTCGCGTTTCTATTCGGTTGCATCGATGCGTTTTTTTCACCCGCCAGCTCAGCACTCCTTCCGTTACTCCTGTCATCCGAAGACTTCACACGGGCAAATGCCGTTGTCCAAACGTCGAACCAACTCGCCTTATTTTCCGGACCGCTTCTCGGCGGGATTCTTTTAACGACCTACTCGTTCACTCTTTTATTTGTTGTCGTCGGCTGTTTTTTGTCCGTGACGTTCCTTTGTTCCTTATTCATTAGCGAACGCCGTGTTGAACACCGACGTTCAACGTCTGCAACGGCTGAACTTGTCGAAGGCGTCCGTTATGTTTTTTCTGAACCTTATTTACGAAAGATCCTGTTCATCTTAATCATCATCAACTTTTTCTTTTTCGGTCCACTCTTAATGGGGATCCCGTTATTAGTCGATGGTGTGCTGCACGGGCAAGCCCTCGATTTAAGTTATCTGCAAGGAGCGTATCAAATCGGCATGTTGCTCGGTGCTGCCTTGATAGGACTGCGCAATATCAAAAGTCAGTCGATCCGCTTACTGCTTCTACTGATTGGCGGATTAGGCAGCGGGTTAGCCGCACTGGGTCAAATCTCAACGGTCTTTCAAGGTGTCGTCCTGTTGCTTACAATGGGGTTACTGTCCGCTGTCATCAACGTCTTACTCTTGACGACCATTCAAGCGACGAGCCAACAGCCGATGATGGGACGTGTCATGAGTTTAGTGAATGCGGCGTCGAACGGCTTAGTCCCGCTGTCGTATGCGTTAATCTCACTTTCGCTCTATTTCCATTTCACCATCACATGGATTCTCTTGTATTGCGGCATCATGATAGTGACCACTTCCTGTTTTTTCTTCATCCGTTCAATGAAAAAAGATTGATGAAGCTTAAAGATTTTACGTAAAGATGCCGTTTTGTCGAGACGGAATACGCTTTAATACGTTTAGATGACGCATCTTTTTTTGGCATCTTCTAAATAAGGACAGATGCTTTTATCACTCAATATGACTTTGGCTACATATTGAACTATATGTACGAATTAATGATTTCAGTTGGAAAAACCGCTTGAATTGGATAAAATTAGAAATAGAAACATAGGACAATAATTCATTCGGCAATGCCCATACATTTTAGTAATTCAGAACATGAGAGGATACAACAGATGCTAACATTACAAAACATTTCGAAAACGTTTGGTGATCGGCTTGTCTTATCAGACATGTCGCTTACGATTCCGCGTGGAAAAGTAGTCGGCTTGATCGGTCCGAACGGTGCCGGGAAAACAACACTGATTCGAATCATGAACGGTGTGATCTCCCCGACGCATGGCACGGTCCGTTATGATGATCAGCCGATTGAAGCCCTTCGTACGAAAGCTGGCATCGTCACCGAAAGTGCGGGATTGTACCCTGACATGACGGCCCTTGAAAATTTAACTTTTTACGCGTCTTTATACGATGTCAGAAATAAAAATCATCTGCTTGAACTGTTGAACCAGTTTGATTTGACCCATGTCCGCGATGCCTATGTTCATACGTTTAGTACCGGTATGAAAAAGCGACTCGCGCTCGCTAAAGCAATGCTGCATGACCCGGAAATTTTATTTTTGGATGAACCGACGAATGGACTGGACCCCGACGGCATTCGCCAGGTCCTGGATATGATTCGGTCCGTGAATCAAACGAAGGGAACGACCGTCATCATTACGTCGCACCTCCTCTACCAATTGGAGAGTGTCTGTGACGCCTACATCTTCATCGAACAAGGCCGCCTCATCGATCAAGGGACACTCGCGGACTTACTGAAGCGTCACCAAACTGCGATTCGCGTCAGAATCCGGACAAACCTTCCACCAGGTTCCGTCCACACGATGTTCGAAACAGCTGTTGCACCTGTTGCTCCTGACGTGATTGAAGTATCGTTTAAAGACGAAACGTGCATCAGTCCTTTTTTGAAACAAATCATTGATCAGGGCTACGCGGTGTATGAGTGTCAAATAATCGACCGTGATTTAGAAGGCGTCTATTTTAAGTTAAGGGGTGAAACGAAATGAATTTACCACTCGTGCTTGCCGTGATTAAAAAAGACAGCATCCAACTCTTCCGAAAAAAGATCTTGCTGTTTACGTTGATTATCATCCCGGTCTTGATGGGGCTCGTTCTTCCGATCGGATTCTCCTGGTTCATCATCGAGCTTGATCCGTCCACGTTAACCGACCCGGAAGTGCTCGATTTACTGAATCGTTTTTTGGCGACTACGGCCAGTCCGGATGTTCTGACACTGACGTTTAATGAACAATTGCTTTATTTGTTCCTAAACTATCCGCTCGTGACGTTATTTTTGTTAGTTCCGGTCATTACATGTTCCGTCATCGCTGCTAATAGTTTCGTCAGTGAAAAGGAACAGCACACATTAGAAAGCCTACTGTTTTCGCCAATCACCATCCGTGATTTGTTTTACGGCAAACTGCTGATCTCGATTGCCTCATCCTACCTGATTTCCGCCGTCTGCTTTTTGATAAATCTGCTCGTCATCAACACTTTGATTTCCGTCAACGGCTTTTCAGTCAGCTTTCCCTCGACCCAGTGGTGGGTGTTACTCTTTCTGCTGTTACCGATTCTTTTATTGACGACGGCGTTAATTAATTTATTGATCTCGACACGGGTCAGTACGTACCAGGAAGCACAAAACTTGAGCGGTATCATCATCTTACCGTTCATCGGATTAATCATCGGTCAAATCAGCGGATTATTCTTCATCAATACGCTGTTCCTGATTCTGTTATCGATCGGTTTACTGATTCTAAACGTTTTCCTGTTAAAACTCGCGTTGCGCTTCGGGACACGCGACCAGCTATTTAATTCCCAAATGTCATGAATCGGGTAACTTATGAAAAAATCGGTCTTGTTGAAGTTTTGCGTCACGGTTTTAATACAGCTGTCTGTGTAAGAATGTAACAAAAAACGCCTTTCGGGATTCAAAAGAATCTCGAAAGGCGTTTACTTTATAGTCGGATCAGAACAATTCCGCCGATCATCACGAGCAAGCTGAGAATTTGAACGCCGGTAACCGGCGTCCGGGCTGCCCCGAACCAACCGAACCGGTCAATCAAGAGACTCCCCGTCAACAGACCGATCGTCACGATGATGATGGCGACGCCGGTGCCGACGAGCGGGACGATGAACGCATTCCCGGCAATGAACGTCGCACCAATCAGACCGCCGATGAACATCCACCACGGTTTTGGCGCCGTCCGGTCCACTTGGAGCTTCGGTCGCACGAGCAACAACACGAGCAGTAACGTCAGCGTCCCGATGACGAAGGAAATCAATGCCCCTTTAATCGCCGAATCGAGGACACTTCCGAGATGCCCGTTAATCGCCGCTTGCATCGCACTCATCATCCCGGTCGCGATGCCGAGTAAACGCCAACCGGTCAGGTTGACTTCCGCAAGGTTCTTCGTTTCCTGTTGTCCGCGTTGCCGGCGTTTCGCTAACCAATCCCCTAAGGCGACCGTACCGACGACACCAAGCAGGACGAGCACGGCCCCGATTAACCGGGTCGGCGACAACCGGTTGACCGCTGAATCAAACCATCCGAAATGGTCAATCAACAGCCCCATGATGACTTGTCCGAAGATGGGCATGATGACCGTCTGGACCCCGCCCAGTTTTGGAAAGAGTAAGATGTTTCCCGTTAAGAAGATGACCCCGAGAACACCACCGAACCAAATCCAGCGGGGTTCCGTCGTCCAGAGGGCTTCGTTCAATGTGAAGTCCCCTTCGACGATCAGGGTCAAGAGGACTAAAAAGACCGTCCCGATACTAAACGAGATGAAGGATGCCGTAAACGGTGATCCGACAATTCCACGCAGCCGCGTGTTGACGCTCGTCTGCACCGGAACGATGATGCCGATCGCTAAACCAATGATAATTGCTAACATGACGCGCCTCCTCTAACTACAAACAGATTCCGTCTCATCATACGGCAACGGTTTGCGAAAAGGCGATTCCTCTGCCTATATGTTCAAACGAACTCATGATGAGGTAGCACGACATGTCCCGTTAAACGATTTTCGTAATCGCCAGCAGATCATCGACGATATACTCGGCCGTCGCGAGCTCCGCTTCCTGTGCAAAATCGAACCGGCAGCCAATCGCCGGCCAGCCGTTTTCTTTCGCTGCCGTAAAGTCCGATTGCCGGTCGCCAACGACGAAGCCCGCCCGTAATCCGTGTTTCGTCCGAATCATCCGGACGAGTTCGGATTTGTCGAGCGAATCAACGTCTTCGATGCTGTAGATGCCGGTCAGGTAACGGTCTAACGCAAACTGCTCGACGATCGCCGCTAAATATGCCGAAAGTCCGTTGCTCGCGACATACAGGTCGTGTCCGGCCACGCGGAGTGTTTGCAATACCGTCACCGCTTCCGGATACAAGGCGCCTTGCCCTGCTTGAATCCGCTCAATCAAGGCCTGTTGAAACCAGTCGTCCATTTGCTTTCGGTCCGCCTCCGGATGGTTCGGCAAGAGCGTCGCCCAGACTTGCGGTAACGGGACACCCATGATCGCTTCGTATGTATCGAGCGGTGTTGCGTCATGCCATTTCCCTGCTCGCCGTAACCGGGTGAACGCCACGTCTAAAGCCGGTCCTAAAATCCGGTGCGTCTGAAATAACGTTCCGTCCATATCAAAGATGATCGCCTGTTTCATCGGTCTCCTCCTCTGCTTGAGCGTTCATATGTAACCAGTCGCTCCAGTACATCGTACCCGTGATCCGGTGCGGATTGTCGACCGGGCAGATGAACTCGAGACTGTTCCCGTCCGGATCATTGAAATGAATCTTCGCGTGCGCGTGGTGCGCCAGTGCCATGACGAACGGTTCCGTCGGTTCGAACCCGAACGCTTTTCGTGGCGTGTAACCGCGCGCCGTCAGCCAATCGACGGCATCCGTCAATGCCTCCAGTTCGATCTGGAAGGCGATATGTCGGATCGACGGGTGATAGTCGAGTTCGACTTGATCCGCGACCCAGAGCCCGAGCCAACTTTCTTCTTTAACGATCCAGAGGAACGCCAACCGGTCGTCGACGATATGATCGAGCGTCAGCCCGAGCCCTTCGTAAAAGGCAATCGATTGTTTTAAATTCCGGACCGGGAGATGAGCTTCGTACAGGCCGTTAATCATCCGTGCCGCCTAATGCATCGATGTAGCGCGCGGCCGACCGGGCGACCGCACCTGCCGCGTCAGTCTCGACGATGCGGTGAAAGGCATCATACAATTGATTGAACGACAGCGGGCTGAGTTGCGACGCCATCTGCGCTACCGTCGTTGCCGGCAGCGGAATCAGGTTCGGGTAACTGTACATGAAGCTGACCCATGCCCGGTCGGCGACGACACGGACGATATCGCCCGTCAACAGGACACCCCGTCCCGCGTCTCCCTGCGTCCACTCAAGGACCGTCGCTCCTTCAAAATGACCACCGACCCGGTGCAGGACGAGGTCTTCTGCCAGTTCCAGCCGGTCGCCGGACCAGAAAATAATCCGATCGCTCGGTCGCGTCACCCACTGTTCGTCCGCCTGGTGGATATAAATCGGAACGTCAAACGCTTCCGCCCAGTCGACTTGTGTCGCATAGTAGTGCGGATGCGACAAGGCGATTGCGTCGAGTCCCCCCTGTTGGTTGATTTCATCAATCACGGTCTGATCGAGATAAGTAATGCAGTCCCACAACAGCCGTTTTGCCCCGGCGACCAGATACGCCGTTTGTCCGATTCCGAATTGTGGTGATGTCACGAGGCTCATCAGACCCGGCTGCTCCGGTGTCACCGTCGTCCGGTAGTTCTTGGACGCGACCATCGCCTCACGCGTCGTCCACGATTGTCCGTCCGGATTGACGTATTGCCGTTCATCACTGCAAATCCGGCAGGTCGTTGGTTGAACCGCCTCCTCATCCGTCTGCACCCCGCAGGTCGTACAAATCCAATAACTCATTTCTTTTCCCCCTTATTTTAACCAGTTACGCGTGCCGCTTCTTACGGGCCACTACGGCACTGATGCCCCCTAACAGGAGTGCTCCGCCGACGAATCCGAGAAAAACACTCCAGTTGAACTCTCCTTGTACGCTGTACATGATTGTTACTCCAATCAAGGCGCCGATTGTGATCGCGATCAGTCGCGCTGCTAAGGATGACGCGCGGTTCTGTTTGTTCATCTTGGTTGCCTCCCTTTTAGTTAAAACTCGTGTCATAACGTCCGTGGTGGACTCGCCATCGCATTCGCAAGAATCATGTAGATGATGACGTTGACGGGCAGTGGAATAAAGATAAAAATCAAGCGGACGGCGAATGACGACAACCCAAGCTGTTCCGCAAGTCCGCCGCAGACACCCTGGATTGATTTGTCCGTCGCTGATTTCCGTAATGTTCTTGCCATTTCGATGCACTCCTTGCTGAATGTAAATATTCGATTTACCTGAACCTCCAGAAAAAAAATTGGATAAACCGTCCATCTGTTACAATAATTAGGTACTCCACCAGTCTACACGTTTTGGTATCGTTTTTCATCTGATTGACAATTTTCACTCTACTAAAAAAAGGAGACACTGGTCTCGGTCGGTACGAAGCATTCATACAACCTGTCGCCTTTTCTTGTCGGGCAGACGGTCCAGGTTGCCACGGAGTATCTGTATGAACACGATATTTACTACACGCACTTCATCCAGACGAACGAAAACAAGGTCAGCAGTACGATCTACTGCTATACCCCGGGGTCGAACACGAACGAAGTCATCCAGACGGTCGATCAGCCGATTGGCTCATTGACCGGTGTATCCCATTACCTGTTCTGGGTCGCGTCAGCGCCGGCAGAAGACGGGATTGCCTGGACGATTCATAGCTTCAATCTTAAAAACGGAAAACAGGATCTGCTTGACCGAGGGATCAGCCGCTTCGACGCCTCCATCCCGGTGCTTGACGCTTCAACGACCCGCCTCTCCTGGCTGATCCATGACGCGACCGCGAAGAAGACGACAACGCTGATGAAGTCCTTTGATGTAGCCGCCGATACAATCATCGTACACGAACAGTATGACCTAACCAAAAGAAAACAGGACGGCATCTTACCGTTTGATTTCCGGTCGGGCGACGCCGGACGCTTGATTCATACCCGCACGTTCAAGGACGGGACTAAAACCTCGCGCCTTGCGAGTGATGACGGCAGGTTCCAACGACCGATTGATGGGTTGATTGATTTCGAGTACGGTGCCGATTACGTCGCAACAGGTGAAGAAGGACATGCTGCTTTTTTACCGCTTGATTCAAAACAATCCGACTTCACTTATGAATTATCCGATCGGCATTCGACCGTCGCTTCGTTTCGTTTCTTGTCCCGCGACCGGGTAATCTTCCGTGAAAACACGTCGCAGCTCCTCTATGCCGACTTAACGCGCGGAACCGTCGCCCCGTTGACCGAAATGGAAGACACGATGTCTAAACCGATTTACGTCAATAGGACGATTGCCTATGCCGTTTCGGACGGTCAGGATGTTACGTTTCATGTCATCGACGTCACGCCGTAACCGCTACTCCACCTTGATCTTTTCTCGAACGGGTGGCGTTTTCCGTCTGCATTGAAACGGTTTAAAATATGCTAAACTGACATATAGACTAAACAACGGAGCGCCGACTGCGGTCCGTTTCGAAAGGACGTCCTTACGTTGAAACAAATCCATCACCTCTGTATCCAAACGGCTGATTACGCGGCCTCTAAATCCTTTTACGAAGCACTCGGGTTCGAACTCGTCCAGGAATCACCTGACTTTCATACACGTGCGTTCAACAGTTGGCTGAAGCTCGGCGACTTTTACATCGAGCTGCAAACGGCAAAAACGGGTGAATCGTTGTCGCCTTATACGAAACATACGTCCGGTCCCGTTCATTTTGCTTTATACGTCGACGATTTAGCGGCGGAAGTCGCACGGCTCGAACAACGCGGTGTCACCTTCCTGCCGAAAAACGGCGGAAACATCTACTTCGTCGTCGACGGGCATCTCAGTAAATTAAAAGCACCGGAAGGGACGATTGTCGAGCTGCGGGATACCTTCGTGATTGCCTGACTATTTAATAGCGAGACTAGATTTTTAGGAGGAGTTCAATCATGCGCATTCAAATCATCGGCGGGTCCGGCACCGGCAAAAGCACGCTCGGCGAGTGGATCGGGCAGCAAGAAGGCATACCATGGATCGATAGCGATCACTACTTGTGGACGGATCAAACATTCACTGAAAAACGGTCGGTCGACGACCGGTATGCCTTATATAGACAGGACATCGAACGCCATCAACAGTACATTGTTTCTGGTTCCGTCTTTTCATGGAATCCATACGGCTTCCCGGACCGCGAGCTGCTCGTATTTTTAACGTTGGACGAAGAAACACGGATGAACCGGTTAATCAAACGGGAACAGGCACGCTATCCCGATTTTTCAGGGTCAAACGATTTCCTCGATTGGTGCAGGACGTATTTGACGGAGACGGATCCTGCCAAGATCGGGACATTGGCAGAACATCAGCTCCAGATGATCCTTTCAAGGTCACCTGTCATCCGGATCGATGCCGCACAATCGACGGACCAGATGTATCAACAAATCAAACAGCTGTATCACGAGCTGTGTCCGACAACGTAGTGCCCGCTTTTTTTTTGATATAAAATATACGAATCATAAGGAGTGAGAAAAATGGGGCAACACCGGCTGTACACGACAGCGTTCTCAAGCGTCTATCCGCTTTACGTCAAAAAAGTGGAACGGAAAGGTCGGACGAAACAGGAAGTCGATACAATCATCCGTTGGTTGACCGGGTACTCGGAACAACAGCTCTCGACGTTATCGCAAGATGCGACGACCTTCGAAACCTTTTTTGCGGAAGCACCAGACATGCAGGAGCGCCGATTGTTAATCAAAGGTGTCGTATGCGGCGTCCGGGTCGAAAACGTCGAGGAGCCGTTGATGCGCGAAATCCGCTATCTCGACAAACTGATTGACGAGCTGGCAAAAGGAAAAGCGCTCGAAAAGATTTTACGGTGACCGTGGGGAATGCCTCATGTTGGCGACTCTCGCTTCCATCTTCGGTGCAACATCCCTTATAACCAAACGCTTCTAAAGAAAAACCGGGCCCCTAAAGAGGAGTCCGGTTTTTCTGAACTGTTAAAAACGCTCATCCAACCAGTTCAAGATGTCGGCAATCATGTCATCTGAGACAGTATGGTTGATCAATGGATATTTGAGGAACGTGACATCACTGTTAGTTGAAGCAGATTGTTCCACAAAATGCTGTTGTGTCGCAATCGGAATGACCTCATCGTCCTCTCCATGTAACAATAATGTCGGCGTCACCTGCTCTTGCGACAAGGGATCATACTTTCTCAGGCGTTGTTCTTCTGAAGTCGACAACGTCGTTCTTTTATCGCGGCTTCGTAAAAGCTGTTCCGAAAAGAGGAAGGAACCAGACCCGTTGATGTTAATCAATCCTGCGCTTCCCTGTTGTTTAGCCGCTGCACCGCTCGCGATGAATCCTCCCATCGAGACGCCGAGCCAGATGATGTCCCCTCTTGGAACGTTCAGCTGTTTTGCGAGCGTGCCCGATTCTTCAATGCTTTGAAACACCACTTCCCAAAAGTGCTGTTCGACGATGCCTTGATCAAAATACGCACTTAGCGCATTGCGGCTGTCATGCAGAATCAGCTCCGGCACAATGACCGTAAACCCTTGCTTTGAAAGCATCTCGGCAAAATCCTCGTATCTGCTAACACTGGATCCCCACCCGTGGTACAGACAGATGATTTTGCGGGAAATTGGACGTTGCGCCGGAAAGGTCCGGATTGGCAAATTGGAATCAGTTAACAGGTTCATAAAACGAATCTCCTTTATTAATGTCTAAATGAATCGATGACACTTATGTAAGTTGCTTGTAACATCCATTTTTTGCTATGTTTATGGACGAGAGGAGGAAGAACATGGGTTTACTTTGGTTTAATCTAATCATGCTTGCCTTTTACTTTCCGAGTCTGATTCTGCACGAATACGGGCATGCGCTCGTCGGCCGCCTGATTGGTCTGAATCTAAAATCAGTTTCGATCGGGAAAGGAAAACCCTTCTTACGCATCGGTCATTTTTCCGTCGCTCGAAAGCAGATATGGGAAGGCCTATATCAACCACATCCTCCAACGGTTCCGCTTCACCGTGGACAAAGAGCTGCCTTGTTACTTGGCGGGATTTGCGCCAATTTTATAGCTGGAACATTCGTTGCCGGATTAAGTCAGCTCTTTCCAAGTCCGGTCATGCATCTGTTGGCTCCACCGTTTATTCAGTTGTCCACCATTTTCATTTTATTTAATCTGATTCCAATCCGGTTGACCAGTGGCTTTCCAAGCGACGGACTGCAATTAAAACGGTTGTTCTTTAACAAGAACTCACGAACCGACTGACAGGAGATGATTTCATGATGAGAACCTTATTGCTCGCCGGATGTGTTGCTGAGCAACCGAAAACTGTTCCATGGGGTGAACATACACCGGCTCAAACGGAAACGGCTAAAAGCCAATGACATTGAGTTTATAGTCAAGGGCGATCAATTACTGATTTCGCAAGATCAGGTCGATCAAGCGACAAGGTGTTGTACTTAATAGAAAAAATAATCAAGATGGCTATCTCCTCTTAATTTTCAGAAGATAGCCGTTTTTGCTTTTCAAACGGTTCAATAAAATTCATACAATCCGTCATCGAAATAGCGGAATGTTTCTTCTGAGATTGGTGAAAATCCATATCCCGAATAGAACGCATCGAGCATCTTGATATCCTTCCGAAAAGATCGTGTCGCCAAGGCTTCATCGTAGCGGGAATCGCCGACCTTCATTCCAGCTAGGTCAATGAAAGCAACGATTTCGTTGTCTCGGACCAATAGATTGTCTGTCGTACAATCCCCGTGTATCCACGTCGCTGGAACAGGTTCCGGCTGCTTGGTGGATAATGCGTTAAGCAACTCGCGTGAACCATTTGTCCAGCCCTGTTCAATGTAGCGATTGGCTTGAAGCAGCTGTTTGCCCAGCCAGTCTTTTGAAGAATGGGTAGGGCTAGTCCCGCTCGTATGAAGCTGTCTGAGGAACCGTCCGAATGCACGGATCAGCTCAAGACGCTGCAGTTCGGAAGCATCCGCCAGTGCCGCTGTCAACGTCTCACCGGCTATGTAGGACATCAGTAAATAATCCTGTTGCGCGTCTTCGATATAATCAATATAAGTCGGGATAATGATGTGTTTTGACTTGAACGTCTGCATCACTGTCGCTTCCTGCGCCAACCACTCGCGGTATCGGGGTAAGCTTGCCTGCTTGAGGATATAGGTACCGCCTAACGTTTTCACATAGTAGACGATGGCTGTTCCCCCCTGCTCGGGAACGGGATGGACCGAATCGATCACACCGACTTTTTGTTCGACTCGTTCTTGGATAGAAACGTTCATATCAAAATCCCTTCCCCGACCGTAAACGCCTTAAACGCAACCGGCGACGACAGACGAATCCAGGTCGACGGTTTTCCGTATTCCATCGAAGCATCGATAAACGCTTCCAGTGTCTCGACTGTCGGCGTGTACAGTTTGACCATGAAATTAAACGTCCCGGCGAGCCGGTGGCACTCGACGACATCCGGATGATCTTTACAAAACGTGATGAACGCCGCACAGCGTGTCTGCTCGAACATCAAAATCGCCATGATTGTTTTTTCGATCGCGACGGGATTGATGACGGCGCGGTATCCTTCAATCACTCCCCGATCTTCCAACTTCTTGACCCGTTCGTTGACGGCGGGGGTTGAAAGACCGACCGTTTTGCCGAGTTCCGTCCAGGACATCCGTCCGTCCGCCTGCAACGCATGGATGATGGCGTAATCAATTTCGTCCATTTTTTCACTCTCCTAATATTATGAAGACATATGTTTAAATTACCATTGATTTTTAGGCGAAGCTACTTGAAAACAAGGAAAACCATCTGTCGGACCGTGACTCCATTTTGTAAAATAAAGATAGGTAAACAAGAAAAGTGAGGTGAGACCGATGCAGGCAACGACGTGTACCCGCTGCGCAGAGGCGTTCAAAGACAACCAAGTGACGTATCATTGTTCGCACAACTGTACATATTGCGCAGATTGTACGAAGACACTCGATTCCATTTGTCAAAATTGCGGGGAAACATTGATTCAAGTACGGCAGTAAATCGATTTTTTCTCTAAAGAAAAAGCCCTCCTGCTTAGGAACGGGCTTTTTTGTCTGCTTCACTGTTGTTCCGCATATTCTTTGAAGCGGTCAAGGATCGCCTGCCAGCCCGCTTGTTGCATCTCGGGCGGATTCGCCGACTCCGCTTCAAATGTTTCGACGACGTTCGTTTCGTCTCCATTTGCTTCGAACAAGACCGTCACGTGGCGACCGTCGTCCAGTGTATAGGCTAATTTTTCGTTCACGACGACATCGTCATAAACACCGGAAAAATCAAACCCCATGCTGCCGTCTTTTGCCGCCATGTGACTGGAAAAACGACCGCCTGCTTGGACATCATTCGTCGCTTCCGTCGTGTGCCAATCGTCCGATGCCGCATTCCATGCCTTGATGTGCTCCGGTTCCGTCCAGTACGTTCAGACTTCGGCGACGGGTCGTTGGATGACGGTCTCGATTTGTAACACTTGCACCTGACTCATATCAATCGCTCCTTTTCCAAATTCGTTCGCTTACCCCATTGTATTTCTCCATGTGCTGCACAATCCCTGCTCGCTTCACTTATTAGGTCCTCCTTTAACTGCCCGCTCAAATGATGCCTGTGTCCGGTACTCGTGATCCAACCAAATCCACCGTTTCGCTGTCCCTTTTTTTAATTGATAAGTATTGTGGTCAAACTGATTGCCGGAACTCGTTTTGAAGAAGTTCGCGACAAACAGGTTATCCCGCCCTGTCGTAAATGCATTATGGTCAATCCGATTATCACGGACATCATGTTGGACGAGGAGCTGTCCGCCTTCAAGTCCTTTCGTATCATTGCCGGTGACTTGATTATCCGTAATCCGGACCCGTTTCGTGCCCCCGCGCTTTTTATCGTATCCGCCGATTGAAATGCCGGTAAACCGGTTTTGTTTAACCAGATTGCCGCGGACCGTAATGTCTTCTGCATACTTCTTCGCATGTTCACTCGTCACTTCAATCCCGATATCATTTCGTTCGACTGTATTGTGTTCAATCGTCAGCTGCTTCCCACCGTCGACGTAAATTCCCGCCGCATTGTAGTCCTTGCCGTAGACCGGATTGCCGTAACTCGAACTGTCCGAGACATGATTCCCGGAAATGACTCCATTACGGACATAATCCTCCGAGTTGTTCGTCGCGACTCCCTCATAACCAATCAAGTCGATGCCGATATTATCGTTGCGCCGGATGATGTTGTCCGTGACGGAAAACCCGTCGATGTTGCCGTTTAAGACAAGTGCTTCGCTCGCCCCAAGCCGATTGTCTTCGACACGATTCCCGCGTACGATGATTTGCTTCAAGCGACCGGTTCCGTAAATCGCAATCCCATGGGCATTGCCGTCTTTCGCATTCGTCTTGATGCGGCGGACCTGATTATCGATCAGTTGAATGTTCCGTCCTGTCCCGGTGATACATATCCCAATCGGTGTCTCATCGTTTCGTGTCGTCTTGATGTCTGCGACAACCAGTCCTTGAATCGTCACGTACTGCCGGTTTTCGATTCGGATGAGCGTCGTCTCCCCGTCCTGTTTCTTCAACGCCTTCCCACTTAAGACGACTTTTTCCGTTTGGTAATTCCGGAAGACGACCGGTGCCTGTTTCGTTCCGCTGTACCGGACTGTCAACGCTTCCGTGTATGTTCCTTGACGCAGATAGACCGTCGTCCCGGCTTTCGCAAGCTGACTCGCCCGTTTCAGTGTTTTGAGCGGTCGTTTCAACGAACCGGAATTCGTATCTTTGCCGGCTGGCGCGACATACAGGACTTTTTTGGAAGCGGTCGCCTCTGCCTGTTCCTGGTTCCATGTCGCTAAACAACCGAACAGTCCGAGCGACAGGAAAAGAATAAATCGTTTTTCCACGCAAATCCCCCCTTTCCGTGAACACTTTTCTGATTGTAAATAACATCCAATCCTTTTATACTTACTTTATTTACATACGAAGGACGTGAAGTGGATGTTGAAACAAATGCTCGTCTGTTCATTATCGGCACTTTTACTTGCCGGTTGCAGTCCGGAAGAGGCCGTGCCGAAAAAAGTCGTCAAACCGATTGAATTGCCGTTAACGTTAAAGATGGATGAGTCTAAAGAACATAAGAATCCTAATAAAATTGAATTCACCTATACCATTTCTGGTCAGTCCAATCAGCCCCTTTATCTTACCGGAACTGAATATTTCCATTCTGGTGAACAAAAAATCTGGTTTACGAAAGTAATTCAACCTGGCCAATATGAGGGAAAGAAACTGAAACTAGGAGAACAGTTCGATACCGCGAAAGGTTACCGATCGTTCATGTATGATTTGGATGGTACGATGCAAACGTGGTCTGAGCAATCCGAAGAACTGAAAGACTTTCTGTACAGTAGTGTCTCGTTCCGTGAAAAAACACTCCTTCGCTCTGACTATCAAGTGTTGATGTTAGAACAATCAAGCATTCATCAATCAAAGCGCGGAAATCAAATGGATCAACTCGATGCACCCCAAGACGTTAAACTTAGTAAAGGGGAACGAATCTTTATCATCTCATTATCGACGAAACCAGTCCGCGATATCTCATAAAAACAGACCTGCCCCTTAAGTCAAAGAGGCAGGTCTGTTGTATTCACTTCCGTTGATGCGGCAAGGGAATCGTCAACGGCTTGAAGTCAGGTCCGAGCAGGATCTTCATTAAAAAAATCAGCTGTCCGGTGTGATAGGCATAATGCGCCAGTTGCCGTTCGATTGCGTCAACGACGAGATGCGGTTCACCACGAATCAAAACGGTCCGTTCCAAATCGTCCGGTGTCAGGGAAGCAAGCGTCGATTCGACAAGCTGCCAGCCGTCATCCCACAGTTTCAGTAACGTCGCTTTGTCATGTCCCTGGTCGATGAACTCAGCGTCCCGGTCGCGGTCCGGCTTTTCGCCGTCCGTCGTCAAAAAATCGGTCCAGCGTGACGTCATATTGTTCGTCATATGCTGAATCAACAGGGCGACGCTGTTCGTGTCCGGCGCCAGTGTCTGATGAAACTGTTCCTCGTTCAGCCAACCGAGTGCCTGCTCCGCCGGTTCGCGGACCGCCCGGAAGCGTGCTTGAATTGCCGTCAAATATACCTCTTCAAAAGCCATTTTCCTCACTCCTTCTGCTGTTAATCGATCACAAAGTCCACGCCTTTTTCTCCATCAATCGGTATCGTCCGTAACGTTTTTAACTGGTCGTCCGTGACAATCAACCGGTATTCACCAGAAGATGACATGTCCGTTTCCGTGAAGTAGGAAGTCTTCTTATACGGATTCCGGTACAAGTAACGGTAATAGTTACCCGGCTTCCAAAAATCAGGTCGGACCGGTTCAACCCGGAACGCTTGTCCGAACGTCCACTTAACGAACCGTTGATCCGTATCGTTTTCACCGGTGCCGATGATTTGATAACCCGTCTGTTTGTTGATCATCACGCCATCGGTCGTTGCAAAATACGCTGTGTCCTTAGCGCCGTATAAAGCAGTATAAGCATATGGTTCAACCGCTTTTCGAATGACGTGTGATTTTCCGGTCGTCTGGTCGAGCAGGACCATTCCGGCCGCCCCTTCTTGATCATCCTCGGTACCGTTGTTGGCGTAAGCAATCGTCTGATTCAGTTCAAGGATCGGTGAATCAACGACTGGCATCAACCGGTCTTCAATCGGATACCGTTTGTCCGTCCGGACGTTGATTAATTGAATCTTTTCCGACGGCTTTGCAGCGTTTGATGTGACCCAGGCATCTTTCCCGTAATGGGCAACGGATGTGATCGATGTATTCGGCACCTCGTGTTTCTTGAACGTCCCTCGTTTTAAGTCATACCTAAAAAAGTGGTCCGCTTCGATACCGTCCGGGTGATGGATATAAATATGCCGCGGGTCCGTTCCTTTTTGTGAAAATGCCATCCGATACAAATCTGGATCAGCAATTGCTTCCGTCTTTAATTCTGTTCCCGTTTTTGATAATGTCGTCATCAGTGCCGGCTCTTGCGGATCATCCTGTGTTTCTTTATAACGGTTGATGTCGCTTCCGGACAGCAGGATGATCTGACCGTCGTTCGGCTTAAAGGTCATCGTCGTGAGATCCTTCGAAATGACCGGATAGGAAACGGCTTTTGATTCCTCCGGACGCAATCCGAGATATAAAGCACCTGCACTGACCAAAACGGCCAGACCCGCCAATCCGTACAGCATTCGTTTTTTCCATGATTGAAGCAAAATCATTCACTCATTTCGTTTGTCATTTCGTCCTTCCATTATACCGCTTTTTTGTAAATAAATTCTTTTAATCACATCCTCTGTTACTTATTGACCAAATATTTCATTAAGAAAAGACACTGTCGCATTAACAGTGCCTTGATGTATCCTCAGTTATCTTGCCGTGACGCCACTGTCGAACGGAAGACCGACGCCTGAGATATGGCTCGCTTCATCCGTCGCGAGGAACAGGACAGCATGCGCGATCTCTTCCGCATTCCCGACATGACCAGGCGGAACCACCTGTTGCATCCCGCGAAACACACTGTTGACGTTATTGATCGTCAACATAGTTTCTTGTTATTTCTCACTAAACAAATAGAGAGTGCACAGTGCTAGCCGTGTCACTCTCCTATACTTTATGAAATTAGTTCAGCCGATTGATTCGCTCCGTTATTGACTTTCTTTTGAGCGACGAATACAAATGCTGCCAAGACGAGTACAAGTAGCCCGCTGAAGACTGGAATAAGTTTCTTTTTCCAGTAACCAATCAATAAGCCGATGGCTGCTACCACTTCAATTGTTCCAACAAAATACATGAACCCTGTTCCATAGCCGTACACGTTTTCAAACGAGTCGACCATTGTCGGATCTGCACTCAGTTTCATAAATCCAAATAATAAAAAGCCAACTACTAATACTCCTTGAATAATTCGTACACTCCACTTTATTTTTACAACCTCCTGTTTTTTCTGTCTCTTACTCTCTTATCATAAAGTCCTGTTTGTGAACTGAGAAGTAGGCACATTAATGTGGTTAAGTATCAAAAAGGATACTACGCATAATCAGCAGGCACTGACGAGACAAGGCTGTCTCAGTTCTTAACCCGATAATAAAAAGAACAATAGACAAAATTTTCAAATAATTTTATAGTTGAGTTACCTTATTTTGTAAAAGGAGCGTTCGAATGGATATTTCCGTTAATCACCTCTCCCATGCGTTTCAATTAGCCGGGAGTCCATCACTCGTCTTAAACGACCTCACGTGCCAGTTCTCAGCCACCGAAGTGACGGCAATCGTCGGTGCCTCGGGTTCCGGCAAGTCGACCTTTCTCAGTATGATCGGTTCACTCGACCGTCCGACGTCCGGACAAATCGAATACGACGGCCAAGACATCAGCCGTTGGAAAAATCGCCGCCTCTCCGCCTTCCGGGCACAGGAAATCGGCTTCGTCTTTCAACAATTTCACCTTCTGCCTGCGTTGACGGTTAAAGAAAACGTGCTCGTCCCGCTCTTAAAACAAAAAACGGACTTCAATAAAGAAGAGCGGATTGCCCAGATCCTCGAGAAAGTCGGCTTACTTGAAAAACAACACGCGTTACCGGCCCAACTGTCCGGGGGTCAACAGCAACGGGTCGCAATCGCACGGGCGCTGATCAGTCGCCCGCGCTGGATCCTTGCCGATGAACCGACCGGAAATCTTGATTCCGTCACCGGCGAGACAATTTTTCAATTGTTGCTTGACCTGCACAGGGAAGAGCAGTGCGGCATTTTGTTCGTCACCCATGACCTGGCACTTGCTGAACGGGCGGACCGGATTCTGTTCATGCAGGACGGACAAATCATTGAAGATCGTCGTAAGAAGACCATCCAAAGCGGGTAAACGAGACATCACAGCTCTTCTTATCGCCCTTTACCAAATGCTCCACGGCTCACCTCGCTACTCATTACAACATCAAGGAGGATCCAGATGCTACGTTTCGTTTTGAACCACTGGCGCCGGCAACGCTTTAAATTCATCTTGACGCTTGTCGGTGCCCTGATTATCAGTGCCGGACTCAGTTTGATGTTCAACCTGACCGATTCAAGTCAAGGAACGGTCGAACAGACATTACAGAAAAAATGGTCGTCCGCTTACGACATCGTCGTCCGACCAAAAGGCAGCCAGATGGCGACCGAAGCGAGTGACCTGCTTGAGCCGAACTATTTGAACGGCATCAACGGCGGGATTTCCTTTCAACAGTATGAGGACATCAAACAGATGAAGGAAGTTGATATTGCCGCACCGATTGCTGTGATCGGATATGCCAATACAACCGTAAGTTTTAAGAATGCACTTACTTTTCCGAAAGATTCCGGTATTTATCGTCTAACATCAAATAGCTATATCGAAACAGGATTTGGCAGAGAACGGCAGTTTCAAGAATCTATTCACATTGCTCAAGGCAGTAAAGTCAAAGTCCCTGAAAATATATCGTTTTCAACCCGTTCAACTAAAGATTTTCGTAATGCCAATGCGAGTAACCCCGCTCTTATCGTTGCCATCGATCCGTCGGAGGAAGCACGACTCGTTGGGCTCGATCAAAGTGTCAGCAAAAAAAACCAATCGCGATATTTTTCAAGCCTCGATCACTTCGAGAACGATAAAAATCGCGGGGACGTCATTCCTGTGCTCATCAATCCGAATTCCTATAATCAAGGAAATTATGAATATACAATTGAAAAGTTAGACGTCCCTTATGACACGGAACAAGATCAAAAAAAGCTAATCGATACCTTAATCGAAAAACAACCAGACGGTGATATTGTCCGTTCAATTCTCTGGACCTATCCTGCAAAAGTTGTCAAGCAGTTGGACATTCCAACCTCTAAAGTTGAGGAAACCTATTTACAGACATTGATTGATAAAATAGGAATGATTCCTTCTTCAGATCCTGTTGGAAATGAGGGTGCTCAATTGCTGTATCAATCAGGTCCATTACAATTCGAGGAGACGAAAAGTCCGTATCCAAGCCGATGGACGAATGCCTACGAAATTCATTCGTCTACGATTAAGCTTAAGAACTGGTATTATTCAAAGTCTTCGTACCCCGCAGTTGGATATCGTTCGCTAACTTCGACTGGTAAGAAAAATCCTAATTCAGAACCTGATATGATTCCAATTGTACATCCATATTTAACTTTCAAGGTTGTCGGTTTATACGACCCGAATAAAATCAACGTCTCAAAAGATCCACTCAACGAATTACCGATGGAAACATATCGTCCGTCGTCCGCTGATCTCGTCCTTGACGCCGAAGGAAAACCGATCAATCCGGCTAAACCGATTGATACGTCAGGAAACCCGGTCGGTCTATTGACCAGTTCACCGAATATCCTGACGACGCTTGACAGCGCCTTAGCAGTTAACGGGAAACAAGCGATTTCATCGATTCGACTCAAAGTCAAAGGAGCAGCGACCGTCAGCGAACAGTCTGAACAACTGCTACAAGACGTGAAGAAACAAATTGAACAAGAGACCGGTCTCGTCGCGACGATCACGAAAGGCTCCTCCCCGCAACCGGTCGTGACGAAAGTCGTTGATGACGGGAAGACACTCGGCTGGATTGAACAACCGTGGATCCACATCGGTGCCGCGATGACGATTTTCCGTGAGACGAGCGTCGGCTTCTCCGGTGTCATCTTCGCGATGCTTGCCGTCGCCATCGTGTATGTCCTCGCGACGAGCTACGTCTCGATGCTTGCCCGCCGGAAAGAGTTCGCTGTCTTGCTCGCACTCGGCTGGCGGACGAAAGATCTTTACCGGATCGTCATGATTGAAGCCGTACTGCTCGCAGGCTTCGTCTCGCTCGTCGCCCTGCTCGTCGAAAGTATTTTCTCGTATGTCCGCAATGAAACGATGAACGTACTGAGTCTCGTCTTGATCGCCGGATTCAGCTTACTCATCTACCTGACTGGTGCTGCCTGGTCCGCCTGGACGATTCGTCAGATTTCGCCGTACGAAGCGATTAAGACCGGTGAATACGCCGCATCCTCACACATTAAACTGGGTCTGCGTTCGACCTTTACACTGGCGTTAAAGGAAATCTTCGGTAAATGGAAACGCAATGCCCTGTCGATTCTGTCGATTGCGTTACCGACAGCACTGTTGACGTTCTTCCTATTCGTGACGTTCCACTTGCAAGGTGTCCTCTATACGTCCTGGCTCGGTCAGTTCGTTGCGCTTCAAGTCGGTCCGATGCATTACGTGACGATGGGTGTCGCGATCACGATCGCCATCTTGACGACCGGTGAAATCATGTGGCAAAACGTCACCGACCGCCGCGCCTCCCTCGCCATCCTGAAAGCTGTCGGTTGGACGAATCGTTCGATCCGCCAATTGATTCTGCTCGAAGGGATGCTGATCGGATTCGTCGCAGGGCTGGTCGGTCTCAGCATTTCCTATCTGACGATTTACGTCCTGTATGGCTTAGTCCCGTGGGACGAACCGCTCTTGATTGGTGTCTCGCTTGCTTTGCCAATCCTGTTCGGGACAATCGCTTCACTGCTGCCGGCGCAAATCGCGGCACGGGTCAATCCGTATCAAGAGTTGAAAGATGCAGGCTAACCGCATCCATACACAAAACAGGCATGATGGCTCGCGGCCATCATGCCTGTTTTGTGATTCATTGCTTTGGAATCGGCAACGTCTCTGTCAGTCCGAGTTCAATCACTTTATTTTTCTTTAAGCGGTACAACATGTATTGATCCTGCTTGTATGCCTTCAGTTTGACGGCGATTTGGTGCCGCCGCTCCTTACTTTCGTCCGTATCGGCATATGCCGGACGGACCTCGACGATTTGTGCTTTTCCATATTGTTTTTGGACATATTGCGTCACTTTTGCTTGAACCATTTTTTCATAAGCGACGTCCGGTCCCCGGTTGAGGACGACATAGCCGACGCAACCAATCAGTGTCAGTAAAAAGAATGCTAAGATGGACTTTTTCACAATGTTCCTCCTCGGCCAAGCGATTCGTCTTTCCTGTGAAACGTACTTCTTATCGCAAATAGTTGACCGTTCACTTCTTTCTATTTATACACAATCGCTTCGTTTCCTTCTTCCGCATCGATTTAAGTGATTAAATGATGGATGCGATCATTTACGGAGTTTCAAGACGGGTGAATTTTCTTTTAACCGGAAGTCATAATCCGCGGCATTGACATATAACGGAGCTGTATACAGTGACGTCGCATCACTGACTTGTTTATTAAATGCAGCAAACGACAAGGTGTCCTCTTCCCATATCCAGTCACTCGTCTTGCCGGACTCTTTTTCATAGACGTTGCGTGCGAACTGATTCGTCGAACCGCTCGACACGTAATTGGCGATCATGATGCGTGACGGACCCGCCGTCACAGTATTTTCCTCGAAGCGTGTCGTTTCCACATAGTGCTGGACCAACAGTTGTCCGCCGTCTTCGCCCTTCGTATCGTTTCGGTAAAGGACATTTCGTTGAATCACCGTCTGTCGTGTCCCGCCCCGCTTGCTGTCGTAGCCGCCAATCGCGATGCCCGTGTAGTTGTTTTCATACACTGTATTCCCGACGACGTTAATCTGTTCAGCATATTTTCCGCGATGCTCGGATGTCACTTCGATTCCGATATCACTTCGATAGACGGTATTGTTGATGATGTCGATATTTTTCCCGCCGTCGACGTATATCCCGCCGGCAGCATACGCGTTCCCGTAAGCCGGGTTCCCGTAGGACGAGATGTCGTGGACGATATTGCCGGTGACGATTCCGTCCCGAACGTAATCTGTTCCGCTCGTCGCGACGCCCTCGTGCCCGATCAAATCGATTCCGATGTTATCATTTCGGCTGACCCGGTTCTCTTTGACAGTGAAACGTCGGATGTCCCCGTTTAAGACAATTGATTCACTCGAACCGAGCCGGCAATCTTCGACACGATTTTTTGTAAGCGTGATGTCATGCATCGGTTCTGTCCCGTAGACGGCAATCCCGTGCCCGTTTCCGTCTTTCGATGACGTTTCGATCCGGCGGACGGTGTTTTGCTCGAGCGTCACGTCGTGGCTCGGTCCCGTCAGGTAAATGCCGATGATCGTTTCATCGGCACGCTTCGTTTTGATGTCCTCGATGATGAAGCCGCGAATCGTCACGTAGGCCTTCCCGTCCATCGTGATGAGCGCCGTTGTTCCATCTTGCGACTTGAGTTTTTTCCCGCTTAAGATGACTTCATCATTCCGGTACGGTCGAAAGACGACCGGTTTCGCCTTCGTCCCGCTGTCTTTGATGACGAGCGGTTCCGTGTAGACGCCGGCATGGACATATACGGTCGTCCCTGGTTTCGCTAACGCAGCTGCCTGTTTTAGCGTCCGGATCGGGTTTTTCCGGGATCCGTCTTGTACATCGTCACCGTCCAGTGCGACATGAATTTCATTCGCCTTGAGACCCGGATTGATCCAGACGGTATAAAGAAAAGCCCCTCCTAGCAAGAGAAACAAGAGGAGGATGTAACGATTTTTCACAAGCTTCACGTCCTTTAAAAAACGATCTGACGTGCAATCGTTTCGTCTCTTCTTTTCATTATACTTGATTTTCAGAACGGTCTCCTAAAAAAAATCAGAAGCCGCTTCCTCGCTCCTGACGAATCGTTTAGATAATGGTCGTGAATTTTTTCGAAGTTTGATTCAAGGTCTCGGCCGCATGACTGACTGTATCAAACCGGCTTAACGTCTCTTCCATGACGCGGACGCTTGACGAGGCATCTTCGTTCGCCCGGGTAATCCCGGTTTCAATCCGGCTTAATTCCTTGTTCATGTCATCGGTCGTCGTCCGGACGTTGACGACGGCGAGTTCGACGAGTTTCGAAAGATTTCTGACTTCCATCGCAACGACGTTAAATCCACTCCCGTGTTCACCTGCGCGTGCTGCTTCAATCGAGGCGTTCAAAGACAACAAGTTCGTTTGGGCGGCAATCTCTTTAATCGTCCCCGCGATTTTTGTGATTTCCGACGATTGTGCCTGTAAGTTCGCTAACGTCTGCAAATTGTTTTTGGCGTCCGTCGCCATTTTTTCAATCGTCCGCTTCAATTCTTCACTTTCCTGCTTTCCTTGAAGCGAACGCTCATCGAGATGTGTCGCAATTTCTTCGAAGGATGTCGCATATTCTGCAATCGTTTCCTGTCGCGCCGTAATGTCTGACGCAATCTTGACGACGCCGACGACCTGATCATTTTCGTAAATCGGCATATACGTCGCTTCGAGCCAAATCGCATTGCCCCGCGAATCAATCCGCTTGATTTTGTCGGCGGCACTGAAACCGCTCAGTAACTTATTCCAAAGTTCCTGGTAAGCAGGGCTGTTGACGAATTCCGGTGGACAAAACAGATGATGGTGCATCCCAATCATTTCGTCGCGTCGGTATTTCATCGTCTTCGCGAACAGATCATTGACGTCGACGACACGGCGTTGTACGTCAAACCGGATCATGGCGACATTTGTTTTTAAGGCTTCCAGGACATGGGTGGATGAGAGTGTTTTTTCGTTTGAAAGAAATGTAGTCAAGTGGGTGGTCTCCTTAGCTTAAATCTTCTCCCGTGTACAACCGTCTGTTTTATACATGGAGAAGTTTTTTAATAATGTACATAATGGAATGATTGACAATTAATTCTAAATATTAATAGTAAGAATTAAAGATAAATGGTAAAAAAAAAGATTTGGGTCATTTTTACATAAAATTCTTTATCCTCATATACTATACGTATTAAGTAATTATATCCTGATTTATCAGGTTTTAAACTTTTTTCCGAATTAAATCATGATTTAAATTTAAAAGACGTTTTGTAAGCAGAGTTACAGCCTTTCTGCTACAGATGGTGTAAGGTAATAAGTAGATTTAACATTAAGGAGGAATAGAATACAATGAGTGCATTTCAACTAGGTACACATATTCCATCATTTACGCTCCCTTCTACAACAGGTGAAGATTATCACTATCCTTCATCGAAAAAACAAGACAACAATTGGCAGCTAATCATCTTCTTTAGAGGGGCATGGTGTCCTGTTTGTGTCGCAGATTTAAAGGAACTTGAAGAAAATAAAGGCTTTTTTGATAAACATGGCGTCGATCTCATTACGATTGCGACGGATCAATTAAAAAATTTGTCGGAAATGACTTCAAAAGAGCAACTGTCCTTCCCTGTGCTCTCCGATGAAGAGCTGAAGGTCCTTAAAGACTTTGACGTCTATTACCACGGTGAAGATTCACCTTATGAGGATCATGGATTACATGGTGAGCCGGCTTATTTCCTTGTTGATGAAACAGGATCTCTTCTTTATCAGCAACGGCAAACTAGCCCGTTTGGTCGTCCTACTGCTACTGAACTTCGTAAAATCATTACGTACATTAAGAAGAACTTAAAATGATAAAAAAATAAATGGGTGAACGCTTATTTCATTCACTCCAATGAAAAATGTATCCAACAAAAACCAGGCTGCCCTTACACGGATAAAATACTGTGTAAGGGCAGCCTGATTAACTTGTTGATTTCTAAAACTCCGACTAGCTGGACTCCGAAATTAAACTCACGTTCATCCTCCCCCTAAGGAGTGGACTTTCTCGTTCACAAATCCTGTAATGTGTGAAACTAACCGACATTAAAGTCTGAATATTCAGTCAATTATTCACGTTATTATCTTGAAAGACTCCAGTTATATTCATCGAACTTCCACATCACTCATGATGAATTCAAACGTTCCCATACAATTGCGGGGAGCTTGTCCCTGCGGAATAATGAAATGATCTCCCGCTTGAACCGGTACATTTTCAATCTCTCCGTGCCCGTTTAAAATTGTGATCGTACGGAAACGTTCAAGTGGCTTAAGGACAAACCCGTCTTTTACTTTGACGTGATATACGTTGAATTCCGGAACTTTAATAAGCGTCGTGATCTCTGCGTTTGTCACTTGCTTCGTCTCTGTTCGTCCGTAAAACGTAACATCGGGTGTTGTAATGACATTAAACGCTTGTTCAAGGTGCAAAACTCTTTTTTCTCCAACATCATCAATACGGTCGAAATCATACAGCCGGTAGGTCGTATCAGAAGATTGTTGTGTCTCGAGAACCACAATGCCTTTTCCAATCGCATGGATCGTTCCGCTCGGTACAAAAATAAAATCGCCCGCTTTGACACGTTGTGTCCGCAACAAGGTACTCCATTCAGCTTGTTCGATTGACTCTCGCAACGCTTCTTTCGTTCGGGCAGTATGACCTAAAATGATTTCCGCATCTTTTTCTGCTTCGATGACATACCAGCATTCCGTTTTTCCGTATGCTTCACCCTCCAGCTCAAAAGCTTGTTCATCACTCGGATGGACCTGAACCGACAGATCTTTTTCTGCATCGAGAATCTTCACTAATAGTGGGAATTCCGCTAATGTGTAGTCGCCGAACAATTCCCGTTCCTCAGACCATAACCGTTCTATTGAGTAGCCGGCATAGTGTCCTGTTTCAATGATGCTCATTCCATTGGGATGACCCGAAATCCCCCAACATTCGCCGATTGGACCGTCAGGAATTTCATAGTTAAAACGTGAGGCGAGCTTTCGTCCCCCCCATATCCGTTCTTGAAATACAGGTGTACATTTTAAAATCATTTTCGGCTTCATCCTTTCATCTCATCGTCATCCATAGTGCATATAGATTGGCCGCCGTGTACTTCAGAGTGTCATATGCTTTTTTAGGCTGCATCATCTCCTCTAGCGCGACCGGTTGTTGTGTAATCGAAAACGCAGCTGTGATCCCTGCTGTCCTTATGTGTTCAATCTGTGCGTCGACACTTCCGCCTAATAAAATAACGGGGATGCCGAACCGGTGTCCGAATTGCCCGATTGCTTGCGGCAATTTCCCTTGAAACGTCTGTCCGTCAATTTTTCCTTCACCTGAAAAAATAAACGCATAGTCCGCTACTTGCGCCATGACCCCTGTTTCCTCCAAAATCAGTTCAGCACCGCGTTTTAATTCAGCCTGTAAGAGCGACGAACAAGCACCTCCTAATCCACCGGCGGCACCTGCTCCTTGAATAGATTGAACATCTATTCCAGTATGTTCCGTAATTACTTTTGCTACATGGATGAGACGGTCATTCAGCTCGACAACATCACGCTCGGATGCCCCTTTTTGGGGACCGTATACATATGCAGCTCCAGTTGGACCGTAGAAAACATTATCGACATCACAAATGATTGTGAATTGACAATCTTCGAGAGCAGGGTGAACCCGTGTCTCATCGATGGACGCCAAAGAAGTAAGTTCTTGCATCTCTGTAATTTCCGTCCCGTCCTGTGCCAGAAATCGGTACCCCAATGCCTGAAGCATGCCGACCCCTGCATCAGTCGTCGCCGAACCGCCGAGTCCTAAGTAAATCCGCCGTGCTCCTGACGACAGGGCATCTGTAATTAATTGTCCGACCCCGAACGATGTCGCAGTTAGCGGATTCCGTTCTTCCTTTTTCAGTTGTGGTAATCCACAAGCAGATGCGACTTCGATCACGGCACGTTTTGTCTTTTTGTTATGACCATATACGGCTTCAGTCGGACGGCCGTTTGCATCATGCACAGTAACTTTCCGTCTCGTTAAATTAAAGGGGCCAATCAAGGCAGCGACCGTTCCTTCGCCGCCATCTGCCACCTCGATCGATCGTATGGATTGATTCGGATTGATTTGACGAATTCCTTCCATGACCGCCCCGTTTGCCTGAGCTGAACTTAAACTTCCTTTAAAAGAGTCCATTGCGACCAAAATGGTTTGTCGTTCTTGCATTCGTCAGCCCTCCTGTCGTTTTACAGACCTTCAAATCCGACCATGGTCTGACGGTTAATTATCTTTTAATAAGAATTGTTTTTACCTGGTTCGGTGTGACCTCATAAGATTTGTCTTGTACCGCTGACGTGATTTCAACTGGATGTGCTTCGTTTAAATTGACTTCATGGAACGTTCCCGTTTGGTTTGATTTAAATCGAACAGATCGGCTGGTCGTCGTCGGATTGAAGACACGAAGAATGAGTCCTTCCCCTTGCTCTGCTTTTTTCAACGTACTCATGATAATCCCCGTCGATTCGAGTTCGAATAATGAATACGATACCGGCAAATGGAGTCCGGTCGGATTTAAACGCATCGCATCGTGCGGGATTTTATTGTAAGCAACAGTCGGTGATAAGTGACGCTTAGCGCAAACGGCCAGTTCTTCTTCTTTGCGGAGTGAAACGAGACCGAAATCAAAGCTGTATGTTCCGATCATCTGCGAATCCGGTGTCGCTAATTTGATTCCTGACGGACGACCCGGGCGGCGGACGAGCTCTTCTTTTCCGAGTACACCTACGCTACGGAACAGCGTAACTGCAAGCGTTGGTCGAGCTCCTGCAATGACCTCATATTCCCGTGAGCTGTTCGTGATTAAACCGAGTCCGTTCTCTGTCTCATCATCCTTTAGCCCAACATACGATAACATCGGGAAGATACCGTCTGGTCGTTCATTCCATTGTTCCTCTTCCCACACACGGAGCGCATCATCGACGAAGGGGCGGTTTATTACACCAAACTGATTATCTGAAAATGTTTGCCGGGTGTTTACTTCTGCCGGAATCAACAAACGTAAACGGTGGTCCTTCGCGTTGTTCGTAATCGTCACATTAAAGGCAATAACAGGATCGTCATGCTTTAAGACGATTTCAAGCGCGACCGTCATCTCTTTCGTCCGTTTGCCTTGCTTCCGCTCTTCTAAATCTGCCGGTACAGCGAAGCGGTGATCAATTCGGATCATTACCCGATAATTTGTTTGTGTGACTTCGATTGTCGGGCGATCCGTTTCTGTCGTAATACTCACATCATGAAGCAGGGGCGAATAATCATATTCATCTCCATCGTCCCCACTGTCCTCAAGCAGGAAGAGATCGCGGTACGTCCGATTCGACTGTTTATCCGTCACATCAAGTGTACCGTTCGACTGAATTACTACGTGATACCGCGCTGTGTCACATTCCGTTATACCTGTTTCCGCCTGCGGCAACGCGTCCGGAGTCGCACTCTCTTCAACAACGAAAAGTGTTTCATAACTCAAGGCCGGAAGTGTGATATCAAGTTCAATTGTGTAACGATAAAACGGATCATAGTTTCCATAGTGGACGATTTGGCGGTCAATCAGCCCCGGGTCGATGACTGCTTTTTTCATCAACTGATAAGGAACAGGCTGCCCTGCTTCCGTTTCCAGACGGATATTTTCAAATTTACTGATGATTTCCGTCGTCGTTGTGGTCGTTTCCTGACTCGCATTCAAATTAAAGAAGGTTAACCGGTCTTCCGTTCGCTCCGTCGCAATCGAATCGACAATCTTTCTTTTATAGAATGAAATCAATTGATCGGTTTTTTCGTTTGCAATGAAAAAACGGTTGTAAATTTCTTGATGGACTTTATCGGAGCAGCAACATCCGATGCTATCATGGGCATGATTTTTCATGATTTCTTTCCAAATCAATTCGACTAGCCCGTGATGGTATTCAATCCCAAGTGAATAGGCAAGGCTCATTAACGGTTCTAATGTATTCGTCAGCTTGTTTTCGATTTGAGTATTCATCGCTTTGATGTCCATCCGTGTCGAATAGATGCTACGGTGAACACGCATATATTTCCCATCTAAAAACTCTCCTGAAATGGTCGGCAGATTAAGTTGTTGCTCCAGTTGATCAAATAAATCTTCGTATCGACTCAAGAAAAACTCGCGTTCCGGATACAGACGATGTAGTTGTTCGATGACTTCCGTAATGTTTTGCTGGAGCGGCATTTGATCATGACCATTCGGTAACAGCAGATGATCTCCGGTCGCACCCTTATCGAGGACAGGCAAATATTTATCCATTCGCTTTCTTAGTGCCGTTTCTTCAGTCGGTAAATATTTACCGATCGCATAGCCGAGCGGCATCAGCTGGACGAGTACATTGGAACCGTCCGCTGAATTCCAGTTGAATTCAGTTTTGTTCGTTCCATGCCGTTCCGACGTTCCTCGCCAGAAAATCGAGCGCTCGATATCGAATCCGTTCAAAATCATCAGCATTTGTGCCGACTGCCCGAACGAATCCGGTAAATAACCAATCTTCATATGGGGACCAAATTCACCTGAATCTTTAATGCCGTACAATAAGTTTCTGACAATCGACTCCCCGCCTACAATCATTTCGTCTGTTTGGGTATACCAAGGTCCAATAATCAATTTTCCTGATTGAACTAGCTGTTTTATCCGTGACCGGTTCTCCGGCTTTACCGCAAGATAATCTTCGAGGATTGATGTTTGTCCATCTAAAACGTAATATGGATAATTTTTATCCGTTTCAAGCCTTTCCATGATTTCTTCTAAATTATTGACTAATAAGATGCGTGATTCTTCGGTCGAGAAGTACCATTCCCGATCCCAGTGCATATGTGGTACGACATGAACATTTTTCATTGTTTCCAGCTCCCTTTAAGCAACATTTTTCAGTGCATCCTGATGCTTTTTATTTTTATGTTTTCGAGTGAGAAGGAGAAGGACCATCGAAATGAACGCTCCTACCAATGCCGCACCAAGCCATACTGATGCCGCAAGTACGAGGGGTTGTCCCTGAAGTAATGCCAACGAAAAGATACCTGCTCCCGGTACGTTCAGACCGATTCCGAAATAGGCCACAATCGCTCCCGTCACGGCGGATCCTGCGACTAATGAGGGAATGACACGGAGGGGATCATTAATCATGAAAGGAATCGCCCCTTCCGTAATCCCTGCTAAACCGAGTAACCAGGTTTGTTTTCCAATTTCCCGTTCTTCTTTAGTGAACGCCTCTTTGCCTAGGCGGGTTGCACCGGTTACGGCAAACGCTGATACCATCTTGACTGAAGCAAATGTGGCATACGGGATTAAATTTCCGCTCGCCATCGCTCCGATACAAAATGTATACGCCGCTTTATTGATTGGTCCACCGAGATCAAACGAAACCATCGCACCAATGATTGCCCCGAGTAATAAAGCATTAGCCCCCTCTAATCCATCCAGCCAAGAAATCAGTCCTGTATTTAAATACGCTAACGGACGACCGACGACAAATAACATGATTGACCCGACGACAAGTGTTCCGACGACCGGATAAAACCAAAAACTGATAAACCCGGCAAATGTACCCTTCGGTTTAACTTTTTGCTTTAAGAATTTGAGGAAATATCCGGCAAGTAAGCCTCCGAGCATTCCACCTAAGAAGCCACTACCGATTAAGTTGGCTGCGACTCCGGCAGCAAATCCAGGTCCTAGAGCAGGCTTATCAGCAATCGAATACGCCATGTATGCAGCTAAAATCGGAATCATTAACTGACCGAGCAGGGATCCCCCTAATTGACGCAGTAACCATAACCACGAACCTTCTTCCGCATAGAGCGCCTGTAAATCAAACAGTTGGGAGATGAAGACGGCGACGGCAAGCGTCATCCCTCCGGCAACGATAACCGGAATGATATGCGAGATATCTGTCAGCAATGACGCTTTCACTTCGCTTTTCCAATTCGTCGGCTCCTCATCCGCTTCATCCGCCATCCGGTCAGCATCAGACTTCACATTTTCACTTTTCGTCAAAGCTTTTTCCAGGAGATCCTTTGCACTACGAAGCGGGGCAGCGACTGATGTTTTTATAGACGGAATGCCTTTAAAACGTGCTTCGTCCTTTACCGCGACGTCAACTGCAAAGATGACGGCATCTGCCTGCTGTAAATCTTTGGCTGCATGTCGGTCTTCGATTCCGTTTGCGCCTTGTTTTTCAACCTTCACTTCGATGCCAAGTTCGCGACCGGCCTTAATCAATGCTTCGGCTGCCATGTACGTATGCGCAATCCCTGCCGGACATGCTGTAACTGCCAGTACTAACTTTCCAGACGAAGGAACTTCTGCTGTTGAGTCCGTCTTTTCATCGACAGAGGCGTCTAAGGCTGCCAGTAAGTCTTCTGCTGAACGCGATTGAAGGAGGCGGTTTTTGTAGTCTTCGTTTGAAAGACGGGTTACAAATTCAGCCAATAGTGTCAAATGGGTTGATCCCGCTTCCGCTGAAGGAATCGCCAGCAGGATGACCAGCTCCACCTTGTTTGCCGGATCAATGCTTTCCCAGTCCGTTATCGGTTTTGTCAACGTCGCAATCGCAAATGATGCTTCTCTGACACTATCTGACTTACCATGGGGAATCGCAAGCCCCCCTTCAAATCCTGTCGGTGACAGTCCCTCCCGAGCGATGACTGCTTCATAAAATGCTTCTTCCGATGAAATTTTACCGGCTTCGGCGAGTTCGTGAATTAAAAAGCGAATCGCTTGATCTTTTGAATCAAATGCCTGTTGAACATGTAAAAGTGAGGTTGATGTATTCGCTTGCAACAACATGTTTGTAACCCCTTTCATTTTTACTTTTAATGAATTACCTGTAGTGTATCAACAAAAAAAGAAGAAGCTTGATTCTTCTTCTTCTTTCACATCCTTTTCTTTTGTAAGGGTTTTCATGTGTATAAATACACATCACTTGTGATTTTTCCAATACTGTTCTAACAGATGACGCAACAAGTAAAAAATCGGAGTCGGGTTTGTAATGTTGTGATGTAATAAGCGTTCAGGGGGCGAATAAAAATAGAGGCGGTAATCGGCATAGTTCACGAGGCTGTTATGCGTAAAGTGGGTGATACTGACAATCGGAATGTTTTTCTCTTTTGCCCGCCCTGCCAGTTCAATGACGGCTTCACTCTCGCCAGAAACGGATATCAAAAGAAGTAAGTCCTTCGGTGTCATCGCTTCTAGTTCCGTGATTGTCGTATGACGGTGAAGATAAAACTCACATTTTTTATTAACGACTCGATACCCTTGCACCAAGTATTCGCAATAGGTGACAGAGTCTCCAATACCGTATACGAGTACGCGACGGGCTTGTTCGAGTAAATGATGAACTTGCTCGACATGTACTTCATCGATGAGTTCTTTCGTCTTTTTTAATACGTCACCCGGCACATCTTCTTCATTTGCTTCAAGTTCATGCTTGATTGCATTTTTCATGTGCGAAAAACCGTCATAGCCTAATTTTTTAGCTAACCGGACGATTGTATTCGGGACTGTAAAAGATTCTTCCGCAATCGCCTGAATCGACATGCGTGTTACGTTCGTAAAATGATCGTTGATATATGAAATAATCTGATCGTCTGTATCGTTCAGGTGATATTCATACTTTTGAATCCGTTCCTTAAAAGTCAACATATACCCCACTCCTGCCGCAACGTTTAACCGTTTAATTGTCTACCAATTAAACAGTATACAAAAGCTCGAGTCAAAACAACAGTCACTTCAAGGACGGACCCTTTAACCGGTTTCAGCGGATTGCCTTTAATGAACGTTCACGCACGCTGGAATGCCTTCTCTTCATGACTTCCGTATATTTCCTTGGTCTGCGTAATCGTTAAATAGGCAGTGGAGTCCGTTGCCAACACAAAACGCTTTAATTTCGTGACATCCGGTGACATCAAATGCACCGTGATTACATGTTGCTTCGCCTTCGAAGAATTCGTATTAACGACATGAATCGTTGCCGGTGCCTTTAATTCCTGTAGAATAAAGGACTGGATATGTTCAAATTGATGACTGATGATGACAACTTCACTATGCTGCTTTAATTTCTGTAGCAAAGTATCGATCAGGACCCCATTGAGAAATACACCAAATACAGCATACATTCCCTTCTCAATTCCAAATAGCATACTGGACACAAGCGCAATGCTTAAATCAAATAAAAGTACAGCTACTCCAATTCGTACACCACTCCATTTATTCAATATCATCGCTAAAATATCTGTTCCGCCGGTCGAAGCATTATGACTAAAAATCAATGCCATCCCGTATGCATTAATCGAAAAACCAAATACTAGCTGGATGAATAAATCATTTCCTACCGGTTGACGGATTGGTGCATACAAATCGAGCATATACACAAACAAAGATAATACCAGACTTGCATAGACTGTTTTAAAACCGAAAGTAAACCCTAAGAAAGCAAAACCGATACAAAAAATAAAAACGTTCAATCCTATCATGAGCACACCTAACGACAAGTTCGGCAGAAATTCGTGGATGATAACGGAAAGCCCTGAAACCCCGCCGGCCGCGACCGAATTTGGTACTAGGATAAAGTGAATATTAAAGGCCACCATCAAAAGCCCGGCATGTAATTGCAGTACATGTTTTTTTTGCATTTTTTTGCTCTCCTTTGTAGTAGAACTAAATTGTAGTACAATTTAGTTCTACTACATAAAACCTGTTTTGTCTATTGCTTTTTTCAGTTATAAAAACCATTCGATTTTTCAGAAAGAATCGACCGGGAAAAATGCTAAAATAAAATAAGAGACAATTCAATGGACGGAGGAACGTTTTCATGAAAACTGTAAAACCCATCGAAACGATTATTATTGAAAAAATTAAACGAGCTATCCTCAATCGGGAATTTGCTCCCG
This sequence comes from Exiguobacterium sp. s95, assembly GCF_018618655.1. Lineage (NCBI taxonomy): Bacteria > Bacillati > Bacillota > Bacilli > Caryophanales > Exiguobacterium > Exiguobacterium sp. s95. Next base: position 366,700 of record NZ_JACSMM010000001.1, on the reverse strand, counting down.
GTATGCAACTTACTGAATCCGTCATCGCCGAGAAACTTGAGACAAGCAGGACGCCCGTCCGGAACGCTTTTAAGAAACTCGAACTTGATGGATACATCGTCTTGAAACCGAATCGCGGAGCTTATGTGATTCAACCGACCGTAAATGACATCATTCAGGCGTTTGAACTCCGGATTGAATTAGAAGGTGTCGCCGTAAAATTTGGTCTCGCGAATGTCGAACAGAAGGATCTTGACTATTTAAAGCAACTCATCGAAAAAGAACTGGACGCCTACACTCATGAAGATTTAACCGAATATACGAGCATCAACAAAAAATTTCATATGCTACTCGCCGAAAAAAGTCAGAACCGGTATGTCATTGAATTTTTAAGTCGGATCATTGATCAAATCGACGTCTATTTAATGATGTACAATGTCATTGATTATAAAAGTAAAAGAAATAACAAGAGCCTTAAGGAGCATCTCGAGATCATCACAGCGATTGAATCCCGTCAGGTTGATCTTGTTACCGATGCCCTGCAACGCCATTTACACCAGACATTAGACTCTATTAAGTCAATAACGGAACCTTACCAGTCGCTTGAAGATATGTTCTAAAAAAAACGCAACGCATCCATTTCCCGACGACTCGGAAGTGAACGCGTTGCGTGTGACAGATTACATATTATATTGATGCTGCAGTTAAGAATAGTTCATTTATTCGTTTACGCTTTTGTCCAGTTTGGCACCATTTCAACATTTGCAGCGACCATAGTCGTGTAGACTGGGCAACGTGAATCCACAATGTGTTGCAATTCTTGTACACGTTCTTCGGATTCACTTGTTAAGACTTTTGCATTGACTGTGATGCGTTCGAAATAGGGACGAACTGATGCATCCCCCATCATACCGCGTGGATCCAGCGTGCCTTCCACTTCAAATTCAATTCCTTGCAGATCGAAGTTGATTTCTTTTGCGACGAAGTTAGCAATCGCATTTTCGCAACCTGTCAAAGCAACAAGCAGTGTTGCAAGTGGATTTGCACCTTCATCTGTTCCGCCCATTTTCGCCGGCTCATCGATGATGACTTTATGACCGTGTGAAACGCCTTCTGTATACATACCTTTTGATACTGCTGTAATTTTTTCAACCATTTGTAATCTCTCCTCATACACTTTTTTGTTGGTTTCTTTACCACACGCATACCGTACCACGCAGTCTTTTCTCTCTCCAAGACGAATGCTTACGCGTGTAAGCCAGCTTACACTTTCGGCGATTACCTGTTCATGTTTGCTGCTGATTCGAAACTATCTGTTTAGAAAATCTATGAAAACCAGTTATAGTGAAAAGACAATCCTCATCTTGATGAAGAGATGACCAAAAGGAGTAATAACATGGATAAACTTAAGCTTTTGTCGCAAATCAGCTTGTTTGAAGAACTTCCGACGAACGAATTGCAACTTATTAATGACGCAAGTGAAATGGTCCAGTTGAAACGGGGCGACGTTATCCTCTCGCCGCATCAACGGCAAGACGCACTATTTTTTCTAAAAGAAGGACAAGTTCGTTTGTATCGGATGAATAAACAAGGCAAGCAATTCACAGTTGATGTTTTAGTTGGTGGCAACACGTTCGGAGAAACGGCAACACTATCGTTGACGGACGACGACATGTATGCAGAAGCCATGACAGATACGTGCCTTTGTATCATGCCAACTGATCAGTTCGAAACATTCATCGAAAGTAATCCAAAAATTGCGATGAAATTGATTCAAGTCTTGTCAAATCGACTAAAGGATGTCTACTCCTTCAGTGAGCACCTTGCGCTAAATGATGTGAAATACCGAATCGTTTATTTGTTGCTGAAGCTGAGTGAAAAATCGGGCACGCGACACAAACAGTGGCAATCAATCGATTTGAAACTTACCCACACTGACATCGCACAAATGATCGGTTCCACAAGAGAGACAACGAGCCTCATTCTGAATCAGTTAAAAAAAGAGGAAGTGCTCAAAAAAGAGCTCTACTTCGCGATTGATGCCAATCGTGCAAGTGAGCTTCTCAATCAATTTTAATTTTTTAAGTACGGCCTACTAATTACGCCAACTAAAAACGGTCATTGCCCGAATCTTTTTTCGAGAAATGACCGTTTTTTAGGTTTAAGCACAAGTTCAAACAATCTGATGGCCATCTGCCCGGAACAGTTCAACCGTTCGCTCGAGCGTGACATCTTTTACGAGAATATAGTCCGTATCATATGTGGATAAAGCAAAGATACTGATTTCATGTGCTGCAAGTGGACGAATCAGCTTGGATAAAATACCCGTCAATGCAAAATCAAGTGGACCTTCGACCTTGATTGCCCGAAATCCGGACTCGATTTTTAAGTATGTCTCGTCTGTCGGAATACTGGATGTCTCGCAGACGACCGATAGCTCATCACGTGTTTTCATGATGTTCCAAAATGATCCACTCTGAAAGATCCATTCTGGTAGTGTGGCTTCAACCGCATAGCGAACGACCGATAATTCTTCTGGTAAGACTGTTAAGTTCAATTGTTTATCCCCCTCTTATCTTAGATGTCATAAGAATACCCCCGAATCTTAGCCTTGTACAGGTCTAGATTTCGGAGGTGTTTTTTACGCTTTCGTCCAATTCGCGACAAGTGTGACGTCCGCTGCGACGAGTGTCGTCGAAATCGGACAACGGGCATCGACGATTTTTTGCAATTCCTGGACCCGTTCTTCCGTTTCCGATGTCGTGACCTTCGCATGGACCGTGACCCGCTTGAATTGTGTCCGGACAGACGGGTCACCCATCATGCCGCGCGGGTCAATCGAACCTTCGACTTCAAAGTCGATTCCTTGTAAATCAAACTCAATCTCTTTTGCGACGAAATTCGCGACCGCATTTTCACAACCGACGAGGGCGACGAGTAGCGTCGCAAGAGGATTCGCGCCTTGATCTCCACCACCCATGCTTTCGGGTTCATCAATCCGGATCGTATGAATCCCTGCCTGACCTTCCGTGTGCATCCCTTTTGAGACTGCTGTCACTTTTTCGATCACAATCAACCGCTCCTTTTAATCGTTTAGTTTTTCAATATGAAAGTAGATTATTCAACGACGTTGCCTTCAGCCGGGATCGGGTGAGCTTGCAGCAGCTTCGCGAAATGCATCAAGTTGTAGGCCATGACTTTCGCATGCCCTTGCGTGAACGCGTTGTTTTTTCCATTTGCTTCAATGAAGGACGGACCCGGTCCCGCTTCGCCAACCCAGTACGTATCGACGTTCGGCGGAATCGTAAAGCCGATATGTGATAATCCGTAAAGAATCGACGCCGATGCATGCTTCGCCCCGTCCTCGTTCCCCGTGACGATGACTCCCCCGACTTTGTTGTAATACATGTATTGCCCTTTCTCATTTGTTAACCCGCTGCCGCCATACAACCGTTCAATGACTTGCGTCGCGATGCTGCTCTTCTCACCGAGCCAAAGTGGTGTCCCGATGACGACGATGTCAGCAGCCTTTACCTTTTCAAAAATTACCGGCCACTCGTCCCCGTCTCCCTCGTCAGTCGTCACGCCATAGGCGACGTTATAATCGACGACGCGAACGATTTCCGACTCGATGTCAAAGTCTTGATAATAAGCAATCACTTCGTTGATTAAGGCTTCCGTATTCGATAATTCATCTGACGATTTTAATGAACAATTTAAAAATAAAGCTTTTGTCATAAGTCTCAACTCCCTTATTGTCTAGCATTCACGTACTTTTTTATAATTCCTTTGTTTTTGATTTGTCAAACCTGACCGTCCTGCATTTTAAACCGTCACAACTTCTCCATTCAAAAAAATTGAACTTTTATTTTAAAACATCGAAAAAATAATTTTCAGACCGATAGTATATATATCACCAACTAGAAATCCACCAGGAGGTCCATCTATGACTGAAGCAAGAACCCATTCCATTCGTACACGTTTGTTACTGATCATCAGCTCCATCCTCATCATTTTTTTCCTCTTTAGTAGTGCCGCCCTTTATTACAACACGAACCAAACAGCGGTTTCGACGCTTAAAAAAACAGCGGAACAAGACGCTCTTCGCATCGCAAAAACATTCGACACGGCTGCCTACGCTGAATTTTTGAGCAATCCGACCGCTTCCGAGAATTATGAAACGCTTCGTGAATCACTTGATACGTTACGTCAGCAAAACGGTTTACTGTATGCCTATACGGCAACGATCGACCAAAATAAAGTCAATTTGTTGATTGACGGTCTACCGAAAGCAGAAGCCGCAGCCATTAATGACCCGGCGACAGGTGCCGTCGCGCAGGACATGAAACACGTTTTGAACGGTGAGACCCATACGACGGACGTGATTGATGATCCGGAATACGGACAATACGTCAGCGTCTATGTACCGCTGAAAGATGCCTCGAACACAATCATCGGCATATTAGGTGTCGATATCGCTGCAAAAGACGTCGATGCGCTGTCGACAACTTTACTCAAACAAAACCTACCGCTCTTCATCGGTTTATTACTGATTTTACTTGCACTCACCTTAGCTGCCTTGTACTATATGCTCGGACGGAAGCTGAAACCGCTCGAGACGCTCCAAGCCGTCTCGGAAAACATCGCGGCCGGGCAACTTCGGCAGGCGGATACACAACTGACCCAGCTCGAAATCAAATCGCATGATGAGATTTATTCGCTCGCCCACTCGATTAAACAGATGAACGACATGTTACGGACGATGATCACCGACATCTCGCAGACGTCACTTCTCGTCCATGAGACGAGTCAATCGATCGACGACAGTACAACGGAAGTCCTCGACGGTTCAACACAAATCGCACAGACGATGACCGAAATCGCGACCGGGACCGAAAGTCAGACCCACGTCACGTTATCATTGACGGATGAAATGGATGCATTCTCGCGATTAATCGGGGCGACTTCGACGGAAGGTGAACAGGTCCAGATGACGGTAGCTGAGATGCGTGACATGACAGACGCCGGACGTTCCCAAATGGAACGGTCGGTCAGTCGGATGGAAACGATCCATCAACAAGTTTACGCTTCAACAGACCAAATCCAGCACCTGAAACGACAATCGACGGAAGTCCAAGCGCTCGTCACAATCATTCGCGACATCGCCGCGCAGACGAATCTGCTTGCACTGAACGCCGCGATTGAGGCAGCACGTGCCGGAGAACAAGGAAAAGGCTTTGCTGTCGTCGCGTCCGAAGTCAAAAAACTGTCGAACCATGTCGCAAGCAGTGTTAACGAAATCGCGGCAATCGTCCAAAGCGTCCAGGAAAATACGCAGCAGATGGAAAGCACCTTTGCCTTGACGCTGCAGGAAACGGTGTCCGGACAAACGGATATTAAAGAGACGGATGCTTCGTTCCGTCACCTCGCTGAACATGTCACAAGCGTCGCCTCGTCGATGGCACAAATGACCGATCAGATGACACAAGTCACCCGGTCGGAACAAACCATCCGCAGTGCCTTGCACGAAATCGCCACGGTCGCAGAGGGACATACCGCAAGCAATGAGGAAGTCGCAGCCGCTTCTGAACAAATGATTGCGACGATTACGGGCCTGCATACGCTTGTCGAGACCTTGAACACAACATCCCGTCACCTGGAAGATCAAACGAACAAATTTTCCTTATAATGAAAACCGCGCAGAGCCCAAATGGGATACACTTGAAAAAGTGAACCGTTTGGATTTTTCTATTGTTAGACGCCACTCGCCGGTACTGCGCAATCATGATTGGATTACCGTAAAATCAAATCGACACCTAGAAAGTGAGGCATCTTATGGTCATCAAACTATCACCGCTCAAACCCGTCTATTATGAAGGAGGTGAACGCGCCGTTCTCCTCTTACACTCGTTTACAAGTAGTCCGAACGACATGAAACCGCTCGGACGTTATTTGCAGCAAAATCAGTATTCGTGTTACACCCCGGTACTTAGTGGTCATAGTCTGCCGGCAGAAGACCTTCTGACCTATGGACCAGCCGACTGGTGGCAGGATGCACTCGACGCTTATCAACTGTTGCAGGACAAAGGATTTGAAAAAATCGCCGTCGTCGGTATTTCGCTTGGCGGTGTCCTTGCGTTAAAACTGGGACAGGAATTGCAGGTCAACGGTGTTGTAACACTGTCTGTGCCGATGTACAAGAAAGCCGGTTCCTTGCAAAAACGGCTGCTATATTATGCCCGACGCTATAAACAGATTGAAGGGAAAGAGGAGCAGCAAATCGAGTCAGAAATGGAAGCGCTCCGGCATCTCCCCGTTGATTCATTGGTCGATTTTGAACAGCTCGTCAACCAAACACGGGACAACTTGGTGCAAATCGATTCGCCGATTCGCATCCTGTACGGAGAATTAGACACGCCCCTGTACAAAGAAAGTGCCGAGGAGATTTTTAACCGCGTGGCGTCAGATCAAAAATCAATTAAGGGGTTTGCCCAATCAAAACACTTGATGACGTTAGGTCAGGACAGAAACGACATCAATGAAGAGATTCTTACCTTCTTAAACGAGCTGACGTGGTAGAAGACAGGCACGGAAAAGCAAGTTCAAATTGTTTTAAGGCACCCTGTACGCTACAGGATGCCTCTTTTTATATCGTCAGCATGCAGAGAATCAAACTAATTGACGACGTAATCAATAGATGTTATATTTATCTCGAATTAAAGATATTAGAATTACAGATATTCGAATTAAAGATAAATGGAGGTGAACGACATGGAACAGCCGAATCCGAACTTAAAAGCATTGACCGTCATGGTTCGGGCCGTCGATGCGCTTCATGAAGTCATCAAAAAGGATGTAGCCAAGTCTGGCTTGAATCCGACCGATTTTTCCGTACTCGAGTTGCTGTACCATAAAGGAAGGCAACCGATTCAACTGATCGGTAAAAAAGTCTTGATTACGAGCAGCAGCATCACCTATGTCATCAATAAGCTTGAAAAAAAGAATTACGTCGTCCGGCAGGCGTGTCCGACTGATCGGCGCGTGACATTTGCCGAACTGACCACAGAAGGCCGAGAATTAATGGACACGATTTTTCCGGAACATGAGAAAACAATCAATCAGGTGTTCGAAGGAATTGACCCGTCTGACATCGAAGCGTTGATTAACACCGCTAAAAAAGTCGGCTATCAGGCACAAAACCATTAATTTTTTTAATAGATATCTCGAATTCGAGATAATAATCAAAGGAGCGATTTTCATGAATGAATTAAAAGGAATCCACCACGTCACGGCGATCACAAGCAGTGCCGAGAAAAACTATGCGTTCTTCACAAATGTCTTAGGGATGCGTCTCGTCAAGAAGACCGTCAACCAGGATGACATTCAGACCTATCATCTATTTTTTGCCGACGACAAAGGGTCAGCCGGGACGGATATGACATTCTTTGATTTCCCCGGCATCCCAAAAGGAACACACGGTACAAATGAAATCTTTAAAACTGCTTTTCGCGTCCCGACGGATGCAGCGCTTGACTACTGGATTAAACGGTTTGATAAATATGACGTCAAGCATCGCGGCATCAAGGAACAGTTCGGGAAACAGACGCTCTCGTTCGTCGATTTCGACGACCAGCAGTACATGCTGATTTCAGACGAGTTGAACGAAGGCATCGCCTCCGGAACCCCGTGGCAAAACGGGCCCGTTCCATTAGAATTCGCGATTACCGGTTTAGGTCCGATTCACATCCGGATCGCGGAATTCGACCGGTTAAAAGACGTCTTGGAAAAAGCGATGCTGATGCGGGAAATCGATCAAGCCGGTTCCCTGCATTTGTTTGAAATGGGTCAAGGCGGAAACGGCGCCCAGGTCATCGTCGAGCATAACCTGTTACTGCCGAGTGGACGTCAAGGGTTCGGCACCGTCCACCACGTCGCGTTCCGCGTCGAAGACACGGCTGCCTTAACTGAATGGATCGAGCGGATGCAACAGTTACAATTCAACACATCCGGCTACGTCGACCGGTTCTTCTTCGAATCCCTGTATGCACGGGTCGCCCGCGGTGTCTTGTTCGAATGGGCGACAGACGGTCCCGGCTTCCTAGGCGATGAGCCGTACGAAACGGTCGGAGAAAAGTTATCCTTGCCACCATTCCTCGAATCCCAACGGCTACAGATTGAACAAATGGTCCGTCCGATTGATACCGTCCGAAGCACACGGACGATTGAAAAAGAATATCTTTAAGAAGGAAACACTACTTCAAGAGGAGGAAACGATCATGACAAAATTAAACATCGGCATCATCTTAGGCTCAACACGGGAAGGCCGTTTAAGTCCGCAGGTAGGCAGCTGGGTCAAACAACTGGCCGACCAACGCGGCGACGCCAACTATACGATCATCGACATCGCCGAGTACAAATTACCGCTGCTTGGTGAAAAGGACGGCGACGCAACAGGAGCAGCCGCCTGGTCTGAAGCAATTGCGGCGCAAGATGGGTTTGTCTTCATCACCCAGGAGTACAACCACTCAATCTCCGCTTCCTTAAAAAATGCCCTTGATTACCTCCGGGTCGAGTGGCATAACAAAGCGGCAGGGATCGTCTCCTACGGCTCAGTCGGCGGTGCGCGTGCGGCAGAACATTTGCGCGGCATCTTAGGTGAATTGATGGTTGCCGATGTCCGGGTCCACCCCGCTTTATCATTGTTCACGGATTTTGAAAATGGAGCTGTGTTAAAGGCGGCATCCGTCCAGGAAACTTCCGTGAACCAAATGCTTGACCAGGTCATCCCGTGGGCGACGGCCTTAAAAACGATTCGCTGAGCACCGCATCGTGGTTAAACACCTATGCAAGCGCACTAAAAAAGCGACTCCGGCACGATACCGAAGTCACCTGATTGCTACTCTTTTATAGACGTAAGGCGTAGTTCCGAAGCGGGAGCTACGCCTTTTAGTTCGCAACTTCCGTCATAACGTCGTTGCGACTTCCTGCAGGTCATCCGCCGTCTCGGCAATTGATTCTGCGACGGTCCGCATTCCTTCGATTGTGCCGGCGACATCCTGGGTATCGCTCGACAAGTCGACGAGTTGTTTTGAGACATGGATCGTCTGATTCGAAATCATCGTGAAGGCCGAGACGACACGCGCCATTTCATTCGTCGTCTGCGTGACTGACTGTTCCGTTCCCGCCATCTGACTCGAGACCGTCATCATTTTCGACGTGATTTCCTGCGCGATATCGGACGCTTCCGCGGCTGACCGTTTGCTTTCTTCCGCTAACTTGCGGATTTCCTGGGCAACGACGGTAAAACCGCGCCCCATCTCGCCGGCGCGTGCCGCTTCGATGGAAGCATTCAGACTCAATAAATTCGTCTGATCGGAAATTGCCGTTACCATCGCGGCGATCCGCTCGATTTCTTGCGACAAGAAGGCGAGCTGGGCGACCTGTTCCGTCGTCGCCTTCATGTCCGTGACGACGGCTTCGAAGCGTTGTGTCTCTGCTTCGACCAACTTGACACCATCTTCCGCCTCTTTGACGGCTTCTGCCAACTGACTTGAGATTTTCTCCGTCGTCATCGAAACGTTGTTCGCATGCCGCTCCATCTCCTGGAAACTTGCAGATGATTCTTCACTCATCGCCGCCAGTTCCTCGGTTGATTTTTGGACGGCGGCACCGACACGCTGTTTCGTCTCCAGCACACCTTGACGTTCCTCGTCGACAGTCGCTTCATACATCGTCAAAACGATTTGTTGTTCGAGATTGAATAACTTCCCGACAGAACGCAACATTTTCATCTTTTCGAGCTCCGGCCAAGTACTTCGTTCGACGTGTCCGCTAAAGACGTTTAATACATTCTGAAAAGCGGCGATGTACCACTTATTATGTAGGCCGATCTGAACATGACGCATGGCAATCCGTTGCCGTACCGCAATATAATCTGTCGTCACTTTACCTTCGAACATTTGTAAAATGTGCGTCGCAAGCGTCCCTTTTAACCGCTCAAGTGTCGAGTGCCGTTCAATCAGTTGCTTGAGTTCCGGCACACGGACGAGTTCTGCATAAAAGGCATCGACCATCTGTGGCATCCAGTCTTTAACGTCATCACGGATGACCCGGACGTTTTGTAAATCCTCGACCGTTAAATCAATCAATCGGAGTTGTTTCACTAAATCTGTCCCGAGTTCGAGCTCGACTTCGCTTGCGACCGACGCACGCGCTTTCTCAAAGTCGTTTCCTTGTCGGTTCGCTGACCACCATTTCATCATCCATTCCCCCAGTCATTCGTTCCCTCCCTACTATCGGTTCATTTTCCAGATATTAAACGCTTTCAACACACTTTTTTCTTTTCTAGAACAAAATCATATGGATGATCGGCTTATCGTAGTCGTTGATTAATTATTTCCTTATCTTACGGTTTTGTTAGTTAACGAACCCGTGACGAACTGCTACACTAGATTTAAGTTTTTCACCACTTTAAGGGAGACTCCGCTATGCGAAAGACCACTCACGCACTTCAACCCGATTTGACGGACTATCAAAAAATTATCCGCTTGATTCAAGGACTCCATCATATTCACCCAGAGCCGATGAGAGCAGCACATTATCAAAAGCTCGCTGCCTATCTTCCCTACCCGCCACTCGAAGAACTCGAACAGCGTTTTGACTCCTGGACGAATTTATTGCAGGAAGCGGGTGTTATCACGGAAGGACAACTGACACCGGCAGAACTGTCGACATTGAACCGACCAAAACCAGGAACAGGACCAAAAAAGCGCTGGACGGTGGAACAAAGCATCGCTCATTACGTCGAAACATACGGAACGCGCGTGACGATTAAACGCTATTCCGACTTACGCGAGACCGAGCGTCGCATGGTCAGCAGCAATACGATCATCCGCCATTACGGGACGTGGAAAAATGCGTTGGAACAGTTTGCTTTGTCCTCAAACGGCTGTTTTACGAACGAAGACTGTCTCAATGGATTACGGCAAGCCGCGGACGAACTAGGTGATCGTTTGACGAGTCAGACGTATGCACGGTGGGCGCGCGAACACCATGCGCCTTCATTAACATTATTGATTGAACGGTTTTCGAGTTGGCGGGAAGCCGTCCGGTATTATGAAGCTCATGATTTCGAAGCGTGACGACCGTAAAAAAAGGACCATCCCGCTCGAGGATCGTCCTTCTTCGACTTATCATGTGTTTACGTTGACAGCTAACCAGTGGTCAAGCCGTTCTAATTGTGACGTGAACCCTTCTTTCATTCCCATCTCAAGAACTTGACGGACGGCTTCCGCTGACCCGAAATCAGACCGGAAGATGACCCGCGTCTTTCCGTCAAGCGCTTCGAATGTCGTCTCATTTTCGCTTCCTGGTAAGGTTTCAGAAATCGTTCCTGCCTCGTCGGAAAAATAATCGGCATGGGCATAACGGACCGGGGCGTCGATACTCCGGAAGATTGCTTTCCCCCATGACTCCATCCCGTAAAAGTCTCCTTGTGCCGGATCCTGACACCGCATGCAGTAATGCCAAATGCCGTTCGGGACGAACTCGAACTGCTTGATTTCCGTCTCCCAGCCGGCTGGTCCCCACCATGCCTCGAGGTGATCTTTTTCTGTGAAAGCAGAAAAGACCAGGTCACGCGGTGCATCAAACGTCCACTCCATGATTAAGGTTGATCCGTCAAGCGTCGTTTTCAACTTTTCAGTCATCATCCGTCACTCCTTCAGTTGGTTTTTCCTGCAGCTCTAAAAGATACGATTCAAGGCGTAACATCCGTTCCTCGACTTGTTGTTCGAATGATTGGCTCCACGCCGTCAGCTTAAAAAAAGTTTCCGGACGCAAATGATAGATCCGCCGATTACCGAGCGGTTTTACCTGAACGATCTCAGCATCATGTAGCGTCCGCAAGTGCTTCGAGACTTGCGGTTGATTTAAACTCAATCGCTCCGCAATCTCTCCGACCGTCAACGGTCCCCGTTTCAACAAGTCGACGATCGCAAGACGGTTTGCGTCTGCTAAGGCGACGATGATCTGTAACATCGGTTCTGTCATGGCTGTCACCTCTTCTATATCTTCTATATACCCAAAAAGGAATATTCCAAAAGAGGAATATATAAATTTGAGCGAATTGATTGTCGCCACGAGCGGTTCTGCTGTATCGTCAATCACAGTGAACGACGAAGAAAGCGTGGGATTTCAATGAAAACGGAATGGTTGGAAGCATTTCAGATGACGGCTGAAACAAAAAGTTTGACGAAAGCGAGTGAGCTGTTACATCTGACACAACCGGCACTCAGTAAACAGATTAAGAATTTAGAACACGATCTCGGTACAAACGTCTTTCACCGCTCGGCGACGGGGGTCGCTTTGACGCCAGCCGGCGAAATCGTTTATGCTCAAGCCTTACAGATTTTGTCGCAACTGAGCGACATGCAACGGCAAATCGACCAATTGCAGGGTCAGGTTACGTTCACACTCGGGTCATGGCCGAGTGTCGCGATGTCCTACTTGCCGCAACACTTGGCGCTCCATCCGTCGGCAAACGGTCCGGAACTCAAAATCAAGACGGCCCATACGTATGTCGAATTGATGGCAGGACTCGAGCAACACCATTACGACGGTGTCCTGCTCGACGACCGGAAAATCGACCATCCGTATCCGTCGACGCATCTTTATACGGAACAGTTTTTACTCTATTTCCACCGTGAAGATGAACGGTTTACGGGGTGCGACGACGTCCGGTTCGACCAGATTGAGGCTGCTTCGTTTCTGTCGTTACCGACCGACTGCGACTCGACGAACATCTTAAAGGCGGCGTTCCAGGAGCGCGGTGCCACTTATACGGCTGCTTCCGAAATGGAGTTCGGGTCAAGCGTGCTCGGTTTCATCCGTGCTAAGCTCGGGATTGCCATCTTACCGGAGATTTTCCAGGACGGGCTTCCCCCGGAAATCCGGACATTGCCGATTACAGGGTTCGATGTCAAACGTGAATTATCGCTTCTGACGCGTGACGCGACGCATCACAAGACATTGCTCGGTTTGATTGGTCATGACTAAAACGGATGATCCACTATACGAAAACAAAGCTCGAGTTCCCGTTGTGCTTCGGGAAGTCGAGCTTTGTTTTTACATATAACCCGGCAAGTGGCTAATTTGACCTTAAGCATCCTTGACATCAAGCAGCGGCCGCACTTCCATCCGCCAGCCGTACTGTTCCGCTTCCGCAAGTTGCGTCGTCGGATGGAGCAGCGCCAAGTCGACGGCCTGCTCCAAATCATCCGCTTCAAAAAGGATCAGGCTGCCGATTTGCTCCGCTTTACGCGTATCCGGTCCATCCTGCCGTTCAATCTGACCACCTGACAATCTGGCTTGTTTCGTGTCCGCTCCCGGGTGCCACTCCTGCAAGACACGCGTCTGCTTAAAAAACTGTTCCAATGGTGGATTGCAGCGTTCCATGACGGCATCGAGCTCTTCTTGCGAGGACTGATTCATCTTTTCTGCATCGTAATAGCCGATGAATAGAAAGTACATCCAATCCCTCCTAGTTCTAAGGCTTTCCTGACACGTCGCTCTTTAAAAAAATACCCTGATTTCAGTTGACTTACTCGCTCAAGTCCCTTATTTAACAGAAAAACCCCTTGTCTCCCTGACTGAACTGAACCCTGAATGGTGGACACTTGATAAAAGACCCCATTCGGGGTTTTTTGTGTTTAAAGATATCGATATACTGTATCTATTCAATTTAGACGGGAGAATTATTCATGAACAGACGTACCTTCAATCCAGATCAAATCAGACAACTTGAAGCGAATCTTCACGTAGCCTCGGTATCAGATCGTACGATTCAATATAAAGGAGAATTTAAGATTCACGCTGTACGTGAGAATTTAGCTGGTAAGCGACCGATACAAATCTTTGAAGAAAGCGGCTTTGACCTGGACATGATCGGTAAGCGAACAACGAACGAAGCGTTGAAACGATGGCGGAAGACCTATCGCATTTATGGAGAAGAAGGACTCTTGAATGAGAGACGTGGAAAATCAAATCTTGGAGGTCGACCGAAAAAAGATGATTCCGTCGAACGACGCCTTGCGAAAGCTGAAGCACGAATCAAGTACCTCACAGCGGAGAACGAATTACTAAAAAAGCTCGACGCTCTCGAAAGAGAGGCGAAGTATCGAAACTAACCGCATCTGAGCGCTATCAGGCAATCAATATTGTCTTACGGAAGCAATCATCGGGCCGATTCGTGACGTATCTATGTACGCTCGCTGAAGTGAGCCGCAGTGGTTATTACGCCTGGCTCGCACGTACGGATAGTGTTTCCCTTCGGGAAGAACGCGACTATGCGGACTACCTACTTCTAAAACGTGTTCATGATCGTCACAAGGGAAAAATCGGCTATCGTGGTCTTTACATGGAGATGCTTGATCTTATTGGTGGACCGATGAATCATAAACGTATTTTGCGTATCATGAGGAAGTTTGGAATCGTGACGAAAATCCGTAGGCAGAACGCTTATCGTAAAATCGCTAAAGCGACATATGAACATAAGACTGTACCGAACCACTTGAACCGTCGGTTCGATCAAGATGAGCCTGGTAAGGTATTCGTCACAGACATCACTTATCTCCGTATTGGATCTGGTCAAACTGTTTATCTCTCTTGTGTGAAGGATGTCGCTACACGTGAAATTATGGCACATCATCTATCTACAAGCCTCCATATGGAACTAGTCCTTCATACAACGAATAAACTCGCAGAACGACTTCAAGGGAATATACACCCGGAAGCCATGATACATTCCGATCAAGGATTCCATTATACGCATCCTGCTTATCAAACACGCATCCGTGAGATGGGAATGCTTCAATCCATGTCCCGTAGAGGAAACTGCCTGGATAATGCCCCGATGGAATCGTTCTTTGGGCACTTGAAAGATTATGTCGATTATAAATTAGCATCTGACCTCGATGAGGTCTGTGCCATGGTCGATGCTTACATTGATTATTACAATAGCGAACGAAGACAATGGAAACTACAAAAGATGACTCCGGTACAATACCGAAGCCATCTCATAGCAGCTTAATACGTTAAGGGTGCTTTTATTAAACTGTCCAAACTCTAGGGCTCAGTTCAGACCGGAAACAAGGGGTTTCTTATTTAATGGTAATCTTGCGTAACAGATACAGCGCGTACACCATTGACAGAATCGCCATGACGAGCACCGCAATACGCAACAGTCCAAAAATGAAATTCAATTCTATATTATCCGTACCTACATCGTTCTTGCTTTCGTTAGTTGAGCGACTTCGCGACAACTTGCCGCGTTTTTTCAAAACCGATTCGCTCGTAAAAGACATCGACCCCGTCGTTGCTCATCCAGTAATCGAGTTCAACCTTATGTATTCCTTGCTCGCGTGCCCGCCGTTCAATGTCTTCGAGCAACAGGCGACCGTAGCCGTTCTGCTGTTTCGTATCCATGATACAGAGATGATGGACACGGACTTTCGCGTCAGCAAACTTAAATGCACTCTCAGCACGTCTGACGTACTCAATCCACGCGTAACCGATTGCTTCATCCTCCACTTCGAGGACCAGGAACTGATACAGCGCTTCCCCGGCGATTTTCGTAAAAAAAGCACGGACGGCATCAACGTCGTACGGCTTAAAATGATGCGGTTGCTGACGCACATGCGGCTCATGGACGTACCGGTTGAGTCGTGCCAGGACGTCGACGTCCGTTGTTTCGATGATTCGCATCGATTACACTCCCGTCTTAATGTGTGATTTGCCCATTGAAGATATACGGCACCGTTTGTTGTTTCGTCAAGATGTGTTCATACTCCGGCTCGAGCTGCATGTAGCGGACGGCGTCCGGAATCGCAACCCATGTGATGTCTTCGATTTCATCCGGGAAGACGGTGCCGATGACACCACCGACGATTTCCGATGTGAAAAAGAAGAACAGGCAGTGTTCGTCGACTTGCGGGAAAAACGCTTCACTGACGTGTAACAGGTCTCCGACTTCGACGTCAAAACCGGTCTCTTCCTTCGCTTCGCGAATCGCTGCTTCCGGTAAGGTTTCACCTGCTTCGACCGTCCCGCCCGGTAGCGTGTAGTACGAATACGACGGGCCGATGTTTTTGACCATCAACAGCTGATCCCGCGTCTCATTGAATAAGACATTATAGACGATATTTTTCCGTACAGTCATTCCTTACTCCCCCCCCATGGACAGATGGTATTTTTTAACTTACTTACTATAACATATTCCATTTCAAATACAGCAAGGAGTTATCACAAAACGATAAAAGGTAAATTATCCCTAATACATAATGCTTATGGTACACTTATTCCATCTAAAATCAGGGTGTTGCCTTATCTGATAATACACTGGTGCAAACTTCCTGTTTTATTACGGACGACTAATAAGGTGAGCTGATTTTTAATTTTTTATCACATCCTGCACCCACTAACTCTTACTTAGAAGGAGCAAGCTATGATTCCAATCATTCGAAATGAATTTTTCCAGACGTTTAAAAGTTTTAAGTCCGTCGCAATCGTCCTATTTTTTACGTTAACCTCCTTTTTGACTGCCACTTATCTCGCGAACCATCCAGAACTGTTAGGAGATGGAGGCAATGACTCGGCTTATACATCAAGCATCAAGTTTTCAATTTTCTTTTTAGGTTTTCTGTTCGTCTTCGCTGTCTCGCATGACATCGTGAATCGTGAGCTCGATGATCAAACGGTTCGCCTGCTTGTCAGCAAAACGTCCCGTTTCAACATCATCGCCGGTAAGTTTCTAGGATCATTTTTGTTTTGGGTTTGTTCGATTTCCATCAGTTTTTTTGTTGTAACACTCTATGCCAAGTCCACATTTTTTCTTGATTACCTGACTGTCATCACAGTCCTGTTCTTCATCACTTGCTTAAACGTCTTGTTGTCGACAGTTCTTACTCGGCCAGGCATGACGATGTTCGTCGGTATTCTATTGGGTGTTCTCTGTCCCGTCCTCGGGTTTTGGGCCGCTTTTTCGAACACCTGGTATTTGCTGTCCTTCAAGTATCTCTTACCGTATTATTATGTCGTCGCATCCGGCGGGTATCTCGTTGTTCCGTTTTTACTTGGTTTACTGTTTCTCGCAGCGTCATATTTCATGTTTAACAGAAGGGATTTGTAACGATGGTAGCAATTGAAGTGCGTGACTTACATAAGCAGTATGCGACAAAGGATGTCTTGAAAGGAATTCAACTCCGCGTCAAGCAAGGGGAAATCTTTGGTTTTTTAGGACGAAATGGCGCCGGCAAGTCGACGTTCATTCATATCTTGACCGGTATCACCCAGCCGACGCGTGGTTCGTTTACGATTTTAGGGGAAACGCATCACCACATGGATGCGATTAAACAGAAAATCGGTGTCATGCCGGATACGTCCAACCTCTACCAACACATGAAGGCACTTGATTTTTTGAAGTACATGGCGGCACTCAAAGGTGATAGAAGAAATACGACCAAGTTAAAAAAATTACTTGAACAAGTCGGGTTGCAGAATGTTGCCAAACAAAAAATTAAATCGTTTTCATTCGGAATGAAAAAGAAAATCAGCATTGCCCAAGCTCTACTCGGCAACCCGGAACTCCTTTTCCTCGATGAACCGACGTCTGGTCTTGATCCAGAATCCGCCATCGAAATTCAGCAGCTGATTGTCTCGTTAAAGGACCAAGGCAAGACAATTTTTCTGACATCGCATAATTTAACGGAAATCGAAAAGATTTGTGATACCGTCGCCATCATGACAAATGGTTTGATTGCAAAAATCGGGACAATCGCACAACTAAAACGCGTGGCGAACGAGACGATTCGTGTCCACCTTCGGACCAGTCCGTCACTTGACACGTCGATTTTACAGCATTGCAAAATAAACGACATCCGGTTCATCAAACATGAACAAGATTTTGCCGTTGTAGAAGTGAAAGAGGAAGAAGGTATTCCACTCTTGATTGAACAGTTGACGGCAGCGCGTATTAAAGTCTACGAAGTCAACATCGAAGCTATGTCTTTAGAAGATGTCTTCATGACGGTCTAGGAAACCCTCAACTTCTTACATGAAGGTGAGGGTTTATTTTTGTAATGATCTGTCTTTCTAATATCCTACGTCTTCATATTTATCCAATCCTTGATAGATTGTTGAACTACCTCCACCTACGCTTCGCTAAGAAGTGGTTGAAGACGAAGCGCGAACAACCGACGGTCTTCGCGATCAGGATTTCCTGCTCTTTTGTCGGGTATGTTCTGAATTTGCAGGCCTTGTGTGTCAACATGATGTTCACATCCTTACAAAGGATATACCCGAAAGAGAGGGTGGCGATTCATCTCCCACTTTCACTAGGGCTTCACCCGGATCGTTTAGAAGTGGGCGTATTCTCGCCTAATTTTGATAAAGATCACGCTTTAAGTAATCATGCATGATGGCTTTTCCAAGCATATAGTTGCTCTAGAAGGAATAAAAAACGACTAATCCCTTTGTCTTTTTGACTAATATCATTGTCATCAAGACGAGTATTGGTTATAATTCAAGTGAGGTGAAGGAAATGAAATCAAGATTAAAGGAACTACGGGCACGCCATGGATGGAATCAAACAGAATTGGCAAAACGCGCCAACATCTCACGTCAGACTGTTAGTTTGATTGAACGGGAGGAATTCATGCCGTCGCTCTTGATCGCTACTAAAATTGCCCTAGTTTTCGAGACGACAATCGAGAATATTTTTCAATTCGACGAGGAGGAATTACTGTGAAAAAAACTCTACAAATGATCGTACGGATACTTGTTGGTGGCACCATTGGATTTTTCGTAATGTATTGGATTATGAATAGTCCGCTTGAAGGACTCGCCTTCTCACACTACAGTTTCATCGTAAACGGTCTACTGCTTGTGATACTGGTAGGATTACTTCTGTTTTCGCTGATTCGTTATCGTCAAATTCAACGTCTTCTCAACCAGTCACTGACGGGTGATGCTGAAGATGTGGCAGACCAACAAATGTATCGCTGGTTCAGCGATGGTACGCTGAGTTTAAACTTAACCCTCCCAATCAGTCTTGCTCTAGTCAGCGTAAATTTAGTACTCGATCAACAACTCCCACTAGTTGTGATTGGAACCACTTTGATTGTTGTCGGATTGGTCGGTTCAATCCATTTTCAAACGCTTGTTCAGCAGATGTATCCGGAACGGAACCTTCCTGACGTCAGTGAAACGGATTACGGAATGAAACTCCTAGCGGCATCTGATGATGGTGAGAAACATATCATGCTCGAAGGACTTTATAAAACACATTCTGTTGTTAACATGATGTTGATTGTCGGAATCATCTTACTGCTCTTTTATTCCTTGTTGACGTCGACCTCTCAGTTATTCAGTATTTTCGTGATCACCTTGATCTTAATCGTCAGCAATACAAAATATTATTTTTCGATTCGAAATCGTTAAAAGGAAAGGAAAATCATCATGCCAAAAAATTATTGCTGTCGTTCTGACATCAATTTTTGTTTCTAGCGTCTTGACATATTGGTCCTATACACCGATGTCGGAACGAGCAGACGATACGTTGTATACATCAGCAAGCGAATTATTCATCTTTCAACGGATTTAAAGGTTTTTCTTCTGTCCGATTTACATTTATCTTACAAATATTTTATATGTACTATCAGGTGCCGTCATCGGAATAATTCTGATTTTACAGTTCACGAAAGGTGATTTGGATATTCCGAGTTCTCTGACGATTGCTGGATCATCAGCTATGCTCTACTTCATCGTATCTTGGATAATCGAACGAACTGGGCGGCGTTCTACATAAGAAAAGGATGTTTTCGTATGTTCAACAAACTGATTGCCGCCGGACTGACGTCAATCGTAACATCGGGTCTGTTGACTCTGATTTTGTCCATCTACGCATTTTTCCAAGATTTCGGCGAAGATGTCTATTTTTCAGCCGTTGATCTTTTTTTAATCTACACCGTTTATTCGTTTCCAATAATTTTAATTTCAGGACTTATGGTTGACTTACTTATGAAACGAATCCTTTTGTTCTTTCCGACTAGTCGGAACACTTTTTTCATATCAGCTGTTCTCTATGGTTTGTCCGGCAGTCTAATTGCCCTAGCCCTCCTGCTGTTCAACCATGAGGGCAACTATGTATTCAGCGACCTCTATTTTTTGTTGCTCGCCATTTTGCTCGCCGGGTCATCGGCTTTCTGTTATTTTTGGACATCTTATCAGTTGCAACGAAAGCGACCGCTTACTCCCCCTAAAAAATGACTCCGCTCAACGGGAAAATTCGCTAAAAACACCTTACCGTCTCCAGCTGTAATGCATCAATTGTATCCGTTGACCGTCTAACACCGCTTCTTCTTTCTTGTCTATCGGCTCAAATCCGTTGTGCTCCAAGATTTTTTGTGAAGCGATGTTTGCATCCGTCGTTTTGGCCTGGACTTCATCAGTGTCGTGTTCCCGACATTGTCCGAGTAGCAAGCGGACGGCTTCTTTTGCGATTCCTTTTCCCGCATGTACTTGTCCGATCCGGTAGCCGAGTTGAGCAGTTTTTTCGATTTCAAAGGCATAGAGTGCTTCTGTGTCTTTCGCGGTACAGCTCGTCAGTTGGATGTTCATGTCATCCCCTCTTCATCTCAAGAATTGTTGCAACAAAAACACGAGCAGCCATAATAACAGGAGGCCCGTCGTATTGACAGCGATGGTTTTAGACAACGGATTTTTCGACGTGTCCCGGAAACTGAACACGTACAGGACGAACATTGTCACGTACAGGACAAAAAACCACTGCGTGACTATAAAAAGGAGCATTCCGGTAATCGTTACGTTTGTCGCCAGGCGATCTTGTTGTCGATTTTTGATTCTCGCAAACATCTAGTGTCCTCCGTTCTGCATCATCTCGCTTTTTCTTTTAGTACATTATCCCTCGTTAAAAAATCCAATTATTCCTTCCGTTTCCTATATTTTATAATTATAATCATATAGAATGCCGTGCCTCAGCATCGCTCAAGTCAGGAACATTCATGTTTATTAAACGAAAAGCAATTGATTTAGCCAGCGATCATGCCGGTTGCTGTTGTGACATCCGTTCCATGACTGATTGAAACATCCCGTCTGCTAAAAAAAGACACAGCGCTAGAAATTACTGTGTCTTCGGTCCCTTTTGCTTTTTTCCGAGAAATAATAGTGCACACAGCAGGAAGAGGGTTCCTAAACCAGTACCGACGAACATCGCGGAGTCAAACAGGTTACTCAGTCCAAGTCCCCCCGTGATGGCGGCAGCATACAGCAGGAGAAACATGACTGTATAATTTTTCTTCAATTTGCATCAACCTCCTATATCGCTAGTATACTCGGACATTCATTCATTTGAATACACATAGCCTCAAGGAATGGACGTGATTCTAGTCTTTTACCGCAAAATCATCGCCGCCTCACTTGCAGGTTCACTATATGCAATCGTACTCGGGCTGTTCGTTCCTTATCCGAGTGCTGATATCGGTTATTCAATCCTGCGCTACCTCTCGACCGTGATCATCAGTACTCCTGCCTATTTGATGTACAGCTTTCCGGTCATCTTCCTTTATGGTGGGACGACATCGATTTTGAGTGAGACACTCAGTCGATTCATCTACCGTAATCAAACAAAGAATGCAAAAGAAGTCGTTCTTTCCGGCATACTCCATGTGTCGTTTGGTCTCGTTTTTCTTATCATCAACCCACTTATCGCTTTCCTCAGCGTGATTGCTGCCGTCCTGTTCTTTACGGTCGATTGTTATTTACGAAGAAGACAAGCGACGTACCGATGGACGCAGGCATTGATGAGCCTTGAAATACCGCTTGCCGTCTGGATCCTGTTCTTGGGAACCGACTATCTCATAGGTCTGTTCCATTCCCTGATCACCATCTTGCAGCACACTATCAACTGAAAAAGGAGTCGTTACATATGTCAGTAACCACCTGCCATCGCGCGTTTGGCGTCTATGGCTTACTCGTAAAAGACCATCAATTATTAGTCATCAACAAAAATGGCGGTCCGTATATCAATCGCTATGACCTCCCGGGAGGCAGCCTTGAAGACGGTGAAGTGTTAGCCGATGCGATGCGCCGCGAGTTCCGCGAAGAGACGGGTCTCGAAATCGAACTCCTCCAAAACATCGGCGTGATTGACTTCAAACTGCCGTGGCTTTGGCGAAATTTCACCGACGTCCACCACATCGCCGTCTACTACACCGTCAAGGCAATCGGCGGTGCCATCACGGTCCCGGAACAGTTCGACGGACAGGACTCGCTCGGGGCTGTCTGGGTCTCGGAACAGGACGTGACGCCTGACAATGCATCACCGCTCGTCCTCAAAGCCTTTGACTGGATCCGGTCGGCACAGTTAGGGATTGAGGCAGAAACGTATGATGCCTGGACTATTTTGAAGTAACATTTTAAAACACTGCTTTCAATTCTTCCCCGCCTTCAACTACCTCACCATCTTCATCCACATATTCGACTTGAATCGTGCCATGCGGGAGGTAGTTGTTTGACTGCAGTGTTGTACTCAAGTTGTTTAAACGCTTTTTGTCAGTCGTTTGTTGCTTGCGGTGAAGGGTGATACTGATTGTCGGTGGAATTTTCGTATCACGATAATCCACCTCGGCACCCGGCTGAAGATTTAACGCTATCACGCTTTCTTCATCAAAATGGACAAGATAATCCGCATCGTTCCCGAACACCTCTCCAACTGACGGCTGGATGACCGCGACCACGTCGGCTGTCCACTGTTCTACGTAATAGGTATCCACAACTTTGTTTGTCGACTGATCGAGATAGACTAAAAACTCAATGCCTGTTTTGCGATCGATGACTTGCGCCGCGTAATCAAATGCTACATGGTTGCCCATGTTATCAAAGTAGACGTCTACAACTTCGGCCTCTTTATAATGTTGTTCTAGATAAGCTTTTGCTTGGCGTTTGACGATTTTTTCTTGCTCCTCGTCTGGTTGCATCGACCGGATGAAGAGGACTCCGAGTATTATAGTAGTTCCGAGAATTAATCCAAAACCGAATAACATACCTTTTACGAATCGACTCATCTGTCTCCTCCTGTAGTGAGCGTCCTATGCATACGGAGCAAAATTTAACGTGATGCCATTTCTTAGCTAAAGATAGTGTAGGTGGAATCCTTGAGATACAAAATCCAGTTCTTGTTGGTTAGTTGCCTGACGTCATTCGTTCTATGTGCCTGTTCGGCAGACGACGCCTACGTCATCGTCGACATACAAGGAGACCAGATCTTTTTAGGACCGGACGAACAGGACCCGGACGCCTCCTATGCGTTGACAGAAGTCACGGTTGACCGGAAAACACGGATTTATGGCAAGCGGGACAACCGATCCGTTTTAAAGAAACATGACGTCATCCGGTTCGACTATCGGACGGATCAGGAGCCGCTTGTCGAAACGATTGAGCACGGCAATTAACGATAGAAAGAAGGTCATCCTTATGGAGATTACAGGAAAACGGATTCTCGTCACCGGGATCAGCGGAACACTTGGCCCACGGGTCGCCCGCCGTTTTATAGAAGAAGCAACCGAAGTCCGGGGGCTCGTCCGGAGCGAAGGACAAGCCGACCGTTGCAAACAACTTGGGATTACGCCCGCGTTCGGTGACTTGATGGACGCCGCGTCGCTTGAAACAGCGATGCAGGACATCGACATCGTCGTCCACTGTGCCGCTTACCTCGGCGACGACATCGAACTTGCGGTAGCAGCGAACGTCACCGGAGTCGAACACCTCGCGGCTGCCGCGCTTGCCGCGCACGCCTTGTTCCTCCACATCTCGACGACTTCCGTTTACGGTGAACCGGCGGGCGGTCTCATAACGGAAGCGATGCCACTGAGCGACGATCATCCGGCACCGTACATCTTGACGAAAGTACGGTCCGAACGGATTTTACAGCAGTATGCGGCTGACGGGCTTGACGTCATCATCCTCCGTCCCGGTGCAATTTGTGCCGAAGAAAACTCTTACTGGGGCGACCGGCAAGTCAAACGGATGCAGGAAACAAAAGTCGTCACGTGGGTCCATCCGGACGATGTGGTCAACTGGGTTCACGCCGATAATTTGGCGGAGATGGTTCACCTTGCCGTCCGGCGCGCAACACCGGGAGATATCTTTCATGCAGTCGACGCCAACATCCCGGAGGCCGAATTTCGGATGCAACTGATTAAAGCGTCCGGTAAACCCTATCAGGTGCCGGACCGACCGGTCGAACGTCCCCTCTACACAACGGATAAAATCAAGACGCTCGGCTACACACCTGTCCGCTCGTTCCCGGATACGATGCAGCGATTGATTGAGTTGTTTTAAAGGAAAAACAGGATTTAAAAAACTAACCTTTGATTCTACCGTATAACTGTAAGAAACCAATCATCGATTCTTAAGAAACGAGGTATCACTCTATGAAACGTATTCTTTCACTTGCCCTCGCAGTCAGTCTCATCCCGTTAAGCGGCTGTTCCGACGATACGACATGTGTTTCGACGACTGATACAATCGCCGCAGAAGCCCGTCAAAACAAAGATGCCGACTTAATCCGAATCAAAGACCGTGTTTACCAGCTATCCGATGCACCCGTGACGCTTACACAGGCAGACGTCAAATCGTTTGCGACCGTCACGAAACAATTGACCGCAAACGAGCCCTTAGCGGAAGGGATGGCGACAGACTGGCCGGCAGGAACGAAACTGTACCGGGGCGACACGACGGGTGTCCTCTACATTTTCGAAAAAAATCAAACGTACTTGTATGAAGCGATTCCGGAAGGCTGATTTACTTTCCGAGTTCTGCTGCTGTCGCTTCGAGTAACGGATGATCTTCTCCTTCGGCACAATCTGTCAACAGATAGACGTGCGTTTCGTCTGTTTGGTCTTTTTTCAACGCCTGACAGCTTTCCCCGTCCCGGTCGTCCGCTTGGTTCCCGAACTCATCTTGCGACGAATCGAGTGAATAACTGAACTGTTGTCCGTCATACGTGACGTCCTGAAAAACCGGGTCACCTTCTGTCGTGTAGGAAGTAATCCGGATGCTGTCCTTGCCTTTTTGATCGACTTGGTTCAAAAATGTCTGGAACCGTTCCACATTCTCACGACTTGGCGTCGTTACAATATCACCATTTTCGATTGCTTGTTCAATCGGATAACTTTTTCCACATCCGACAAGAACGACTACCAAAACAAGACCTACCCATCGTTGCTTCACCATTTGTCTGCCTCCTACCATAATAAGCTGTCACCACGCACAGTACCGTGCGTTAATTTCCTGGATGACGCCGCAACTGTTGCCGTAGTATATCGACGTCTGCCTGTTTAAATAATGTCTCATCCTGTTCCCCGTACCGTACGAGATGATAGAGCACCGGATCAACTGTCAGCCCGATCCGCTCTAACCATTCCTTCATCGTCTCTTCCGGTCGACGCCTAGATGAAGCGGGAAGGCGCTGGTCAAATATCTGAATCAATCGACGGACTTCAGAGACATTGTTTGATTGGTAAGAATGTGTATCATTACTCGGCGACGTTGACGGTTTTTGTAAGATGTTCAGCTCCTCTTCAAAAGAGGTATCACCACTTTGTTTTACCGTTCGTTTGTTCCGTTTCCTCTTCAACATAGACGCCAGTAAAATCAACAGCCCGATCGTCACGATGGCGCCGACTGAAGCGAGTGCTTTCGGAAATGTCACATCAACAAAATGAGGCATCGGACCAGCGAGAAAAGGTTGCCCCCTCAAATCTGGTGAGCCGAGTGGCTTACGTGGTTTGATGTCGTACTTAAACGCATAGTCAGCCGGTTCATGAATATATGTCGTGTAGAGATACTGCCCGAAGACTTGAAAAGAGGCTGCTAAAAAACAAACGACCAAAATAGCTATCCCTACTTTCCGTTTCATCTCACCCCTCCTTTTTTCCCAAATAATAACATTAAAATTAAGTACTTACAGCATTTTTCTTTCTTTTCAGTCAATTTAGACGTACAGTAAAGACAGACTTTTTTTAAGATAGGATGTGGCTAGATGTACTTACCGACGTTTCGACTTGATCAAACAACAGCCCTCGTGACCGGAGCCGGACGCGGCATCGGACGGGCGCTTGCCATCGGGATGGCAGAAGCTGGTGCTGACGTCATTCTCGTCGCCCGGACGGAAGCTGATTTACGGGAGACGGCAAGCCGGATTGAAGCACTCGGACGACAGGCGTTCGTCCTGACGTGTGACGTGACCGACCGGACGCAAGTCGTCGCGACGATCGAAAAAGCCTATACGCTCGTCGACCGGATCGATACGCTCGTCAACAATGCCGGGATGAACATCCGCTCGAAAGCGCTCGACGTCAAGGAAGACGAATGGGAGACGATTCAACAGACGAACTTAAAGTCGGCCTTCCTGTTTTCGCAGGAAGTCGGACGCCGGATGCAGGACACGGGTGGCAACATCATCAACATCGCCTCGGTCGCAGGTCACGTCGCTTTGCGGACCGGTGTCGTCTATGCGACGACGAAGGCGGCCTTGATTCAGATGACGAAAGTCCTCGCCCTCGAATGGGGTCCGAAAAATATCCGCGTCAACGCGATTGGTCCGTGGTATTTCAAGACGCCGCTGACGGAGCCGTTACTGGCCGATCCGGCGTACTTAAAAGACATCGTCGACGTGACACCGCTCGGTCGGGTCGGTGAACTGACGGAACTCGTCGGTCCGACGGTCTTCCTCGCGTCCGATGCCGGATCGTACATCACCGGTCAGACACTGTTCGTCGACGGCGGGATGACGATTAAAGGGTTTTAAGTAGGAACGAAACGGGACTTTCCGATTGTAAATCGTGAGTCCTTTTTCGTCGTGTTTTTATAGATTCTCTAATTTTTATAGTCATTCCATTCCGTTATGTCCCCCCCTCCAAAGCGGAAGTACACAAATGCGCCTTCCGGGTGTTTAATTAGGAACGTAATGAAAACACATGGAGGTGCAACACATGATTGAAAAAAATGTAGTGAACGGACAATGGTACGAAACAGAACAAACGATTCCGGTCTTTAACCCGGCAACAAAAGAATTACTCGGGCACGTCCCAATCAGTTCGGCAGATGACGCTCTACGGGCAGTCGACGCGGCGAGCGATGCCTTCGTCACCTGGTCAAGCTTAACGGCGGATGCGCGTGCTGATAAAATCGATGCCTGGTACCGCTTGATCAACGAACACCGTGACGAAGTCGCTGACATCATGACACGCGAACAAGGAAAACCGTTTGTCGAAGCACTCGGCGAAGTCGATTACGGCAATCAATATGTCCGCTGGTATGCAGAAGAAGCACGCCGGATTTACGGGGAAACGATTCCGGCATCGGTTCCGGGTAAACGCCTGTTCGTCGAAAAAGAACCGGTCGGCGTCGTCGCTGCGATCACGCCGTGGAACTTCCCCGCTGCGATGATCACACGAAAACTCGCCCCGGCTCTCGCAGCCGGTTGTACGGTCGTCTTAAAGCCGTCGGAAGAAACACCTTTCACAGCTCTTCGCCTCGTCGAACTTGCTGAAGAAGCAAGCATCCCGGCTGGTGTCATCAACGTCTTGACAGGTGACGCCGCAACAATCAGCGGTGTCTGGCAAGCCGAACGCCGTGTTCGCAAAATCACGTTCACCGGCTCTACTGCCGTCGGTAAATTAATCATGCGTCAAGCAGCCGATACGATGAAAAAACTATCACTTGAACTCGGGGGTCATGCACCGTTCATCGTCACGGAAAACGCGGACATCGACAAAGCCGTCACACAAGCAATCCGCTCGAAATTCCGCAACGGTGGCCAGGCCTGCGTCGCAACGAACCGCTTTTACGTCCAAGCCTCTGTGCTCGACGCGTTCACAGAGAAGTTCGTCGCGGAAGTGAACAAACTAAAAGTCGGGAACGGTCTTGACGCTGATTCAACGATCGGACCCTTGATTAACGCAAAAGCCGTCGAGAAAGTCAAAGCACACATCGACGACGCGGTTGCGAAAGGTGCAACGATCTTAACAGGCGGTACGATCGACGACTCGGTCGGTTACTTCGTCAAACCGACAGTTCTCGCGAACGTCACGGAAGACATGATTTGTATGCAGGAAGAAACATTTGGTCCGCTCGCACCGATTTCGGTCTTCGAGACACTTGACGAAGTCATCGAACGGGCGAACAACACACCCTACGGTCTTGCGGCATATGCGTTTTCTGAACGAATCGATGAAGCGCTCCTGCTCGGTAAAAAACTCGAGTACGGCATCGTCGGCTTAAATGACGGCGCCCCGTCTGTTGCCCAAGCACCATTCGGCGGCTACAAAGAAAGTGGACTCGGTCGTGAAGGCGGCGTCTACGGCATCGAGGATTATCTCGAAGTCAAATACTTGTCACTCGGTTAAACCAAAAAGTCCCGCCTCTGAAACAACAGAGACGGGACTTTTAGCATGTAGACAAACGATTTAGAAGCGTAAACCTGTTATGTCGAGATACAATCCGTTTGCGCTTTCCTGTCTCGCCTCGTCTTCAAAACGGCAATCTTCCACGCCCGCTGCAGCTGTGCTACAGGGTCGCGACCGATTGCTCTTCGCTTTGGAAGCGATTCAAGACGGAGCGCGCTTTAAAACGGCTGAAAGAGAGTAGCGTTCCTTCTTCCATTACACCACTCTCTTGGCGCACAAAAAAGTCCCGCTTCTGAACCATCAGAGGCGGGACTTTTTTAATTAATCGACATATTCATAGAGAACGACGCTTTCGATGTAGTGAATGAAGCGGCGTAACTCTTTTTCTTTTTCCGAAGAGAGGTCCCCTTCCTTCGACATTTCGGCAATTTCTTGACGCTGGACTTCGATCGCCCGTAAGCACAGTTCTTCTTTTTGCTGTTCGACGTCGCCCTTACTGCCGACCGGTGACGCCCACTGCGTATGTTTACCGCGGAGGCGGAAGTAATGTCCTTTGACGCTTTGGACGACTTCCGTCGGATACTTGTCACGGCACGTCTCGAGCCGGTCGATGATGTCGCCGATGACATGTTCATAGAGGGCATGTTCCATCTCCGTCAGACGAATCAATTCATCCGGTGACAACGTGAACCGTTTACGTTTTCGCATCAGCTTTCGTAACGGCTGATAGAGCCGGACCGTCGATTCGGAATGAATCGCCCGGCGTCGGTGTTCAATCGAGGCAACCGTTTCTTTTTTCAGTAAATCCGGCACGTCATGGTTCTTAAAGAACGCTTTGACGAATTCCGTTTCCCACGCGACGGCTTCAAGGCGCAGTTCCTTCAACTGTTCGTTGTAGACGTTGAGTTCCTGTTCGCTCTTCTCTTCTGCACGCAGCAACCGCAACATGACATGGTATTCGTTCAGCAGGTCAAACGCGACCGGTGAATTATCGGAATTCGTCGCCTGTTTGACTTCCTGAATCGCCCGTAACATCATCCGTTGTTTTTGGGCATTCAATCCGAAGTCCGTTTGACTGACCGTCTCTTTTTGACTCAGCAACGGTAAGGCAATCGTCGCGAGCACTAACGTAAAGATGATGACGCCCGCCGCGAGGAAGATGATCAACGACCGTTCCGGGAACGCAACACCAGCATCCGTCAAAAACGGCAGCGATAACACACCGACCATCGTGATTGTCCCGCGCACGCCGACGAGCGTCGTGATTAAGTCGCGCTTGAACGAAGGTGGCCGTTGCTCCTCTTTACGAAGAAAGCGATGATCAAACCAATTAAAGAACAGTGTCCAGACTAAGCGGATCCCGAGGATGACAAGACCGATTAAGCTGACGTACCCGAGTAAGCGCCAGTTGTTGATGGCGTCATCAATGAAGATGGCCTGCGTCGCTCCGGGCAACGTCAAACCAAGCAATAAGAAAATGACCCCGTTCAAGATATAGGCAATCATCGTCCAAATGTTATCCGTCAAGACTTGTTCCTGGGCAAAGAACGTCTCTGTCCGTTCCTTAATTAAGGCATGAAGTAAGCCACCGGCGACGACGGCGATGACGCCAGATGCATGAAGCAGTTCTTCCGAGACGAAAAAGATGATGAACGGCGTCAAGATTTGCAGGAGGGCATAAAAGACGACGTCATCAATTCCTGACCGGCGGAGCCGGATCTTCAGCCAGTTCATCACGACGATGATGACAAGGCCGACGACGGCACCGACAGCAAACATATAAACGAATTCAAACGAAGCTTCACGTAAAGAGAAATAGCCTGTCATGACGGCCGTGACGGCATAACTAAAGGCGACGAGTCCCGACGCATCGTTAATCAACGATTCTCCCCGGACAAGATTTAAAATCGGTTCCGGAAGCCGGACACGTTTTGCGATCCCGTTGACCGCGACCGGGTCAGTCGGTGATAAAATCGCGGCTAACGCAAAGGCGGCAGCGAGCGGAATGACCGGCAACATCCAGTGGATGAAGTATCCGCCGATCACGGTCGTCAATAAGACGAGCACGATGGCGTTGCCGAGAATCGCCCCGCGCATCTTCCACAGTTGTTCCCGCGGAAAATGCGAGCTGTCGTTGTACAGTAAGGGAGCGATGAACAACAGTAAAAACCATTCCGATTCGACTTCAATCGACAGTTCCTTGATTGATAAAGCAACGAGCGTACCGACGATGATTTGAATCAGGGCCGTCGGAATAAAACGGATGTAATGTCCGATGACGTTCGTCAACAAAATTAAAGCCAGTAACAGTAAAATCAATGATAACGTTTCCATAGTAAATCACTTCCATTCTTTCACTTTTCTCTAGTTTTATCGTACCATAATTTTTTGCTGGCATAGGAGAATCACTCCTTTTTTCAGGCATCATAGGACGCGAGCAGGTCCCTTGCCTGTTTCAGGATTTCTTCCTTTAGTGTTGACGGTTCAAGGACTTTTACGTTTTCGCCCAGTCCAAACAACTGTCGTCCGAGAAACGGTAACTCGGTAACCGGAACAGACCACGTCCGCTGTGCGTTCAGCGGTAAAATCCCTTCAAGCAACCGTTCCCCGAGTGACGTCATTTCCAGTCGGATCGTCACCTGTTCACCTGACTTCACCTGACATTCTGCTTCCTCGAATGTCAGCTGTTCGGACGAAATGGTCGTCGGTAAGACCTGCTCCATCCGGTCGACCCGGTACTGCCGCAGTCCCCGGTCAGTCTGGGCGAGCAGATACCAGCGATTGCGTTCAAACGTTAAACCGATCGGATCCATCAAAATCGTCCGTCGTCCGCTTGTCGTCCGGTAAGTGATTTCCCCTTTGACTTCCGCTTCCAACAATCGCAACACGTCTCGCGTCAACGGAGACGGCGGCGTATCGGGTCGGGCAAAACGGACCCGTCCTTTCAGGCGGTCCATCTTCGCTTCAAGGTCCGGCGGCAGTTCCTGGAGATACCATTCAGCAAGATCCCCACGTAACGGACCGAACGGCAGATCGGGAATTTGACCGACCCAGTCGAGCATTAAAAACAAAGTGATCGCTTCCTGTTCCCGTAAGGCAAGTGGCGGTAGCAAACGGTTCGGCAGGACCCGGTATCCGCCCCCTGCTCCCCGCTCGCTGTAAATCGGATATCCGTTTGCTTCAAGTTCGAGTACGTCCCGTTGAATCGTCCGTAACGAGACGCCGCACGCTTCCGCCAGTTCCCGCGCCGTCAACAGCTGTTGCCGATTAAGCAGACGCATCAGTTTCAAATGGCGACCTTTCATACAAAATCCCCTCTCTAATTACGACATCTTTTGTCATAATTATAGCGTAGACTAGAGATAGCTCGAACAAAAGGAGGAGTTATTGATGACTAAAACCGTTTTATATATCGCCTGTAGTCTCGATGGAAAGATTGCTCGATCAAATGACTCGCTCGATTGGCTGTTCGCTGTCGAAGGGGACGGTGATAATGGGTACGCGGCGTTCATGGAAGACGTCGATGCCGTCATCATGGGTCGAAAAACCTTTGACGAAGTCTTGGTCCTCAGTGAGGACTATCCGTACAGTGGACTCGAGAACTACGTGTTGACCCGGCAGAACGATCAACAGTCCGAATACGCGACCTACACGAATGAGCCACTCGATGTGTTGATTGACCGGATTAGTCCGACCATCAACGGCAAGATTTGGCTCGTCGGCGGCGGCGAGTTGATTCAAGAATCCTTACGGTTACAATTGATTGATCAGCTCGAACTGGCGATCGCGCCTGTCGTCCTCGGCAGCGGGATTCCACTGTTTCCGGAAGGGACGCTTGAGACACGGTTCCGGCTGACCAGCTGTCGTCCGTCCGGTCAGTTCATCATGGCGACGTATGATGTCTTGAAGTGACGTTCCACGCAGATAAAAAACACCTTTGAAACGCTGCAGGCAAAGGTGTTTTTTGTTCTACTTTGTTTTTTGCGTCAGTCCGACGGTGTCCGTCATGACGAAGTGGCATCTAATCCGTTTTACCGGAATCCTCCACGACCGACACGATGACATTGCCGTATTTCCTCCCAGAATCGACGTAACGGTGGGCAACGACGATCTCTTCGAGCGAATATACCGTATCGATGACCGCTTTGATCTTCCCAGTTTCAAACCACTCATTCAGTAAAATCAAATCTTTTTTCAGCGCCCGCGCGACGCCGTGTCCGGCGACTGAACGAAACGCCCCTTTTGCTCCTACGTGCTTACGTGCGGCTCGTTTGTCAATTTTTCCGGACGCGTCAAATACTGTGTCATACGTCGTCAGGTGCGCATCATATCCTTCTGCTGTATAGTCGACGACACCATCCGCGCCAAGACCTTCCACCAACTCAACGTGCCGTCCGCTGCAGACCGCCGTCACATGAAGTCCGTATTGTTTGGCGATTTGGACGGCAAGCGAACCGACGGCGCCCGAGGCTCCGTAAATCAAGATCGTTTTCGCCTGCTTAAGGTTCAGCTTCCGGAAAAAATGGAGGACGGTCGTTCCGCCAAACGGAAGACTGGCTGCTTCCGCGAAGCTTGCATTGCGCGGCATCTGCCCGACACAGCTCGTTTCCTTGATACAGGCATATTCAGCGTAACCACTAAAGCGCATCCCGGTCAGGGCATAGACACGGTCGCCGACTTTAAAATCCTGGACGCGATTGCCTGTCGCGACGACTTCACCGGCTAAGACAACCCCTAAAATTGGCTGTCTCGGTGCTTTAAACCCGATGACGACACGCATCGGAAGTTTCCCTGCTGCCGGTACATCGAGTGCCCGCAGACGACGATCACCTGAATGCACGGCGGAGGCATGGACTTTTATCAGCAACTCAGATGCTTTTGGGACAGGCTGTTTCACTTCTCGCAGCTTCAGTACATCCGGCGGACCATATGCAGTACAAATGACGGCTCTCATCGTACCCCTCCTCAAGCTTATTTGTTACTTAAGTAATACGACAGATCGGTACAAACAACCTGCACGGTTCAGGCATTGTGAACCCTGGAATCATCCGATATACTATTGGTAATATATGTATACAGAAAGCGGGTGGATTCCCCTTGTCTCGTGCTACGACGCTCCTAGCTTCATTCGGCATTTCGCAATTCGGTGACTTTATTTACCTTGTCGCAATCAATGTCTACCTCTATCAATTGACCGGCTCTACCACCGCTGTCGCCGGACTCTGGATCATCGGTCCGTTTGCTGCCCTGTTCACGAAATTTTGGGCCGGCAGTCTGATTGACCGGGTCGACGTACGCAGGTGGTTAATCGGGACGGACTTCATCCGGGCGTTGCTCGTCGCACTGATTCCGCTCCTGTCGACACTGCCATTGATTTACCTGACGCTGTTTGCGCTCGCCCTTGTCAAAGCGTTTTTTGAACCTGCTGCGACGACCTACCTGACACAACTCGTGCCGGACACCGGTCGGAAAACGTTTAATGCCTATCGGGGTCTCATCACGTCGAGTGCCTTTTTGATCGGTCCGGCGTTAGCCGGTCTGCTGTTACTCGTCGCGACCACCGATGTCGCGATTTGGATCAATGCCGGCTCGTTTGTCGTTTCCGGGGTTCTACTAGCTTTCCTGCCCTCCGTTCCCCGTCCCCCTGATGTCGAGAAATTACGATTCACCGACGTCGCAGCGGACTGGCGCACCGTCGCCCGATTCAGTCGGTCGAACCGGTTTATCATCGTGATTTACGTCATCGGATTGTTGACGATGAGCCTCGCGCTGGCGATGGACGCACATGAAGTCGTTTTTCTGCAGACCGTCGTCGGACTATCGGTAACCGATTATGGACTGTTGATCAGCTTGACGGGCATCGGTTCCGTGCTCGGCGGACTGACCGTCGCCCGTTTCTCGCGTCGCCTGCCGCTCAAAACGTTGCTCGTCAGCGGTTATCTGTTCGTCGCAATCGGTTACTTAATCTATGCGACGGCCACCTCTTTTTTACTCGTCGCGACCGGTTTCATCTTGCTCGGCTTTTTTAATGCCTTTTTCGGGACCGGCTTTATGACGTTTTATCAAAACAATGTGCCCGATGAATTGATGGGACGGGTAACGAGCCTTTATGGACTTGGGCAAAGCATGCTCCACATCGTGTTGATTTTATTCGTCGGTTTTACGGGTGACCTGTTCCCGCTCCGCTTCACCGTGTTGACGGCTGCCTGTCTGTTAATCGGACTGAGTCTGCTTCAAAGCATCGCTGTCCTCCTGCCGGGTAAACAACTATATTTTAAAGAAGATTTGCCGGCGAAACACATTTCCTAAACCAGACAGCATGACTTCCTCTTCAGCAATTGACAAATTATGCTAAACTTAAACCCATCTACATAATCAATGACATAATACGAACGGAGTGAATGCCACATGCACATTTTGATTGGACAACCGAAACAAGAAACAGACTTACAACAGTTACGACGAGAGATTGCCGCCTATCCTGACATCGACATCGTGTTGTATCCGGAAGGCTACTGCCGGCAGACCGATCTCGCGACGCTCTGTCAACTAGCAAAACAGTACACGACGATGATCGTCACCGGGTACCGGGACGCCGACCGGTTAGATCGGGCCTTGATCATTAACGAACACGGGGAAGTCATCCTCGACCGGGCAAAAACGCCGGAAGCCGGTCCGCTCTATCAACCGTCGACCGTCGACGATGATGGACAACGGTACGGGTATCTGCTCTGTCGCGAAATCTTCTTAGGACTGGACGGGCTGAAAAACGATACCGTTGAGTTAATTTTCAATCCGATCGGCGTCGGGATGTTCAGTCCGGAACAATATGCCGAGTGGTCCGGCGAAGCAGCACGCATCAGCCGCCAGCAATCCGCCATCGTCATCGGGACGAGTCATGCTGACGGTTCTTACCGCAACTGCGGCTTTTCGATTCCGACGGCGTTTGCGTATGACGCGACCGGCGAAGCGATTTTCCTGTCAAAAGACGATCGACAGACACGGATTCTCGATACGGTCACGAACACGGTTACCGTCATCGATTCGTTGATTGAGAACAGAACATAATCAAAAAGCCCTCGACCGCTCAAAGTGGTCGGGGGCTTCATTCGTTCATTGATGTTGTTTTTCGTTCTGTTCCGCTGCCTGACGTTGCGTCACGTACTCCTCCCGTAAAATGGAGTACATCTTGACATCGTGAAACGTCCCTTTGATGAAAATCAAGCGGCGTAACGTGCCTTCGTACGTCATCCCGACCTTTTCCATCACCCGTGCTGAACCGACGTTCGGTTCCATGCACCGCGCCTGAATCCGCTCCAGCTGTAACGCCTTAAAACCGAAGTCCAGCACCCGTTCCACGGCTTCTGTGACGATGCCTTCGCCCCAGAATTGCCGCGATAACGCGTACCCGAGCTCGGCCTGTTTGTTTTCATCAAGCAACAGATGAATGAAATCAATCGTGCCGATCATCTGTCCCGTCGCCTTCCATTCAATTGCCCACGGTGCCTGTTTTCCCTGTTCGTAGTTCGACAGGACGTGCGTCAGGAACTGCTGCGCCTGACCAATCGTCTGATTTGCATTCCACGTCACGTAACGCGCCGTCTCCTCGTCCTGGGTATAGGCGAACAAATCGTCTACGTCCTCTTGGCGCATCGGCCGCAAGAGCAAGCGGTCCGTCTCAAGTGTTGGTAACGTCTTGTAAAATTGTTCAGTAGTCATCCAGGATTCTCCGTTTCTTTTTTTACATTATATACAAAAAAACGAGACAGTACAATTATTGGATAAAAACTGTTTAATCCTTGCACTGTATGTGTACTTCTACTCGCTTGATCGCCGTCGCGTATAATGAAGACATTCAAAAACCCCCGAATCGGAACTTGTATCAAGTGTCCGTCATTCGGGGGTTCCGTACATTATTCAACTATATGTCAAATGACTATTTTGAGACATCTCGTAAATTTTGATGATTTCCTCTTTCGTAATCGGTCGTGGTCCAGTTGTCGTACTCGGTTCACTTCCCGGGAACATTCGTACTACATCTTCGGCCATTCTTTCGAATTGGTCAGACGGGATGTCAACATCTTCAAGCGTCAGATAAGATTCTGTATCTTTCAACCATTCCACGACTTTAACTGAAAGTAACTTAGCTGCTTTCAAATCATCTTCTTCCGTTACACCGAAACATCTTCTAGCTAATTTTGCCCATCTAGCAGGCATCGCTTCTGCCATCACTTTAAGATATGGTGGAATAATGATTGTCATCCCTCTTGCATGCGGTAAATCATAAACAGCACTTAAAGGCATTTCAATTGAGTGCATCGGAATTGATCCCATTCTCCCTAGCGCCTGGAAACCAGACCATCCAAAGATTGAACATAATGCGATTTGCCCTCTGACATCGATATCGGTCGGATCTTTAATGATTTTATCAAAATTTTCTTTTAGTGTTAAAATCATTCCTTCTGTTGCCCGATCTGCAAATTCCGATTCTGCCTGGCTTGATAAATAATGTTCGATCAGATGAGAGAAAATGTCGACACAGCTGTCTTTAGTGATCGAAAGTGGTACAGACGTCAATAACCCTGGATCTACGATGGCAACTTTCGGGTAACGATATGCTGATCTAGAAAAGCTTTTCTCATTCGTTTCAGCATTTGTTAAAACACCACCAGCATTACACTCTGAACCCGATGCCGACATCGTCGGAATCGCAATGATTGGATAAGCGCCTGTGTACTCACGCGGAACTCTGTCCCCTAATACAACATAGTCCCATGACTTACCGCCAGAAAAACCTGTAGCAGCGATATATTTTGAACCATCGATTACACTTCCACCGCCTAGTGCAATGACGAAGTCACACTGCTCCGACTTAAATATCTCAATCGCTTTATCGATTGTCTGCGCTCGTGGATTTGGTTCGATTCCAGTAAACGTCACAAATTCAATTCCCGCTTCTCTTAACAGGGATTCCACGTTATCAATGATCGGGTCTAAAAATCCACCTCTTTTATACGTCGCAATCATTGCCTTTTTTCCGTACGACTTAGCGATTTTACCGATTTCATTGACTCTACCTTCACCATAAACGATTTCTGTAGGGAAATTCCAATTAAAATTATCCATTTTCAATCTCCTTTATTTAAAAGATTTTTAACGTAACAATTTCTTTTTGTTTCACAATACGGAACAGCGTTCCATGAATTAATTATAACGTTTCTTAAAATAAAAATCTACATAAATCCCTTGTATTTCGCGAAATTTCAAAAGCTTTATTACGATATTTAGTTTAAAAACCGCATCTTTTTCTTATAAACTGCCCTCTACTATTTGACCGGCTTCCCCTTACACTCTTACCTTTTCAACTTCTTCGCCATCCCGTCGCGCATTTCTGACTTTTTCTACATATTGTGCGGCGTATTCACTAATCAGGTTATAATCCCCGCTCTTCGCCGGGGTTATAAGATTCCCCCCCACCCCTACGGCTACACATCCGTTTTTTATCCATTGATCTACATTGTCTAAACTAACACCGCCGGTCGGCATTATATTTACTTGGGGCAGTGGTGCATGGACCCCTTTAATGAATTCCGGTCCAAAATTGTTCCCTGGAAACAGCTTTACAATATCGACTCCTGCCTCTAGGGCCTGTTTCATCTCTGTAATTGTCATGCAACCTGGCATATACGGTACCTGATACAGATTGCACAACTTTGCTGTAGCTTCGTCAAAACAAGGACTTACGACGAACTGTGCACCTGCTAAAATAGCAATCCTTGCCGTAGTAGAATCCAGAACAGTCCCTGCTCCAATCACCACCGAATCATCGCCAGTAAAGAGTGATCTTAATTTTGAAATGACACTATCTGCTCCATCAACTGTAAATGTTATCTCAATGCCTTTAATCCCTCCCTCCACGCAGGCTTCTGAAATTTTAATAGCTTCTTCTTCACTGTCTGCTCTTATTACCGCTACTACACCACAGTTCGTAATGCTGTTTAAAATCTTTAGTTTATTCATTAAGTTCCCTCACTTTTCAATAATTTTTCATACCACTTAAGAATTTTCAAATTTAGTTTCATTTCCTGTTATTTAGTAAGCCAAATTTTCATCAATCTTTGGTATACTTGAGAAACTAAACAAGTCTTGAAGAGACTGATTTTAAACAGTCCCTAAAACAAAAATACTAAAATAAAGAGGTTGAAGATTTTGTCTAACGTTCAATCATTAGAAAGAGCACTTACTATTTTAAACAAACTGTCAGAATATCCTGATGGCCTTAAAATTTCCCAATTAACTGAACAACTGGACTTATCCAAAAGTACTATTCACCGGTTGTTAACTACGCTGGGAAGCATGAATTATATCGCTAAGGATGCCGAAACAAACAAATACAAACTGGGGTTACAAATTCTTTTCCTCTCTAGAAATATTTCGGACAGCAACGAAATAATACGTGCTGCAAAACCTTTCATCGAAAAACTGTCCAAAGACATAAATGAAACGGTTCATTTATGCATAGAAGATCGTGGTGAAATTGTTTATATTGATAAAATCGAAAGTAACCACACAGTCCGAATGTTTTCACGGATTGGTACACGTGGCCAAATGTACTGTACAGCCGTAGGTAAAATCCTGCTTTCCGGAGTAACTCCAAGTTATTTTGAGGAAGTTGTTGAAAAAATTGATTTTGCTCCACGAACTCCAAACACGATTACATCACAAGGAGAATTCCGGCTAGAAATCGAAAAAGTAAAACAGCAGCAATATGCACTGGATAATATTGAAAACGAAGAAGGTATTCGTTGCATCGCTGCCCCGATCTACAACCATAAAGGTGAGATCATTGCTAGCTTTAGCGTATCTGGTCCTAGTAACCGGGTAACGATGGATA
Source organism: Exiguobacterium sp. s95 (assembly GCF_018618655.1). Taxonomy (NCBI): domain Bacteria; kingdom Bacillati; phylum Bacillota; class Bacilli; order Caryophanales; genus Exiguobacterium; species Exiguobacterium sp. s95. The sequence continues at coordinate 327,343 of NZ_JACSMM010000001.1, read as the reverse complement.
TGATCGAAGATACTTTGATTGATAAAATGAAAGATACGAGTTTAAACATTTCGCAAACACTTGGTTTTACGGATGTTAACTAGTTTTCAATGATTCATACGATAAAAGTAAAGAAAACCGTTGAACACGGTCATCTTTACTTTTTTTCTACATTGTCAAATCAATTGCATTGCCTGCCATAAATTCTCCTAAACGTCTACGATCAGGCAATCCGTCATTGTCCCCAGGTGACATTACCGCCAACGCACCGATAGCAGTTCCCCGTCTTACTGACTCTTCCAGTGATAATCCTTCCAAGATTCCGCTTATCACACCTACTGCAAAACCATCCCCGGCACCGACAGTGTCCACCACTCGATCAACCGGATAGCCATCTGTATAAAATTGATTTCCTTCCGAGCTAGTGTAGGCTCCATCAGCTCCAAGCTTCATCACGACTGTTTTAACCCCGAGATTATGATAAAATCTTGCAATGGCTTCAATTGACTTTTGTCCTGTCAATATTTCCCCTTCGCCAACACCGGGTAGTACGATATCCGCCAAAGAAGCTAACTCATTGACGACTTCAACCATCTCTTCTTTACTGGACCAAAGACCGGGCCGTAAGTTTGGATCATAAGAAACTTGAATACCTTTCATTCGTGCTTTTTGCATCAAGGTGTAGACCATTTCTCTGCAGTCTTTAGATAACGCAGGTAAAATCCCTGTCACATGAACGTGATCAATTGCTTCCAAATCCAAGTGTCGGATGGTTTCCGCATTCATATGTGATGCTGCAGAATTTTTTCTCGCTGAGAACACTTCTGGATCAAATTTGCTTACCTTTTGTTTCCACTGCATTCCTGTTTTATAGGTTTCGTCATACGTTATATGACTCGTATCAATTCCATTCTCGAGTAAAAAATTCTCAATCGTTTTTCCGAACGGGTCTTGACCTAGTTTCGTGACGTATGTCATCTCATGTTCAAGACGAGACATCCCGATTGAAAAGTTAACTTCCGCCCCAGCCACAAAGCGGCTAAAGTTTTCAACATTTTCAAGTGGACCTTCTTGTTCGGCAACAAACAATGCCATAGGTTCTCCAATAGTTACAATTCTACTCATCATAATCTCTCCTTATTATTTAAAAGGTTTTTCTCTGAATTTTACGATTGTAAGACTTCTTTCATCTCTTCCGGATGATTTTGAGGGTCTTGGTGATCCTGATTTTTGTTTTTATTTTTCATATACTTGGCCCAATAGGCAGTTAAAATCGGTACTAAAATCGAAGTTACGATAACTGAAGCTGCAACTAATGCTGTAGCAGATTGTGCAATAGGAAGGAACTCCGGCTTCATCGTCGCGATAATCATCGGGTTTGCAACTGCAGCTCCCGCCGTACTAGAAGCTGCCAATCCTGCAGTACCGTTACCTCCCCCAATGAATTTGTCTGCCAGCATCAATGGAATACCAGTCACAATGATGACTAAAACCCCTAATATCACTCCACCCAGTCCTGTCTGCAGAATTACTTTTAAATCGATTGCATTACCTAATGCGAATCCAAAGAAAGGAATCATTACGTGTGATGCTCTACTGAAGAAGTCTCGCACATCACTATCCAGATTCCCCAGTATAAAACCAACCAGGAAAGGCAATACTGCGCCTACAAAAACATGCGGTTCAAAAGCAGCTACTCCTGTAGATCCTAAAATTAGCATGGTCACTAATGGACCCGACTCGATTGACATTAAAACAAATGCACCGGCTTCTTCTTTAGAACCGTATTGTTGCATGATTGATGCGTACAGTCCTCCGTTTGTCATATCCATCGCCGCAATTAAAGCTAAAACCGAAAAACCTGCAAAAATGCCTGTTTGGATACCATCAACCGGAATAAAGGACGATGCAATAACAGCAACTACCCACGCTACGGCAATTTTAGTTAGTACAAGAGTTCCAGATTTTCTTAATACTGTACCGGTCGCTTTAATATTTATTCCTGTTCCCATACAGAAGAACCAAACCGCTAAGATTGGAACGGTCCCCGTCATTAAGCCGTTCGTAAAGGAACCAAAATATTCACCGGATCCCGGGGCGAACGTGTGAATAAGTGCTCCGAGGAACAACGGAACTAACATTAAACCACCGGGAATTTTATTAAGTGTCTTCATAATTTTCATTTTTTACACACCTTTCATAATTGATTTAAATACTAAATTTCATTGAAAAGATTATTTGGTTACTCCAATGCAGATTACCGCCAATATTGATAACGCTTTCAAAAATATGTTTTTTAAAATTTCAGCCGCGAGTGACCACCCATGATCTATCCGGTGTATGTGACTCCTTCTCTACAACAACGTTTTTAACTTTAAGAACGAAATAACTACCTAGGTATTTTTGATCTGCTTCCAAAAATTCTTCTACATTCATCAATTCAGATTTATTTAAATAGAAAAGCGTATCTTCTTCATCATAACGACCAACTGAATACGGAGAAAAACCTGTTATTTCTAAATCGGCTAAGACTGTTTTTAATTCCTCTTCTAGAATATCTGTACTTTTAAGTTTGTTAATTTCCAGTAATCAAGTTAGCATCGTCTCACATGAACCTTTAGCGTTCAGACACTCATCGCATTTCCTCTAATTTTACTGGAATCGCGTCACTGATTGTTTTATTGTCGCCTGCCATCCCCCAAACAAATGCATAATTACTAGTTGCCGTACCGCAATGAATTGACCATGGAGGTGAAATCACTGCTTGCTCATTTTTCAGAATGACATGTTTTGTATTACGCGATTCCCCCATGAAATGAAATAACCGTGCATCCTCGTCCAAATCAATATACAGATACACCTCAGTTCTCCGATCATGTGTGTGTGTAGGAACGGAATTCCATACACTTCCTTTATCGAGTTGAGTCATGCCCATGACAATCTGGCAACTTTGAATGCCTTCCTCGTGAATAAAGCGACGAATCACACGTTGATTGGCATTATTTACAGTGCCCAACCGATCTCCCTCAATTGAACGAAAAGATACATGTTGAACGGGGTATTCTTTATGCGCCGGTGCTGAAAAAATGTAATACTTTGCTGCGTGTCCAGAAGATTCGCTTGAAAATACTAGTTCTTTTTTTCCTAACCCTACATAAAGGCAGTCCTTGTTTTCCATATCGAAAGTTTCACCATCGACGACAATCTTTCCTTTGCCCCCAACATTAAATATTCCGACTTCTCTCCGATCTAAAAAATATTCTGATTGCATCTGATCCGTACCTTCTAATAAAATCTGAGCATCCTTCGGTGTAATGCCTCCAATGATTATACGATCATCCATTGAATAAACTAGTTTAGTTTCATTTGATACAAATAACTCCTCGATCAAATAATTTTCCCGTAACTCCGCTGTACTAAAATCTTTAACTTGGTTTGGATGAGTCGAATATCTTGTTTCCATAAAAAAATACATCTCCTTTAGTTTCTGAATTTTAAACGCGAAAAGACAAATCTAATTTAAAATGAAGGCGTTTACAAAAAAGATTAAAAAAATAGTTTTTGTTCCGTATTGTGAAACGCCGTTCTACATAATGATTATATAATGCTGTTTTAAAAAAAGCTAGCGAATTAATATTGTCAAAATTATGAATGTAACTTGTGTATTTTTTCACTAATACGTAATTAATTATCCATATATAGGTTTTAAAAGGTGAGCTACGTCCTCATCAAACCTCTCTTGAATGCAAAAAAACAACTAATCTTTTTTAACGGATGATTGGTCGGTAGGAGATTGTTTTACTTAATCGTTACTTTTTTAAACAAGCATATTTGCTTGCTATTAATAGTAGAACTATTTCGATGTAAGTAAAAATCCGGTTGGAAGTGATCATATAACTCTTGAGTACATAAAACTATTTTTTACAATGCGTGCTAATTCAAACTAAAATGAACGGGGCTTCTGTATGTTTTATGTAAATAGAACGCTGTTTTGTTTTTTTTATTGTTAAGCAATAAAAAAATAGGAAATACACATTCAAGTGAACCTCTAGATTAATTATTTTTTAATTTTTTTACCTTTCATGAATAAAAACGTGAATCATAATTTGTACTTTTCTAATTTCTTGTTTTCTTATTTCTCATTTCCCATCTATAAAAAATCCGTTTGCGTTTGGAAATAATAAACAGTATATTTAGACTGAGTATTCTGATAATTATTTCCAAATTAAACAGGAGAAGGAGTGTTTCTATGATGACGACTCAAAAACGCTTGCTTTCACTCGCTACAATCACCGTCCTTACCGGAGGAGCTGTCTTTGCTTTTACGAATACAGATGGATTCAATACGCAGGACGAAACGGTATCCGATGTTGCAACGACTGACACTACCGTCACAAAAGTCAGCACTTCCCGAGTATCGGGTACCCCGTCAATCCAAAAATTAATGAGTGCCGGGATGGTCCAGACGTATCCGGGCGATCCTGCACTAAAGAAAAACTCTTTCCGTGTTGATCCGATCGTTTTATCTGCCCCAAAAGAATTGAAGCTGAAAGAAAAAGACGGGTACCGCTACATTACGGTTCCGCTCATTTTACACAATAAAGAAGGTACGTCAGACGGCTATAGCGTCTATCGTCCGAATGCTTTCTCGATTAACGACGGTCACGGGCATGACTATGCTCCGGTCGACTACATCAGTCATAACAAGAAAGCCTGGAAGTACGAACATCAATACATCGCTCCGAACCGTCTCGTGATGGATGTCGTCTACCACGTCCCGAAAAATGCCAATACGTTCGTTATGTTTGCGTCAAGCGATGCTTTCCCGAAGACGTATACCGTCAAAATCAGCATCGATTAACATGCTGATCTTTTCTACCCTGATCGGTTAAAACGACGGCCGGTTCCGATTCGGAATAGGCCGTCTTTCATATCGCTACACGTAAAAGGAGGTGGACGCCTATGATGTCCTTCATTTGGAACTCATGGTGGCGAAACAAAGAACGGTTCATCCTGTTACTCGTCGGTGTCCTGATTGTCAGTACAGGACTGAGCTATTTAATCGGGACGACCCAAGCGAACAATGGGACCGTCGTTGACGAACTGCAAAAACGCTGGAACTCGTCATATGATATCGTCGTCCGGCCGCCGGGAAGCCGGAGCGTAACGGAAGACTTACATTTACTCGAGCCGAATTATATGAGCGGTCTCGACGGCGGCATCACGATGAAACAGTATCAGACAATTAAAGACATCACGGACGTCGAAGTCGCAGCCCCGATCGCGATGATCGGAAATAAATCGACAGGCTCATCCGTCGGGACGCACACCTTTGATGACCCCGGCGTCTATAAGCTGACGATCACCGATTATCAAAATACCGGTCTGCAGGTCGACAAGTCGACGACGGTCCGTTATTTAGCCGCCGGCTGGGACGCGAGCGGCGATACGAAACAATCCGGCGTCTCACCGATCGGTCTCGGAAAACAACCGCTCGACGAGTATGGCAGTGATACGATGATTGCCGGGATTGATCCGGAAGCGGAAGAACAACTCGTCGGGCTTGATCAAGCGACGAAAAAGTCGGACCACAGCCGTTATTTCACGGATGAAGACGTCGTGACGGCGCTCGAGAACGTCGATATGATTCCGGTTTTGATGAACGAACGGGATTACATCGATGCGTCCCGGACCTATAAATATGAAAAACTTGATTTACCGCTGATTGATGACTCGATGGTACCGACGATTCAAGAAGTCACGAAAAAGGGCGGCAAAACATACTTAGACAAGCTCCCTACCGTCGATGAAAAGCCACAGACGTATAAAGTCACGACGGCGCAAGTCCAAAAACAATTCATTCATGATATTTTGAATAATTCATTACCTGAAAAATACAGCGGCTACTCGGAATGGCTGATTCTCAAGCCTTCACCAATCACCTATCAATCCGTCGAGAGTCCCTATCCGTCACGCTGGCCGTTCACCTATCAGGTCGAACCGAAGCTGATCAACCCGGATTCTTTGCTTGCGAAACGCAGCATGTACCGGGCAGCACGCGAGTTCGGGACGTCGAGTGATGACTGGCCGCGGATCAACCCCTATTACATCGGAGTATTTGATCCGAAGAAATTGAATTTATCGAAAGATCCGCTTACGGAACTGCCGATGGAAACCTATTTCCCGGCGAAGGCACAGTGGGTCATGGATAAAAATGAGACACCGGTCAACCCGCCGCGTGACGTCAAACCAACAAACGACCCGTACGACTTCATGACGAAACCGCCTTCGATGTTGACGACGCTAGACGCTGCTTTCAAGATTCGCGGCAAAAAAGCCATCTCCGTCATCCGGGTCAATGTCAAAGGCATCGATACGATGAATGAACAAAGCGAGAAAAAATTACAGGCCGTCGCGCAGGAAATCGAAGACAAGACCGGACTGATCACGGATGTGACGCTCGGTTCGTCACCGCAACTGGCACTGACGTATCTGCCCGGACTTAAAGACCAGCCGGCACTCGGCTGGGTCCAGCAGCCGTGGATTAAACTCGGTTCCTCGATGGCGATCTTCCAGGAAGCGAAAGTCGGGATGAGCGGTGTCATCGCGAGCGTCATTTTAGTGGCACTCGTCTATGTCTTCAGCTCGAATATCATCCTGCTTTACGCCCGAAAAAAAGAATTTGCGATTTTACTGGCCATCGGCTGGCGCCCGCGCCAGCTGTCGAAGATGCTGTTCCTCGAAGCGACGTTACTCGGTTCACTCGTCGCCTTGATTGCCTGGACGATTCTCGGGACGTTTTGGCTGACGACGGACCATCCGATCGCCCTTGCCCGGATCGTTCTGATCGGTCTCGCCGGACTGTTGATTTACTGGGGCGGCACGTTCGTCCCGATGCTGTTGATCCGGAAGATTCAACCGTACGAAAGCATCCAGGCGGGAGAAGTCTCGCGGGGACGTCGTTTCGTCCGTTCGCAGTCCGTCCTCGGCATGAGCGTCAATCAATTGGTGACGTACTGGCAACGGACGCTGCTGTCGCTTGTCGCAATCGCCTTACCGACCAGTTTGTTCATCTTCTTCCTGTTCGTCACGTTCCGGCTCAAGGGGGTCTTGTATGCGTCCTGGCTCGGCGAATTCGTTGCCCTTGAAGTCGGCATGATGCATTATGTCGCGATGGGGGTTGCCCTGCTGATCGCCATCTTGACGACGACGGAAATCATGTGGCAGAACGTCAACGAACGGAAATCACAGCTCGCCGTGCTGAAAGCGACCGGCTGGCGCGACGGGATGATCCGTCAACTCGTCTTGCTTGAGGGGGTCATGACCGGTCTGATTGCCGGATTGATCGGTCTTGCCGTCTCGCTCGGGTTGATTTACAAGATGTACAATCAATTCCCGACGGCCGAGCTCGGATTCCTGAGCCTGACGCTGTTGATTCCGATTACGACCGGGATCATCGGTGCCTTATTACCCGCCTACCGCGCGGTTAAAATTACACCGAATGCAGCCATCGGGAGCGTCGCCGTCAATGCCAAGGCGACGGAACGCCGCTTCAAAGTCGCGCTTGGAACAGTCGGGACCGCACTCGTCGTGGGTGTCGCCGGACTATTCTTCTTTGCGACGACGAGTGAAGTCGAGCAACCGGCGGCCGAGCCGACAAGTCAAACAACTGAAACGACGACAGGGACGAAGCTCGCCGATTTGACCGCCAAAAAATCGACCGCCATACAACCGTCGAAACAGGAAACGGCAAAAATCGAAAAGCTGATGAATCAGGGGCTGCTCAAAACGTATCCCGGTGACCCGAAATTAAAGGATGCCACCTTCCGTGTCGGGAAACTGTTAGACCGCCCGCCGGCTGAACTCAAACTGACACAGCAAGCCGGTAAACGCTACATCACGCTCCCGTTGTTTTTGCATGACCCGGATATTACAGAAGATGTACTCGGCTCCTACAGTCAATATAAACCGGACCGGTTCACGCTTCAGGATGGGAATGGGCATGTCTACGAGACGGTCGATTACGTCAACCGCAATGAGAAGGCCTGGAAAAACAGTTACCAGTACTTTGCTCCTTATCAATCAAGGGTCGATCTCGTCTACGAAGTACCGGAAACGGAAAATGTCTTCGTCATGTTTGTGTCAAGTGACGCGTTCGCAAAACCGACTACTGTCAAAATCGAACTCAACTAAAAAACAGTACTTCTACCCGTTGCTTGATGCGCGAGTAGAAGTACTGTTTTAGTTTGCCATCCGTGTTTTTTTGCGTAGATCGTCGTTCGTCGGGTGACTCGGATCCGTCCGCATGATGCGCAATTCCAGGTATTGCTTTAAAAAGGCAATCAACAGCAGAGCCAGCAGAAGAACGATTAAAACAGATATACCCCAATAATTAGGGATCCATGCCTGAAGCGCAATCAATAAAGGAACGGGAACGAAACCGAACTCGACCGCGTAACGGAAACGAATCAGCCGCCGTGCTGCTTTGATGCTTGATAGGGCACTAATCCGTCTTGCCTCGCCGAGCAGTAACAGTCCATGGATGAGGACGAGGATGACGAGCAGTGGAACAATCCATTCGTCGGCACCTGTTTGAACCAAGCCGTACAAACAAAGTGCGACGACTCCTACCAATGCCAATCGTTTAAAAAGATTCCGCTTGCTTTCCTGCTGCATGATTAGAATTTTCGTTTGTTTTTCCATTTTGTTCATCCCCTACTCAAAGTCATCTGGCTTTCAGGACAGGTGTTTTACTTCGTAATTCTTTTTTCGTCGGATGGGCTGGGTCAAGCACCGTCTGCGTTCGCTCGAGATAGATGTCACCGATAACGAAGGCTGCAAGTCCGATAAAGTAGCCGATAAAACTTGGCAAAGGCGGTAGTTCGAACCGGATTAATAGCGGGAAGAAAAAAGCAATCAGTCCGATTAGAGCAAAATCAACCGCGTAACGGAGTCGGATGATGTTGCGTGCTGGTCGGCTGTCTGAAAATACACTGATTCGTTTCGCTTCAATCCAGTGCAAAACACCGTGTGCCAGGAAGCTCACCCCGACGAGGATTTTCGGCCAAATTGCTGTCTCATATTGAAGAAGTGCAAAGATACTAAAACCAAGCATTACAGCAAAAATAATGCGAACGAACGCGATGCGTTCCTTTTCTTCCCGGATACGTTGAATTCTTCGTCGTTTTTCCATCATACTCACCTCATGTATACTCTACGTCAATCGGCAAAAAAAGTTCTAATTTTTTACAAACTTTCGGCTGGGACATCAAAAATTACCCTTTATAACCCTTTTCCACCTTGCGGGTCGAACGTCAACAAGCGTTCCATTCCCGTGATAAACGGGCGTGCCTGCTCAATCAGGCGCCGCGTCGCCGGAAGTTCGAGTGACGCCTTGTGCGACGCTTGATTCGTCCAAATTTCGTGGACGATGACCGTGTCCGCTTCTTCTGATACGCTGACGATATAATGGAGACATGACGGCTCGTCTTCGAACAAGGCTGCTGCTTCAAGTAACAGCTCCACCAATTTTTCTTGCTGTCCCGCCGTCGTCGTAAATTTCCCAAAAATCCCGTAACTCATCCTGATTCCTCCTCATTGTTTCTTAAGTTCCTTTTGTATGCATTCATAGCTTGAAACATTTTCCTTGCCGTGCCGTAGAACAGAGTAGCATCGACTGACTTTCAGGAGGACTTACTTTGACTACACGTACGAAACGAATCGTATCAGCACTCTACTTACTTTTGTTCGGAATGACTCTGTTTGGTATCTTCTTTGAACAGACAGGCGCTACCTTCTTTTCGGTCGTCCAACTCGGCGTCCTCAGTTATTTTTATTTTGAATTACTGAGTCAAAATACTCACCACTCCAGTCGAACAAAAGAACAGGACATTATTAACCGAAGTACGCAGCTCCGTTTTCGAATCATTCAGATTTTGTTATTTCTGTTGATCGGCATCGATTATTTCTTTTTCGGGCAGACCGATTTGTTGCTCGTTAGCGCTTTTTCGATTTCGATTGCGGTACCAGCCATCATCCGATATGTCCGTTTGCGGAAGAATAACCACTTAAAGGAGGAGAACGATGTCTAACCGCAGTTCGCTCGTCAGCTTGACGACCATTTTGACCATCATCCTGCTCAGTTTGTTTTTATTGGATGCCATAACGACACTATCGTTTTTAGTATTCTTCATACCACTTTCGCTTTGTATGCTGATCCTTGGCGTCAGCGAACTCCGACACGTATTAAAGGACAGTTGAAGAATATTTATCAAAATCAGGCGAGAATACTCCCACCTCTAAGTGTCTCAGGGCGAAGCCCAGCGCAGGTGGAGGTAGTTCAAGCTAAATAGGAGGACAAGTTACATGAACCGAACCTGTACCCAATGCGACACCCGACTAGTCGAAGACTGTGAAGTCCATGTCAAAGGTGCCATGTACGGCTTAAAGATTAAAAAACCGGGTCGTTTTTTCAGCAAGGCATCTGCTGAAGCGAAAGCTGCCGTTTGTCCGAAGTGCGGACTGGTCCAACTTTATGTCGATCAACCAAACGACTTTCTAAAAACATAACAATACATTGAAAGGAAGGAACGTTTTAAGTGAGTACATACCACATATCTAGTATCCGCCTCCTTCTAATCATGATTGTTTTTACGATTTTCTGGTATTATTTTTTAGGATTGCCGCTTGGGTATGGAATTGTCATTCTTCCTGTCACTGTCGGTTATACGATTTATCGCAACTTCAAAGCGGCTCAGTCAGAAAAACATGAGTCTGAACAAAATTAGCAGCCGATGCACTAAGCATAAATAAGACGCAGTTCCGGGATTTCATCCGAGACTGCGTCTTTTGTGTCATTAAGCTTTTAGCGTTGACGGTCAGCAGACAACCAACCACTAATGTTTTCATGCGTTGCCCCTCCTGATGTTCTAAATGAATCGTGCCAGATAGTCACTGAATATTTTGTGCATCACTTTTGGCGTATTCGCTATGTAGACGTTGATTTGTTCCTCGTTCGACTGGACTGGATCGCGGTCCGTTTCGTCCGCCGGAAAATCGGAGATGCCTTTAATGATGATACATTCGACTTTGTTTTTCTGACAGATATAGGCGATTGCGCCGGCTTCCGTATCGGCGACCGTGACGGCATTGTCTTTCAGCTCCAAGTAATCGTTCCACATCACGACGGCCCGGTCTGCCGTACCGATCGTTCCGGTGTGACACTCCGCCTGATAGTCCGCGACGTCGAGTTCAACGATGAAGGACGGCTTGATCAACGGCTCGACTTCTTTCACCGTACAATCATATTGGACCGCGCGGTTTGGCACGATGATGTCGAGTACGGCAAACGACTCGTCGATGCCGGCACAGGTCCCGGCAACGATGATTTTCGTAAGCGGGAACTGCGCCATCATGTACTGGTTGGCCCCGACCCCGTTTACTTTCCGAACACCGGTGCTGTAAAACAACACACGTTTACCGGCAATCGTCCGGAAAAAATATTCACCGTATGGGTACTTAGTACGTTCTGATTCTTCTACATCGAAATACGCGAGTGTCGCTTCGAACTCCCATATCGTCGCAATACTGACACCAATCATTCATTCATCCCCTTAAACGTCCCTCGTCACTTTTGGATAATATATACATTCTCATCATCGCTTGTTTTCCTATTTCAAGCAAGCGTGATTTGGCAGACAACAAACAACCTCCACCCGGTATAGGTGGAGGCTTATCGATTTACTGTTGTGTCGCTTTGTCGTACGACAACTCCTGTCCGTTCGTCGCAATGACCTGTTTGTACCAGTCGAATGAGTCTTTTTTCATCCGTTCCATCGAGCCGTTGCCTTCATTGTCGCGGTCGACGTAAATCATCCCGTAGCATTTTTTCATCTCACCCGTCGTAAACGAGACGATGTCGATGATGCCCCATGGCGTGTAGCCCATCAGTTCGACGCCGTCTTCCGTGACCGCTTCCGTCAACGCTTCGATGTGAGTCTTCAAGTAATCAATCCGCGCTGCATCGTGAATCTTGCCGTCCTCAATCGTATCGACAGCCCCAAAGCCGTTTTCGACGATGAAGAGCGGGAGTTGGTAGCGGTCATACAACCGGTTCAGGACGTAACGGAGTCCGACCGGATCAATCGCCCAGCCCCAGTCGCTCGACTGGATGTACGGATTCTCGACGCCGTTCGCGAGACCGCCGTTGACGATGTTCCCCGTATTGTTGACCGTCGCATCATGCTTGACCGTTGTCGACATGTAATAACTGAAGCCGATGTAGTCGACCGTCCCGTTTTTCAGAATCTCGTCATCGCCGTCGAGGATCGGAATCTGATAGCCTTCCCGTTCGAACTCTTTTAAGGCATAGTTCGGATAATAACCGCGTGCCTGAACATCCGGGAAGAAGTAACGTTGACGCATCGATTTTTCCGCCAGCATGACGTCTTTCGGATGTGAGGAATACGGATAGACCGGGACGTGGGAAATCATCGCTCCGATTTGGAAATCGGGATTGATTGCTTTCCCTTTCGCGACAGCAAGGGCGCTGGCAATCAGTTCGTGGTGACCGGTCTGGTACATGACTTCCATCGCATTTTCGCCCGGTTCGACTTTGACACCGGAGTTCGTCCAGAGGAACAACGGATTCTCGACATCCATCTTGTTGTTGATTTCATTAAACGTCATCCAGTACATGACTTTATCTTTGTAGCGTGTGAAGCAGACTTCAGCAAAGCGTTCGAAGAACTCAGCAACTTTCCGGTTGCGGAACCCGCCGTATTCGCGCGCGAGGTGGAGCGGCATTTCAAAGTGCGATAACGTGATGATCGGCTCGATGCCGTGTTTAATCAACTCGTCAAAGACATTATCATAAAACTGCAGTCCCGCTTCGTTCGGTTCCGTTTCGTCCCCGTTCGGGAAAATCCGGCTCCAGCCGATCGATGTCCGGAGACACTTCAATCCCATCTCGGCGAATAAGGCAATGTCTTCTTGATAGCGGTGATAAAAATCGATCGCCTCATGGTTCGGGTAAAACGTCCCCTCTTCAATCGTATCGGTAATTCGGCGGGCGACGCCATGCGCGCCTGCCGTCATGACATCGACGACACTCGGCCCTTTGCCGCCGGCGTTCCAGCCACCTTCAAATTGATGCGCAGCCAGTGCGCCGCCCCATAAAAAGTCGTTTGGTAATGCTTTCATCTTCAAGTCCTCCCTAATAATCGAGATGTATACCTTTATTATCATCATAATTGTACATGCACAATTAATCAATACACATTTAATCTTAAAAAACATGTTTACAAATATCGTCTTTTTATTATGATATAGTTGCGATATAACAATTTTTATGTAAATGAGGGTGAACCATGCTGAAATATGAACAAACGGCGACGGAAATCGAAGCCTACATCGAACAGAATGCGTTACAGCAAGGCGATAAATTACCGGTTCTCGATCAATTGATCCGACAATTTGAGGTCAGTAAAACGACGATGACGAAAGCGCTCGAACTGCTGGAACGAAAAGGAATCATCTTTCAAGTTCGCGGCAGCGGCATTTTTGTCCGCAAAAGTAATCGGAAAGGGTATTTTAATCTCTTCTCGACACAAGGCTTCAAGCAAAACTTAATCGATTATGATATCACGTCGCGTTTACTCGAACTTGAAGTCATTGCCTGTCCGGAGAATCTCGCTCATAACCTTGCCATTACACCTGGGACAGACATCTATTTCGTCAAACGGATCCGCTACATTGACGGACGGCTTCTCTGCCTCGAAGAATCCTATTACGTAAAAGCACTCGTCCCATACTTGAACCGGGAAATCGTCGAACAGTCGATTTTCGAGTATCTTGAGACGGCACTCGGACTGAACATCGGCTTTTCCGACATGTACATGCACGTCGGCAAATTGCCGGAGACGATTGCGGAACATTTGGAACTTGAAGCCGGTGATCCGGCATTGACGGTCGAGACGATCTTCCACTTGTCGAACGGTCGTCCGTTCGATTATTCCGTCATCACCTATCATTACGAACACTCGCAATTCGTCGTTCAGGCGAACGGGTTGTATTTATGAGGGGGATGATCGCATGAATGAAGAAGTGCTTTTCTATTACGCGCTTTTCGCAGGTGGTATCGTCTGTATAGTGCTGAGTGTGTTGTTATATTTTTGGCTCCGTGAGGATACTGGCATCGAATTTTCCACGTTCGGCCGACTCGTTTTAATGTGTTTATTCGGTGTGGGACTGGTTTGGTATACGGCTCCAAGCCTGAAGTACGTCTTTTATCATGACTATGCGACAACTAAAGGAATGTGTACGGTGGAATACGATGATCAATCCAGCCCGCGGACGATTGATCTTTATTATGATGAAACAGGTGACTATTTCAGTTTCTTCGATCGTGCCGATCTCGGCGCTTACGGACCGGACGTCCCGTATACCTGCCACGTGACAACGACAAAAGATCATGAATTTGAAATTTTTTACCGGATTTACGATTTCAAAACGGGCAAGTTATTACATTCGTCTGAATGACTGGTCATGTAGAGAAAACTGCATGATTGCGGATTTGATGATTTCCGTTTTTGGAACAACTTAAGATCATCCGTTTTTCTTGTCTTTATGAACACTCGCAATGTTGAGGCGAACGGGTTGTATCTGTAAACGCAAAAAAGCAGACACGATCCAAGTACTTTTTGGACAGTGTCTGCTTTTTTATTATCGTTTATGCCGCTTACTCAAGAAAATCGTCAGCGGATAAATACCGATACTTTGGACAATCAACGACAGGACGATTACAGCAAACGATAAGGAAATCAACACATCATATTGCGCTGAGACCGTTTTTTCGAGCCATAGTAACAACGCGACAGACATCGATCCTTTAATCCCGGCTGCCGTAATGATTGAGATCGTCGAAAAGTCGTCGCGAAATTCACCTTTCCAGGCCGGTACGGCATAAATGAAGCCGCTGACCATGATGAACCGTGCCAACAAGGTGAGACCAAAAATGATCAACGCCAGTCCCCATTGTGAAAAAACTAAGTATCCAGCTGCTTGAATCCCAATCAGTAAGAATAAAATCGATAAAAATGTTGGTTTGATGATGTTCCAAAATCCATCCAATGATGCTTTAATTCCCTTCTCCTCATCCGCTTTTTCGATTTCGTAAGACAAGAAAATCCCCAAAATGACCGTGGTGAGAACACCTGAGACACCAAGCGCTTCCGCAAGATAAAATCCACCGTACGACATGACGATACTCAACATCACTTGATATTCTTTTTGCTTCGTCAAGTGAATGATTTTACTTAAAATCCATCCGAGCAAGAAACCAATCAGAATTCCGCCAAACGAAACAAGCATAAATTGTTCGATAAATGTCGTGAAATTAAAACGTTCCCCCGTTTGAAACATCGTTAATAAGATCGTAAACAAAACGATACTCGTCCCGTCATTGACCATCGATTCTCCTTCCACGATATCGGCGAGTTGTTCGTCCCCTGTACTTTTTTTGATGATGGACGTCACCGAGACCGGATCGGTCGGAATCAAGATGGCGGCAAGGAGCAGCGAAGCCGTCAGCGAAAGTGAAATGAACAGATTCGAGATCCAGTAAATTGAGACACCGAGTAATAAGGCCGTCACAATCAACCCAATCGTGCTGAACGCCGTAATAATACCCCAATTATTTTTCAACTGTTTAATCGGAAACTGATACGCTGCCGTAAACAGGAGCGCCGGCAAAAACACTTCAAATACGATTTCCTTTGATAGATGAAGCGAAGAAAAATAGGAGATAAATGAAAGACCCAGTCCAATCACGACGAGCACCATCGGAACAGGAATCATTTTTTGTTTTAAATCGATTGTGTAAATTACGTAGCCGATCAATAAGAGAACTAATATCTGTTGCGTCATCACGTCGCCCTCCCTGCATGCTGAACCCAAAAAATAATATATTTCCCTATACCTTTGCACTAATTAAATAAAACAAGTAACACATCATACCAGTTTGTAATGAAAATCGTGAAATGACTTTTTCTCTACAATAATTACTTAGCAAAAAAACGCCCCCGATTGTCGAGGACGCCCATGACAATATTTAAGAGCATTACAACAAATCACCCATGCCGCATCGTCCATTCAGCGACGACCCGCTTCGCCGACCGGAGCGCCCCTTCGACATGGCCACCAAACGCACTATCCGTTTCCGTTCCGGCAAGATAAAGCCGGCCTTGCCAGTTTGCGTCGACTGCGATGGGCCGATACTGCGGAAATTCCGTTAACGGACGGGCATCTGCAGGCGTCGCCGTATCAAGGTCTTGCGCCCAGTCATAATAGAACACTTCCCGCGGATGACGGGCTGCTTCGCCGTACATCGTGATAAGTTGCTCGAGTATGCAGGCTTTAACCGCTTCCGTCCCGAGTGACTGACGCTCTTCTGCCGTCAGCCGTAGGAAACCGAACAAGGCACCCGGTCCGCGCTGCGGTGATGCATCATGAATTTCCTGCATGGCGCCGACCCAGCTCATCCCAAACCCGGACAGACCCGCTTCGCGCCAAAACGGCGTGTCATAGACGACAAGTGCTTTTGCTTGTCCGGCCATCCAGGTCGGGGTCGTTTGCAGTTTCTCCCGCGTCGTCTCGGAAAACGGCGGTTCGATTGCGACTCGCTCGACAAGACGGGGTGGAAGGGCAACCACGACACTATCATACGTTTCTGAAGTCATCCGTCCGTCTTTGATTGACGTAACGATTACTTGCTGTCCCGTCCGCTCAAGTTTCGTGACGCGTGTCTGTAAGCGGAGCGATGCCGCCGGGAGTTGTGACGCAATCGCTGTCACGAGTGCTTCCATTCCTCCCGCTAACCGCTTCGACGGGACGATACTGTCCGGTGCCAGCAGATGATGTTCGATGGCTCCTGCTTGCCGTTCGAGTACCATCGCGCCCGTCGTGTGTTGGGCGAATGCCGTCAGGCCGAGTTCGGCGACAAGATCCGTGATGACCGTTTCCGTATCCGGCCAGTACCATGTCGGTCCGAGGTCAAAGCGGTCTGCCTCGTCTCCATGCGTACCCGCCACGCTTACAATACGTCCGCCGATCCGGTCCCGTGCTTCATAGACGGTGACCGCTTGCCCCATCTGTTGTAAAAGCGATGCTGTATAAAGCCCGCTGACGCCTGCTCCGATGATTGCGATGGATTGTGTCATCTTGATTCTCCTTTGCTACGAACGGACGAATTGCTCCTGTCCTTACTTATTGTAGCAAGTGTACCTTGTTCCGACTCAATCCTCCAAACGCTCGAACTCGACTAAACGGACAGGCTTAACATATACTTCCTCGTCGAACGTCGTCAGCGAAACGAATGTCTCGCCTTTGCGATAGAGAATTTTAGCTCCTTCTTGATTCACTTTCTTCCAGCCGTCACGATTCAAGCGTGCTGCATACAGGAGTCCCGGTCCGTCTGTTTCTGAAGCAAGTTGCGTCGCGTAGTGTTGCCCGTTCGCACCCGTTTGCTCCGTCGCAAAGCGCGGAATCGGGAACGAACTGACAGATGTACCTTCTTTGAACAATAGGGATATCACCCCGTAATACGTTCCACCTAGCAAAAAGGCCAGCAAGATGATAGATATTATTCTGTTATTTATACGATCAGCCCCCTGATTGCTCGTTTAACATGACATCCATCATTTCAGATGTCTCTACAAATCAAATCACAAGAATATTCCTAATAATATCCATTGTTGCACCCCCTTTAGTTTTACTCAAGTTATTCTTTGAGGCATTTTCCTGTTCAAGTAGCAAACCAGATGCTACAGTATTTTTATAAACTAACGACCGTTAGGAAGGTGAATGATTTGAAAGCTGCACAATTAATCCCGACCGCTTTGCGCCACTTCGCGAGTCACGGCTACGAAGGGGCCTCCTTAAACGACATCGCCCAGGAAGTCGGTATCAAGAAACCATCCATCTATGCCCACTATTCCGGAAAAGACGATCTCTTTTTGAAGACGATGGCGTACGCGCTCGGTGAACAGAAAAAACACCTCGCGTCCTACTTCGTCGAGACACGGCAGTTGCCGCTCGAAGCATCGCTAAAAGGATTTTTCGACTGGTTCATCGAGGAAAGCAACCAAAACGACCAAATGAAGTTCATCCTTCGCATCGCGTACTTCCCGCCCGTCAAACTGGAGCATGAAGTGACAGCGTTGATCAATCCGTTTTTCGATTCGATCCATCGTCACCTTGCACGCTTATTTCGCGAACGCGACCGGACGGAGCAGATTCTCTACTCCGAAGACTATACGAGCGGCGCACTCGCCTATTTGACGGTTGCGGAAGGAACGATGACAGAACTCGTCTATAACGGGATTGACGCCTACCAACAACGACTCACTGCCGTCTGGCCGATTTTTTGGCGCGGACTCGTCCGTTAAGAAGTCAAATCAGAAACTGAGGTTCAAATCATGCAAAACAACAAACTCATTTTAGGTACACTTTTACTCAATCTGTTCATCGCCTTTTTAGGGATCGGACTCGTCATTCCCGTCACCCCGACGATCATGAATGAATTGAACATCTCCGGCTCGACGGTCGGCTATATGGTGTCGGCGTTCGCCTTTGCCCAACTGATTCTCTCGCCGCTTGCCGGACGCGCCGTCGACAAGTATGGACGAAAGCCGATGATCATCATCGGCTTGTTCATCTTCAGCATGTCGGAACTGTTATTCGGTCTCGGACAGACGGTCGAAGTCCTGTTCGCTTCGCGCATCCTAGGGGGAGTCAGTGCCGCCTTCATCATGCCGGCCGTGACGGCGTTCATCGCCGACATCACGACGAATGAGACGCGTCCGAAGGCGCTCGGCTATATGTCGGCCGCCATTTCGACCGGCTTCATAATCGGACCGGGGATCGGCGGCTTTCTCGCTGACATCGGGACACGGGTTCCGTTTTTCTTTGCCGCGACGTTCGGGATGATTGCGATGATTTTGTCTGTCTTCACGTTACGTGAACCGGAACGTCATTATGCCGATGCGCCGACTGTCAAACAAGCGGCCGGCTTCTCAAAAGTCTTTTCCCCCCTCTATTTCGTCGCTTTTTTGGTCCTGTTGATTTCGTCATTCGGTCTCGCCTCGTTCGAATCGCTGTTCGCCCTGTTCGTCGACCGGAAGTTCGGCTTCACGGCGAAGGACATCGCTCTCGCGATTTCCCTCGGAGCGATTGTCGGTGTCATCGTCCAAGTCGGCCTGTTCGACCGCTTGACGCGGTGGTTCGGTGAAATTCGCCTGATCCGTTACAGCTTAATCGTCTCGACCGCCCTCGTCCTCGTCATGACGTACGTGACGAGTTACTTCGCAATCATCCTTGTGACGATGGTCGTCTTCGTCGGATTCGACTTGATGCGTCCTGCCGTCACGACCTATCTGTCGAAGATTGCCGGCGATGAACAAGGTTTCGTCGGCGGAATGAACTCGATGTTTACGAGTGTCGGGAACATCCTCGGACCGATTGCGGGTGGACTCCTGTTTGATGTCAATCTCAACTACCCGTTTTATTTCGCGACGATCGTCCTGACGGTCGGCATCATCTTGACGTTCTTTTGGCGTCAACCGAAACTGTCGGTCGACTCGGGCGCAACGAAACTGTCATCGTGAACATGAAGAAGCGTTCCCCTGAACTAAGGGAGACGCTTCTTTTTAATGCATTAAGATGATTGCTGATAACTAGTATTCGATAAATTATCTTCGACTGATCTGACCCACTCGACCGGGACATATAATGATTTTGCAATGGCTTCATCCGTTTTTCCAAGCTTCCGTAACGTTTTGACGATGCGCATGCGGCGTGCGAGCTCCCTTTGATCCGGAATACATTCAGGCAACATTTAATTCCCCCCCTTTTTCTGTCCCGATGCCGTCGAAGTGATAAAGTACATATTACCCGAATTTTGTCAGACTATTCTGTTTTAGTCAGACTCCGCGAATTTTCGATAAATGAGACGAAAAAATAATAAGTATAGTTCACTTTACAAAATGTAAAACGAACTATACAATATGTTCATGAAAGAAAGGAGTGTCCCGATGAAACTTTCGAATCGCGTCAAAGCATTACGGCGCCAAACGGACTGGACGCAAGAACAATTCGCTGACTTGATCGGCGTCACGCGCCAGACCGTCATCTCACTCGAAAAAGGAAGCTATACCCCGTCCTTGTTACTGGCGATGCACATCGCCCGGATCTTTGACCGACCAATCGAAGACATCTTTTATTTGGAGGAGGAATCACTTTGAAACGTGTCATCATTCAATCGAGCTTAAACATTTGTCTGTTCTATCTGTTAGCTGCTTTCGTCAGTTCTGTACACGATCAACTTGAAGTGTTTAACGATGATCCCGTCCGCGGTACCGGATTCAACATCACATTGGAACTTCCGCTTGTTCTTCCGATGATACTCATCGCTGTTTTACTAACCGTTATGGGGTATCTGACTCGGACCAACAAAAAAAGTACGTTTTCCGAATGGTCCGTCGGGATGACTGAATTTTCCGATCAGGACGAGCGCGAGGAAGTCATCACAGGTAAGGCGACACGTGTTGCCTATTCAACATTTTTGTCCACACTCCCTGTCCTGATGATTCCGTTTTTATTTTACGTCCAACTCGTTGAAGGTTTTCCGAACTTTCCCTTCTACGCCATCGCGACCGTCTTATCGCTCGGCACACTGTCCTATCTGATTGCTTGGATTTATTATTACAAGAAATAAGGATCAACTCATTTAAAGTAATTTTTTATAGAAGTATTGTGTCATCCCTTCGACCGGATGATCGTCTAAACGCCCGTATTCGACGTACCCGTTTTTTTCATAGAAGCCGGGTGCCTGAAAACTGAACGTGTCGAGGATGACTTTGCTGCAGGCACGTTCGTTGGCATAGGCTTCGACCATGCTCAATAATTTGCTGCCGTATCCGCCGCCTTTGACGGACTCGTCGAGCCACAAGAAAGAGACGTGGACGTGGTTCCAGCTGTATTCACCTGTCAATCCGCCTTTAATCTCGCCACCTTCCTTTAAAAGAAAACAGATTTGTTCCGTCTCATGTTGAACCGCTAGCGGAACTTTCGTTTTGTTGAAGCCGATCAATTGTTCGCGAATGTATTCGCGGTCCTCCGTTGAACCATGTTGTATCTCTAACATCTCTATCCATCCTTTCCAATCTGTTTCTAGTCTATCATGTGTCGATCTAGACAATCTTCGTTTGTCTTAATGGAAATAATTTACATTTTTAAATTATTTATGGCATTCTTAAGGGGGACGATTTTGATTTTACTAGTTTGGAGGCGAATATGATGGATCCAATTGACGCGAACATTCAATCTGTAACGTACACGATTCGTCCGGTAGAGCCTACGGATGCACGACAGCTTGCTTTACTGCGCGCGAGACTCGATGCAGAAACGGATCACTTTGACCGATTCCCGGGCGAAGACGTACTTGATGAAAAGGGATTTCTGCAATTGATTCAGCATGAGACCGGTATTCCCCACTCCCTGCTCGTCGCTGAAGTGGATCGACAACTCGTCGGTTATGCCCGCTGTGTCGGTTTCCCCTTGCGTCGGTTCGCACATAAAGCCGACTTCGGCGTCGGGGTCGTCCGTGACTTTTGGGGGCAAGGCATCGGGCGGGCTCTCTTACAGACGACACTTGACTGGGCACGGTCGGTCGAACTGCAAAAGATTCAATTGACCGTCGTCGAGACGAATCAAGGGGCCGTTCGTTTGTATCAGACAACCGGGTTTCAAGTCGAAGGACGACTCAAGCACGACCGACTGCTTGCGGACGGCTTGTATTATGATACGATTTTGATGGGCTTACTCCTCGTTTAACACGCTTCACACTAACTAGCCGACGGCTTCGCTGACTAGTTTTTCATATTTTTGTTTCGTAAGACATGCCAACTCCTTTTTCTTAGCTCCTTGTCATTACTTCTTCATAATTGTTTACATTTTTCTCATATTCCGTTCATATTCCTTCAGTAGGATGATGAATGTAGGCAATACATACTGTTCTTTAAATGACCAAGGAGGAATTATCATGAAACTGAAACGACTGATCCCGATTCTCGCCCTATCAACCTTATCGCTCAGCACGATGGTATCGACACCGGATGTCGATGCCAAAAGCAAATACAAGAAGACGCCGGAAATCCGCAACGTCATCTTTTTAATCGGTGACGGGATGGGTGTTTCCTATACGTCGGCGCACCGCTACTTAAAAAATGATCCGACGACGACCGTCGCCGAAAAAACTGCCTTCGACCAGTATCTCGTCGGTCAGCAAATGACCTATCCGGAAGATCCGGCACAAAACATCACCGACTCTGCCTCTGCTGCAACCGCGATGTCTTCCGGCGTCAAGACGTATAACGCAGCGATTGCCGTCGACAATGATAAGTCTGAAGTCAAGACCGTCCTTGAAGCGGCGAAAGAACGCGGTAAGTCGACGGGACTCGTCGCGACGTCAGAAATCACCCATGCGACACCGGCTTCGTTCGGCGCTCATGACGAAAATCGGAAAAACATGAACGCGATCGCAGATGATTACTTTAAGGAACGGATTAACGGGAAACATAAGATTGATGTTTTACTCGGCGGCGGCAAATCCAACTTCATCCGTCCGGATGTCGATTTGACGAAAGCATTCAAAAAAGACGGTTACGGATACGTGACGGATCTTGACGAATTAAATGCCGACCGCAACAAACAAGTCCTCGGTCTGTTTGCCGATGGCGGTTTAGCAAAACGGATCGACCGTGAAAATAGCGTTCCCTCATTGGAGCAAATGACGAATGCGGCGATTAAACGACTCGATACGAACAAAAAAGGCTTCTTCCTGATGGTCGAAGGGAGTCAAATCGACTGGGCCGGACATGATAATGACATCGTCAGCGCGATGAGTGAAATGGAAGATTTCGAACGGGCGTTTAAAGCGGCAATCGCCTTCGCGAAAAAGGACAAGCATACGCTCGTCGTCGCGACGGCCGATCATTCGACGGGTGGCTATTCAATCGGGGCAGACGGAATTTATAACTGGTTCGCCGAGCCGATTAAAGCAGCAAAGAAAACACCCGACTTCATGGCTGAAAAAATCGTTTCCGGCGCCGATGTCCGCAAGACCTTGACGACGTACATCGATCAACAAAAATTGGCTTTGACGGAAGAGGAATTCACTTCGGTCGAACGAGCTGCTGCCTCTAAGAACGTGACAGACGTCGATAACGCGATTGAAGAAATCTTCAATCAACGGTCGCACACGGGTTGGACGACGGGCGGACATACGGGAGAAGACGTTCCCGTCTATGCCTATGGACCGGCTAAAGACCGGTTTGCCGGACAAGTCGACAATACGGATCACGCCAAAATCATTTTTGATCTCTTGAAAAAGAATAAATAAGGAGGTCCACCATGAAGCGACTCCTGCTCTCGATCACGCTTGGAACCATCCTTGCCGGATGTAGTGATTCTTCAGCTGATCTGCCGGCACCACCCGTCACACACACCTCAGTCGCACTTGAAAAGACGGACGTCTATGTGCCGAACCCGCAATTGCCGGACGACCGGATGTTGACGAAACGGAATCAGACGGTTCGTGACGATAAAGGTGAATTGACGTTACAACAGATCCAGTCCGTCAAACAAACTCACTCGATTGGACCGATCAACATGACGATCGAGGAAGTAAAAGTTATTCAGACCCGTCCGAGTTACGCGATGATTGATTTCTTTCACGGCTTCACCCATGAAGAAGCATTCGATATGGTGAAGACCCGCGTCACGGTTACGAATACGAGCAAGCAACCGGTCACGTTCAACCCGGTTGCTCATGTAAAAATCAATCAATCGACAGAAAAAACAATTGATGATGACCTGTACCTCGAAGCATTGGCCGGGACATATGAGCCATCGGAACAGCGCAGCGGCAACCTTGGTTTCATCACGGAACGTCCCGTTGAAAAACTCGAGTTTTTGACGAGTGACGTCCTTGATGCGCAGCAGCAGGTCATTAAAAAAGGTCAACCTTTCACAGTGACGCTACACGATTAATTCAACAGACAAGACAAAGAACCACGTTCCGACTGGCGGAGCGTGGTTCTTGCAGACTGTAGACAAAGTGCTATCGGGAGATCGCGCGTCTGTTTTCGTTGCTTTCCTCGGGCGAGGCGCAAGCCGTTGCTCCTTCGTCCTAACGGACAACGAGCAGGGTCTTGCCTGCCTCTGAACGTGCGTTAAAAACGCACTTTTTCCCGTAGGAGTCAACGAAACGTGACGTTTTTAGGGAATATCGTGACGGAAAGCCGGGCATGCAGCTTTGCTGTAGCGGCGCGGAAGATTGCCGCTTTGAAGACGAGGCGAGACAAGGAAGCGCGAACGGATTGCCTCTCGTTATAGCATGTTCACGCTTCATGATAGTTTGTCTGCACGCTGAAAGAACCACATTCCGTCAGACGGAGCGTGGTTCCTGTTTATGCGATTTTTGCGCTTATTTCTTAGAAAAACAATGCTTCAGGTGCTGATAGTTCGTATTTCCACCGGACAAGTTACAGACATCCGTAAACCCGAGATTTTTGAGCACGTTTTGCGCTGCATTGCCGGTGACGCCTTTATTACAATAGACGACCGTCGGGATGGATGGATCGAGTTCCGCAGCCCGCGTCCGCAGTTCGCCGAGCGGGATATGAACCGCGCCGTCGACATGATTCTTCTCGAACTGTTTTTTCGACCGCGTATCGATGATTTGAATCGATTCTTCCGTCGCTGTTTGCTCGACCAATGTTTCCGGTGTCACTAAGCGGGCGGTCTTCTTAATCGCATTATCAAGTGCCATCCCCGTGTAGAGGACGGGATCTTTTGTCGTCGAGAACGGCGGGGCATAGGCAAGATCGAGGTGGAATAAGTCTTCCGCTTTCGCCTTGAACGTGATTGCCGTCGCGAGGACATCAATCCGTTTGTCGACGCCTTGCGGTCCAACGATTTGTGCCCCGAGGACCCGTCCCGTTTCACGGTCAGCAATCGCTTTGATGACCATGTCCTTTCCGCCCATATACTCGGGACGGTCCGGTTTAATGTTGTGTAAAATCTCAATATCGAATCCGGCGGCAAGGGCTTCTTTTTCCGTCAAGCCGGTTTGGGCGACCGTCAAATCGAATGCCTTGAAAATCCCCGTCCCGAGAATGCCGCGATGTGCCGCCTCTTCCCCGGTGATGACCATCCCGGCAATCCGACCCATCTTGTTCGCTGTTGAACCGAGCGGCCGATAGATTGCTTCTCCCGTAATGACGGAAAAGCTCTCTGCGACGTCTCCGACGGCGTAGACATCTTTCACGTTCGTCTGCATTTGCGGATTGACGGCAATCGCCCCCGTCTGACCGAGTGTGACGCCGATTTGCGTCGCCAGTTCCGTGTTCGGTTTGACGCCGACCGAGAGGATGACGAAATCCGTCGCAATCGATTTTCCGCTCGCGAGTTCGACTTGCGTGACTTCGCCTTCGCCCGTCAATGCCGTGACGGATTCATTTAACAACAGCCGGACCCCTTTACTTTCAAGATGATCACCGACACGCGATGCCATATCAAAATCAAGCGGCGGCATGACTTGCGGCAGCCGTTCGACGAGCGTGACGGCAATGCCGCGATACGTCAATTGTTCCGCCATCTCAAGTCCGATGAATCCACCACCGACGATCGTGACCGTCTTCGGATCGTGTTGCTCGATGTACGTACGGATCGCACCGGCGTTCTGGACGTTCCGGACGGAAAAGACGTTTGGTGCATCAACACCGGGAAATGGCGGAATGATGCTTGAGGCACCTGTCGCGAGGACCAGCGTATCGTACGTATCCTCGAAGCGTTCACCCGTTACGCCATTTAAGATGGTCGCCGTCTTCGTCTGATGATTGATTGATTCGACTTCATGTCGGGTCTTGACGTCGATGTTGTAACGTTTTTTAAAGAATGCCGCGTCCCGTGGTGTCAAGGTATCGATGTCTTCGATCTCACCACCGACGAAGTACGGGATGCCGCAACCCGAGTACGAGATGTCTTGATCGCGGTCATAAATCGTAATTTGTAGTGATTCGTCGTTCCGACGGGCTTTCGCGCCGACCGATGTTCCGGCAGCAACTGAACCGATGATGAGTAGTTTCATGAATAATCCCCCTTAGTAAAGTAACAAGCTGATGTAAAGACCGAGTAAGGTGATCGCAAGCGTCGGAACCGTTAAAATCGTTCCAATCTTAACGTATTGTCCCCACCCAATTTTAACACCTTTTGTCCGTAAGACGTGTAACCAAAGTAACGTCGCAAGACTCCCGATCGGCGTGATTTTCGGACCTAAGTCGGAGCCGATGACATTGGCATAAATCAAGGCCTCCCGAATCGATCCTGTTGCCTGACTGAGATCGATCGCGAGTGCATCAATCATCACGGTCGGCATATTGTTCATGATCGATGACAAAATGGCAGCGAGGAAGCCCATCCCGAACGTCGCAGCGGCGAGATTTGTCGCAAACCCATCGATGATGTCCGCTAAAAATTGCGTCAGACCGGCATTTTGCAGACCGTAAACGACGATGTACATCCCGAGTGAGAAGAAGACGATTGCCCATGGTGCACCGGCGATGACTTGTTTCGTCGGGACACTTGGTGAACGGCGGGCCATCAGTAAGAAGAACAAGGCGATGACGCCGGCAACGAGACTGACGGGAATCCCGATGAGATCACTCGTGAAGTAACCGACGACAAGCAGCACGAGGACCACCCATGATAATTTGAACATTCGCTGATCTTTGATTGCCGCGCGTGGTGCGACGAGTTGTGTCACGTCATAAGTCTTCGGAATACTCTTACGGAAGTAAAGATAAAGTACGAGTAAACTCCCGGAAACTGCAAAGACGTTGACGAACACCATCCGCGCCGCATAGTCCGTAAAGCCGATGTCAAAGAAGTCGGCCGAGACGATGTTGACGAGGTTCGAAACGACGAACGGCAGACTTGCCGTATCGGCGATGAAGCCGGACGCGAAGACATACGCGAGGACGACATAATCCGGTAACTTTAAGTGCCGGACCATCGCGAGGACGATCGGTGTCAAAATCAACGCGGCGCCGTCATTTGCGAACAAGGCAGCGACCCCTGCACCAAGCAGCGTCATGTAGATGAACAATTTCAATCCGCCGCCTTTGGCGATTCGTGCCATATGTAAGGCGGCCCATTCAAAGAATCCGATCTCGTCTAAAATCAGCGAGATGATGATCAGCGCGATAAAGGTAAAGGTCGCGTTCCAGATGATGCCCCAAACGGTCGCGACATCGTCAAGATTGACGACGCCGGTCAGCAAGGCGATGATGGCCATCCCGATCGCCGAATAACCGATCCCGAGACCTTTTGGTTGTTTGATGATTAAAAATAACGTGATTAAAAAGATTCCAATCGCAAGTACGTGTGTTCCAGTCAAAATCGTCACTTCATTTCTATAAAAAATTTTAATTTCAGCAACTTTACATAACAACCTTGTTATATAAGGACGCTGTCGACCAACCGAAAAGTGACCTTTCCGGTCAGCACATATTTCCTTCCGTCAAGGACGGTCGTTCGAGTGTTGCTAAAATCGTCACGAGCAATGCATAGTGTGAATGGTCCGGATTAAGCCGAAAATGAATCCACTGACGATCGCGTCGTTCTAAGATGATGTGCGCTTGCCGTAATAATTTCAAATGCCGGCTGATTGCCGGCTGGGATATGCCATACACATCGACGAAATCACAGACACAGTGTTCACGCTCTTGCAGGCGATTCAACATATCAAGCCGGATTCCGTCACTCAGCAATTTCAAATAGGCACTGACTGTTTCGACGTCTGTGTTCAATGGCCCC
Source organism: Exiguobacterium sp. s95 (assembly GCF_018618655.1). Taxonomy (NCBI): domain Bacteria; kingdom Bacillati; phylum Bacillota; class Bacilli; order Caryophanales; genus Exiguobacterium; species Exiguobacterium sp. s95. The sequence goes on along the minus strand of NZ_JACSMM010000001.1, from coordinate 299,431 downwards.
TCGCCTCCTCCTCTTTTCCTATGCCACGTGTTCTAACATAAACAGTCTATTATATAACTAACTCGTTATTCAATGATTTTTAAAAGATTATTTTTTGTTCTGTGTAAAGGATGTGAACGCCGGTAGATTGACGACCAAAAAATAAAGCGCGAATGCAATCAAAAAGAATACGGTGAAGGACAACAATTTTTCATCATGTAAAAACAATGTCCGGTCGATGTGCAGGTGCCCGGTTTTATCAATCGCGACCGGCATCGTCACCAGTGTTAAAAAAATACCGCCCATCAGGAAAAGTCCAAGTATGTTGAAATACCGTTGCGGTGTTTTCATGATTGCACCACCCAGTCCGGTTGAATTATCGAAAACAAACACCCATCATGCGAACGTCCACCTTGATAGAGATAACCCCGCAGTTTGCCTTCTTGAACGAACCCTTGTTTTTCGAGGAGATGGATTGACGCGACATTATCCGGGAAGGTGACGGCTCCGACACGGAATAAATCAAGTTCTTCAAACGCATACCTCAAAATTACCCGGACCGCTTCCGATGTATAGCCTTTCCCCCAATAAGCGGGACTTAATTCGAAACCGATTTCTGTTTTCTTGCTGTATTCACTCAAGTGATTAAAGCCGATCGTCCCGATGAACGCTCCGGTTTCCTTGTCGACCATCCCCCAGCGGATGCCGCGTCTTGTTTTATAAGTGTCGTCAAACGACTTGACGATCATGGTTCCCTGTTCGGCGGACGTCAACGGGTCCATCCCGTAAAAGCGCGTCACTGCCTCGTCCGATAAGATTTCAAATAATGCTTCCGCATGGTCGGGTGTTACTTCGACGAGCTGTAATCGCTCCGTTTTTAAAACGGGAAAAGTCATGTTCATTCCTCCGATTTTTCATTTACTGTCCTTAAAAGCATATTACGGCACTCCCGCTCAAAATCCCTGCTTTTTCCACAAAAACAATGTTAATTCCTAATAATGAAAGACGAATGGGTTTTTGTTGTGTTATCCTATTTTTGGTCTTTTATTCCCATTTCACAAATTCAATAGTCTAGGAGGTAGATGTGTTTGAATACAAAACTAGCATTCATCTTATGCCTCATGCTTGTAGCTGGATTTCGCGTCATCCATCTGTTTGATTTGCCTTATTGGATGCAGCAATTCTATGGTGTGTTTTATCTTATCACGACAGGAATCATCGCATTCATGTTATGGAAACAAAAAAAAGCGAAACGCGTCCAACCTTAAGGGCGACAATTTATCTATGTAAAGGAGCATCATATGCCATCCATCTCATTTCCCGTTTTCACCCTGCTCGGACTACTCGGATTATTGATGTATGCCGGATTTGATTTCAGAAGACAGGCATTTAATCACTTAGGCAAACGAAGTATCATGTACAGCTTTCTCGTGTACGCGATTGTCGTCGTCCACTTGACAATCGGTTTCGTTTATTTCCCTCCGCAAGCAGGATCAATCGATATTCAGTTGCGCCCTTTCCACTTTATTAACGATTGGATGCTTGCAGGACAGCAAGGCAATTGGTTCTTTTGGAATTCAGTAAAGTTGACTGCTTATAACTTCCTTTTGTTCCTGCCGCTCGGCGTCTATCTTGTGGTCCTTTTCAAAATACGGTTCACAACAGGGTTGCTGTTCCTTTTTCTGACGAGCTTTGTGATTGAAACGCTGCAATTTGTCTTCAGTTATGCCGGTCTGCTGTTCCGCCGTACCTTCAACGTTGATGATCTATTGCTGAACACACTCGGTGGCGCGCTTGGTATGTTCGTCGCTTACATGGCTGTCCGATTCATGCTGACGAAATTCAACCAGTTCCCGAAGCGAACGGATAAAACTAAAATTTCGTAACCAATAAAAACGACGGATGCCTTTCGCTGTAATAGCGTCGCATCCGTCGTTTTTGTATGATCTTATCTTTCACGATCCGAAATCGATTCAAACTTGAAACCGGTCCGCTAGTCCTTTTAAATCCTCTGCCATCGTCGCAAGCGACTGGGAGGCCGATGAAATTTCCTGCATCGATGCCATCTGTTCTTCCGTCGACGCTGAAATGTTCTCCGTTCCGGCAGCAGCACTTTCCGTGACGCCCTGGATTTCCCGCATGACGGCCGCGATTTGTTCGCTGCCCGCTGCCATTTCCTGAACAGCACCGGATACTTCTTCGACTTGATCGGTCACGTCGACGATCGAGCGCTCGATTTCCTTGAACGAATCACTCGCTGCTGCGACGACGTGAATCCCGCTCGTCATCTCGCCTGATACCTTCTCCATCGAGACGACGGAATGTTCCGTCTCCCGCTGAATGACTTGAATCAATCCTTCGATTTGCTTCGCCGCAACCGCCGATTGTTCAGCGAGCGCCTTGACTTCTGCTGCGACGACGGCGAATCCGCGCCCTTGCTCCCCGGCACGTGCCGCTTCAATCGCTGCATTTAAGGCAAGTAAGTTCGTTTGCGCGGCGATGCCCGTGATCGACGCCGTAATCTGCCCGATTTCTTTTGAGCGACCACCGAGTCCGACGATGACGTGTCCAAGTTCCGTGACGTCCGTATTGATTTGTTCCATTTGTCGGCCGAGTTTGTCGACGACTTGACTGCCTTGCTCGACTTTCCCCATCGCGTCGCCGGTCACGTCAGACATCTGTTGCGCATTCCGCGCGACTTGGCGGATGCCGGACGTCAATTCCTCGACCGTTCGTGACGCGCCCGAGACTTGACCTAGTTGTTGTGTCGATCCGCTCGCGATTTCTTCCATTGTCACGGCGACGAGTTCCGTTGCTTTCGTCGTCGCTTCCGCGTTCGCACTCAGTTCGTCCGATGCTTTCGCGACGTGGTTCGACGTTCCCGTCATCTCGACGATGACATGATGCAACTGTTCCGTCATCGTATTGAACGATGCTGTCAATTGACCAAGTTCATCTTTTGAATTGTAATCACCACGTACCGTCAAATCACCATCACCCGACTGTTCCATCCAGCCTTGGAGTGAACGGATCGGTCGCGTGATTAAGCGAATGATGTAGAGCGCTAAAATCGCAAACAGAAGCAACGATCCGATGAAAATTGCCGCCATTAAGTAAAAGGCTGTCTGTTTCTCTGCCTGATTTTGTTCGTTGATCGACTTCGCTTGATTCGTCATCGATTTCATTAAGCTTGCTGCCGTATCGGCGACTTGATCACGAACTTGTTCGAGGCCAGTAGAGTATGTTTGATAGGCTTCTTCTTTATTGCCTTCGATCGCTAAACTTTGAATCGTACTGAGTCCATTGTCGTAGGCGATGACAAGATCATTCAATTCCACGAGTTGTTTTCTTTCACGGGCACCAATGTTCGCCGTCCGCTCAAATTTAGTAATCGATGTCCGGATCTGTGCTTGGCGTTGATCGATTTGTCCCTCCAGTTCTTCGAGTCGTGCCGGATCTTTCGTCAACATCATCTCGGCGAGGAACGAATCGAGCGCCCGGGTATCAATCCGAATCTGTCCGACTTCTTGAACCGGGATTAAGTTTTCTTCGTACATCGCTTCAGATGCATTGGCCATCTGATTTAAAAAGTAGATACTTGCACTCGTAATCAGGACCATCGCGACGATTGCCGTTGCAATCAACATTTGAATCTTTCTTCGTACCGTCAAATTTTTCATCCATCTTCCCCCTCCCTTTTCTATATCGGTAAAATGAAGCGATGTTTGACTCTTTTTACGGAATTTTTCCAATCCATGATGTGTTACCGCCAATGCGTCGGCTACGACTTTTGTTAAGTCGTTCGGTATAATCGGCAGTACGAGAAGCAGAAAGGATGAGTCGTCATGCAACAGGTCGCTAATGAAATCACCCAGTTTCGCGGCACCCACTACGAGTTCGGCCGTGAACAAGGACGGTACGTCAAACAAAATGAATTACTCCATAACCGGGAAGACAACTGGAAGATTCGGGTTCCACGCTTTCAGGTCGACCCGGGCGAAACAAAAGAAATGTTCCTGCGGTATGTCCCGCACATGTGGGATGAAATCCTCGGACTCCAAGATGAACTTGAACTGTCGCTTGAAGACACATTGCTTCACTTTGGTCATTACCGCGTCGAAGGTCCGAAAAGCGGCTGTTCGATCATGACGGGCGATAATTTTTTAGTCCGCAATTATGATTATCATCCGATGACCTACGACGGACGGTTTTCCGTTTTCCAACCGACGGACGGCGGGTCTGCCATTATCGGACCCGCGTCCCGCGTGACCGGACGGATGGACGGGATGAACGAACATGGACTGGCGATGGGCTACAACTTCATCAACCGGCGACGCCCCGGAGACGGTTTCGTAAGTTTCATGATTGGCCGGATCATCCTTGAGACATGTACATCGGTCGAAGACGCGATTTCGCTCGTCAAGGAATTGCCGCACCGCGGTTCTTTCACCTACGTCGTCCACGATAAGTCGGCCCGCTCGTTCGTCATCGAAGCGACGGCACGCGACATCGAAGTCCGGGAGACGAATCTCTGTACGAACCATTTTGATTTACTGCAACACGAAAACCGGTTCCATCTCGATGACTCGAAACGACGGATGATGGAAATGAAGTCGCACCAGCACTTGATTCAAGATGCGGAGTCTGCCTTCCGTCTGCTCAACGATACCGATAAAGGGGTCTTTTCCGAGCTCTACTCCCACTGGGCCGGAACGATTCATACGTCGGCGTATTTCCCGGAGGACTTGAAGGTCTGGTTCGCGCTCGGTGGTGACCAAGAGCCGGTCGAGTTCGATTTCCGCGACTGGTTGGCCGGCAACGACTTTGCTCTGAAACGCATCGAAGGAGAACTTGAGACCGACATCCAGTTCGCGAACACGTTACAGACGTGGCGCTGAACGCATTCAACTAACAAAAAGCACGAAAGCAGCTGGTACAGTTGCTTTCGTGCTTTCATTTAATCCAACCGTTTTTCCATATGGAGATCCGTCGGCGCGTACCCTGACGATTCATACAGCTTGATCGCCCGCGTATTGTGGGCAAAGACATGAAGTCCGATGATTTTGATGTTCATCCGCCGTGCGACCTGTTCAAGCGCCACCATCGCCTGTCGCCCGTAGCCTTTTCCTTGGTGATGTGCATCAACCGAAAAATCATAGATGAATGCCGTCCGTCCCTGTTTTTTTTCCACGACATGAAACCACATCATGCCGACCGCCTCAGTCGTCGCCTCATCGACTAGCGAGAAAAGATAATTGTCTTTTGACGCGCGTCCGTCCGGTAAGAGTTGACGAAACTCTTCCGTCGACCGGTCGATGGCTTCCGCTTCCACCCACGTTCCGGCTTTCACCTTTTCCGCGGCGTACTCTTCAATTGCCGTCGGTAAATACGTCTGATACGTCGTTTCCGTCATCGGTTCAAAGCGGATTTTCGTCATCGGTTGTCCCCTACTTCCGTTTGTTCGACCTGTATCATGTTCGATTGCCAGTCATCGGCGAGCATCGCGTAGACGATGACATCATGGAAATCTCCGTAAAGACGTTCTGCCGACCGTAACGTCCCTTCTTTGACGAACCCGAGCCGCTCGGGAATCCGTTGACTCCGTGTATTGCCGGCCGCACATTCAATGACGACTCGATTCAAGCCGAGTGTCGTGAAGCAGTATGCTGTGACGAAGCGAACGACTTCAATCATCAAGTTTTTTCCGCGCCCGGCTCCCGTTACGTAATAGCCGATTGATGTCTGGCGTAACGTTTGATTGATTTCGTGCAGGGCGACCGTTCCGACCAGTGCTCCGTCATAATAAATCCCGCAGGCGAAACCGTCCCCGTCCGCATATTGCTTCAGCCAGATCGGAATCACTTCCTCACGGTAGACTTCAGCTCCCGTCGCCCCGTCGACCCAGCCGAGCCACTCCCGTAAGTGGTCCCGGTTGGCGTCGACTAAGGCGAACAGGGCGTCGGCATCTTGCCGTTCAATCAATTTTAATCCGAGTCGTTCTGTGATCTGATGGGTAAACATGTCGTTTCACTCCTTATGTATGTCTAAAGCTATACTTTAGACGTTAAACGTTAAAATACCTGCTTGAGAATCTGTTGCTGTGATGAGTGGGACAGATTTTTGTGAATGACCTGTTTTGGTTTCGTCGTCAGCGCGTTCTCTATGATGCGATCGGCTCCTGGAAACTCAAAGCGAAGGACTTCGCTGCCTTCAACCAAGACGGCGCTGAAGTCCGGTCGTTTTTCGCTTCGCCGTTCGGCATCTTCAACCTGCGGATCAACAACCGCAATCACCGGAAACTTTGTACGATTGACCGGCAAATCGGCTACATCGGCGGTTTTAACGTCGGATCGGAGTACCTTGGGGAAGACGAACAGTTCGGCTACTGGCGTGACACACATCTGCGGGTCCTCGGCCCCGTCGTCGAAGCACTCGAGTTTCATTTTGAACAGGACTGGGATGCCGCGAGCCGTGAGCGAACCGATTGGTCAACGGCACCGATTCCACCGCTAGCGGATTCGACAGACCGTGTCCCGGCTCAAATCGTGACGTCCGGTCCAACGTCAGAGACGGAATACTTGAAAAACATGCTGATCCAAATAATTCATACGGCGGAAAAATCAATCTATATTCAGTCACCCTACTTTATTCCGGACGCCAGTTTCATGGATGCCTGCCGGATTGCCTTAGCGTCCGGCGTTACCCTGAAGATCATGATTCCGAACCAGCCGGATCACCCGTTCGTCTACTGGGCGACGTATGCGGCGGTCGGCGAAGAACTGGAACTGCTCTTTTTATCAGACGTCGCCGATAGTAGTTTGTTAACGCGGGAAAAATACGCTGCCCGTCCGCAGATGATCCGCTTTAAGGAAAGTATCTCGCGCCTGTTATCGCCAATCTTATAACATTAAAAAAAGTAACAACCAGCATGTAATGGAATAACTAAACAGATGGACGGCAAATCATAAATTAACTCATTTTTGGCTAAACATACTCATTTTGAATGATTTTGAGTATGTTTAGCGTATTTGACTATGTTTAATGAGTTCATTTTTCTTCTAAACGGATTCATTTGTTATAAAAATGAGCATGTTTAATGGCATGGGGTAGCGTACCTACTAAATTCATGACAGGAGATATAAACGATGAAAAACATAGAAGCTGTCTTTTTGGATCGTGATGGTACCGGCGGGGGTACCACCATGCACTACCCAGGAGAATTTGAACTGTTTCCGTATACCGCTTTGGCAATCAATCGATTAAAAGAAGACCGGATTCCATTGTTTTCATTTACAAATCAACCTGGTATCTCCAAAGGGTTAGCAACTATAAAAGACTTTCAACAGGAATTGACTGGATTCGGTTTTGATGATGTTTACGTATGTCCACCCCCCCTCAAGAAGGTTGTACGTGCCGGAAGCCTGATGTTAATGGAAGCACGACACACCCATGATTTAACGCTAAACAACTGTGTCGTCATCGGGGATCGTTGGACCGACATGCTGGCGGCTTCAAAAGCAGGTTGTATTAAAATTTTAGTACGAACAGGTGCGGGGGAAATGTCGTTACGCGACCATCGTGACGAATCAAATAACATCCGTATTGACTACATTGCAAGTGACTTAAAAGATGCCATCAGCTGGTTGTACAGCCAGTATTCGTTGACTGGCAGAGCATAAAACAAGATATAGTGACGGTTACAAGTCTTATATTTAAATAAAGGTGGAGATTAGATGATGCCAAAACATTCACTCTCAGCAGGTGCCGTCGTCCTTGATGATCACGGAAAAATCCTGCTCATTAAAGGGCCAGAGCGAGGTTGGGAATTTCCAGGTGGGGTCATTGAACTAGGAGAAACCATCGAGGACGGAATCATCCGTGAAGTGAAAGAAGAATCCGGAATCGATATTGAGGTGACTCACTTTTGTGGCATCTATCAAAACATAAGCCAACATGTTTGCGCGACCTGTTGGCTGGCAAAAGCAGTCGGTGGGACACCGCAAACGAGCAGCGAAAGTCTGGAAGTCGGCTTTTTCAGTTTAGAAGAAGTTCTAGACATGGTGACCTGGTCAAATTTCAGTGAACGAATCCTTAAAATTTTAAACGAAGAGGAACAACCCTTTTATGTTGCTTTTTGACTCCTTCACTTCATAGTTCCGAGAAGACAGCACGTAGACAACGAAATGCTCCGAATTAGGGCATCCATCGCCCCAAATCATTTGGTCAGATGGATGTACTTTGTTTACGGTACCAGCATTTGCTTTTAAATCAATCACTTTAGCGGTCGACGGCTTCCCTGACCGCCCATCTCTGATGCGCATGAAATAACTTATCCGTATCTTGAAGACTGAGCCACGCCGGATGATGATCCATTTCGACTGCCGCTTGTGTCAACTCGAGTAACGTCACTTTGTAAAAAAACGCATCGTTGAGGATTGCTTGTCCGTTTCGTGCTATCAAATACTGTTTGGCCCGTCCAATCGGTACTTCGATACGAATCGTATAACCCGTCTCTTCTAACAGTTCTCTGTGAAGTGCTTGCTCCGGTGTTTCACCGACTTCTCTCCCACCTCCGGGAAGGAAGAAATGTTGTGAATTAGTCCGAACGCTTAGGTATTTTTGTTGTTCCTTATCAACGACAACAGCATAGACGCTCGCCTTGTTTTGATAATGCATCCCTTCCTGCTTCAGTCCGAAAATCGGAATCTCTTTTTCAATATTCGTTTTAGACTGTCTCATTGATGATCTCCTTTATACGTGTAATGTTATTTCAAATAGAATTCGTGATATACAGCTTTATACTAACTATAGACCATTTAAATCCGTTGAGAGGTGAACTGAAACGTGCATGATTTTTTCGAAGTACTGAATTATGTAAATAAAATCATTTATGAACCCAATCGTTTACCATTAGAGAGGGTTCAAGAAGAACCACAAAATGCGAACTATGGTGCTGGGACTTTTAAAATATTTTCCAAAACCGTTCGTTTTCGGATAGGACATGTAACGCCTACAAAACTAGGGCAGTTTGTGGTCTTTTGGGAAAAAGACGACAACAATAAGAATCAGCCCTATCGATATGACGAAGCCCCTGATTTATTAGTCATCACGACTTTTAAAAATGAGACAGCATTCGGACAATTCATCTTTCCGAAAGAAGTACTTCTTCAACAAAATGTTCTTTCATCTAATGCAACAAAAGGAAAGATGGCGATGCGTGTTTATCCAAGTTGGGATACACCAACAAGTAAACAAGCCATCGCAACTCAAAAATGGCAGGCACCATACTTTATCGATATGTGCGATGCTAGTGATTCGTTAAATGAGGAACTAGTTGAACGTTATTCGCTTTAATTTCCCGAAAACCCTTTTTTCATCGATTCATTTCATTTTAAAAAATCAATTGATTCGGTACTATCCAGACTGTTTAATTAAATTTCAGACATTTTGTGCCATACTAAGGAGATTGAAAAAGGAGGAATTCAATTGTCATCTCTCATGAAAACAATCGCATCCCGGATACAGTTTCCACTTGACCGGCCGATTACGTTTGACGATTTACCATCTCTATTAGAAGCATTCGCCTACCACCTGCCGTTTGATAATCAGGCCGTCCTCTCGAAACGGACGTTACCTTTTAACGAAGCACGCCTTGAGCAGACGTTCGTCACCAATCAAGCCGGCGGTGTCTGTTATGATTTAAATCACCTGCTCTATGAAATCTTGCGGATTCAAGGATTTGATGTCGCGCTCATCAAAGCGACCGTCTATGACAATGAACACGAAGTCTGGTCGGCGACCGGTCCGACCCATGTCGCGATTCTCCTCCAGCATGCAGGCGCGACGTACCTCGTCGACAGTGGGTTCGGAATCAATCTCGCCTTACGCCCTGTTCCATTGACAGGTGAGACCGTCCTTTCACCAAGCGGCAGCTTCCGGATTGCCCCGAACGGTGCCGGGTACCAGCTTGAAATGCAACGGATAGGACTCGACGACACGTTTATCATCGGCTACCATTTTTATACCCAACAGACGCTTTTGCCGGATCAGCTCGCAGCGATCGAACAAATCATCCAGCAACATGCCGCCTCCCCGTTCAATAAACGGAGTTTACTTGCCGTCCGGACGGAAACCGGCCACCGGATTTTGACGGAACAAGCCTTGACGACTTGGACGGATGGAAAGAAAACGATCCAACCCGTCCCGTCAGACGAACAGTATGCGAGTTGGAAAAAGGAGCTGTTCTGATCGTGCAGGACGTACCCTACCCGTATACGCTTTGTCTGGTCCGTCAAGGCGATCAGTTCCTCTTGCTCAACCGGCAAAAGCAGCCGGCGATGGGAATGTGGAACGGTGTCGGCGGCAAAATCGAACCCGGTGAAACACCAACTGCCGCTGTCATCCGGGAGACGTTCGAAGAGACGGGAATCATGCTGTCACAAGTCCAGTTCGCCGGTACCGCTGTCCTACGCGCCGAACAGGCCGTCGGCATCTACCTCTACCTCGCCGACTTACCAGAAGGCCAAACGCTTGCGACACCGCGCGCGACGCGCGAAGGGATTCTCGACTGGAAATCACTTGACTGGATTCTTAATCCGGACAATATCGGGATCATCAGTAACTTAAAACACTATTTACCGAACATCTTAAGCGGTCCACCGCGTCAACACACATTCACCTATAAGCAGCATCAGTTACTCGATTATTCGACGACCGTCTTACCTGCGGACGCGTTGCACCTCACATACTAAAAAAACTGCGTCCTTCATCCCGGAGACAATCGTTGTCAACGGAATGAAGGACGCAGTTTTTTAATTGAACCCGAACAGTTGAAGCCCCGTCACGATCACGGCCACCATCACGATACCGGGCAGGAGATTTGCGACCCGGATTTTTGTGATGCCGGCAAGATTCAACCCGATCGCCAAAATCATCACCCCGCCGGTCGCCGTCATCTCGACGATGAACTGTTGCAGGATCGCATCGGGAATGAACTGTGTAATCGCGACGGCACCGAGCGCAATCGCCCCTTGATACAGAAGTACGGGAATGGCGGAGAAGATGACGCCGATGCCGAGCGTCGAACTGAGGACGAGCGCCGTAAAACCGTCAATCAATCCTTTCGTATACAATACGTCGTGATCCTGACGCAATCCGCCGTCAAGCGCCCCGAGCACGCCCATCGCGCCGATGACGAAAATCAGCGTCGCCGTGACGAATCCTTCAGCGATGTTTGACGGACGTCCCCGGCCGATTCTCAGTTCAAGCCACTCGCCGAGCCGGTTGAGCTTTTCATCGATCCGCAACCATTCGCCAAGCGCCCCACCGATGACGAGACTGCCGATGACGATTAAAAAGTTCTCACTTTTCAATCCCATCTGGACACCGAGCACGACGACGGCGAGACCGATTGCCTGGACGACCGTTTCTTTCGTCCGCTCGGGAATTCTGTGAAACAGGAGACCGAGTAACGTCCCGACGATGATCAGTCCTGTGTTGACAAGTGTTCCTGTAAGTACCATCCTTGTTCCCTCGTTTGCTAAGTTATTTTTAAATTAAGGTAGTTGAAATAAATTCAATCCGAGATAACGGTCGGACTGACTTGCCGAAAACTGTGGAGTGTCATCCCAAGCATGACGAGGATGATACCGAGCAGTCCGAGACCTGACGGAAATGCCGCATGTAAAAAGACGGCTTCTCCGAGGACGGTGAACAAAATTTCGAACGATTGTGTCGCCTCGATTATCGCGAGCCGGACGGGATCACGATGGACGAGCGATGTCGCGTAAAAGAACAAGGACGTCGCGACGACGCCGGAAAAGATTGCGACGAGTGCCGACTGTGATACTTGTGCCATCGAAGGGAAGCCACTCGAACGGTATGCAAATGCCGTCAAGATGAACCAAAACGGAAGACTCGCGAGCGTCATCCCGAGAATCCGGTCGAACACGTCGAGTTGGTCCCCGTACCGCATGAGCATCTTCCGGTTCCCGAGCGGATAGGCGACCGCTGCAATCAGGACCGGGACGACACCGTACAGCATCGATGACAGGCTGACGTTCTCCGCGACGGCAAGTTGCATGACGATGACGCCGGCGACGATGACAAGGGAAAACCGTAACGCCGTCCAGGGAATCTTCTGGTGAAACAACGGCGCAAGCAAAGGACCAGCAAGGATTGTCAGTTGCCACGTCCCGGCGATCAACCAACCGGGCGCATAATCGGCAGCAAAACAAATCCCGCTGTAAAAAATGCCGAAGCCAATCGTCCCGTAGATGAGCCAAAATTTCGGGTCTTCACGGAGCGCCCGGAAGACGTGTCCGACCCGCCGGCGAAAAGCGACGATTATAAACAACAACGGCAGCATAAAATAAAACCGGAGTGCCGCACTGTAGATCCAGTGCCCCCCACTTCCTTGCATCGATTGGTTCAGGATGAAGGTGACGGCAAAAAACAATGCCGCCAAGGTACCGAGTACGAGCGGACGCATTTTCACTCCTCCTTCAGTGCTGCGATGATATGGCGACCGAGCCCATTCCAGTTCTGCCTCGTCAACCGGACGAGTAAATCGACATCCCGCTGTTCGCACGCTTGAATGATCGCATCGTGGTCATCTGCCGACGAACTGCCGATCCGGCTGAACTGGGCGAACTCCAGCCGGCGGACGAGCGGCGTCAAGCGACTCAACGTTTCAGTCAGTTGCTGATTCTGACTTGCCTGTAAGAAGACATGATGAAACGCATCATCACATTGCATCGCCTCGAGGGCATCCTCCTGACCGATCGCCGTCCGAAATTCGCTATTCAGCTTGCGTAACGTCTCTAACGTCTCCGGCGTAATGTGCGGAAACGCCAGTTGACTCGCGAGTCCATGGAGCGTCGCGACGATTGGAAACGTCTCGCGTGCCTGTACCACATCCAGTGCCGTCACGTTCGTCCGTGAACCGGGTTTAAAGACGACGAGTCCCTCCTCTTCCAGTTTTTTCAGTGCTTCCCGGACCGGCGTCCGGCTGACACCGAATTGTTCCGCCAGTTCCAAATCGTTCAATTTTTCACCCGGCGCCAGCTCCAAGATGATGATTTGTTGCTGCAAGTGCTGATACACTTCCTGACTCAAGGAAGTCCGCTTGATTTTAAGAGCCTTTTTTGAGTTATCCATAAAACTAATATATTGCATATCAATGTCGATTGCACTTGTTTTTTCAATTATTAGGAAAATTCCATTCACTACCTTGTATTACAAGTTATTGAGTGATAAACTATATTTACCTTGCAATACAAGATAGTGAAACGAGGAATTCATATGTCATCTACTCAAATGTTAAAGGGCATTCTTGACGGTTGTTTACTAGCGTTGATCGCAGAAGAAGAAGTCTACGGTTATGAACTGGCAACGAAGCTTGCGACCTATGGCTTTGCTGACGTCAGCGAAGGAACGATTTATCCGTTATTGATGCGGATGCAAAATCTCGGTTGGATTGAAGCAACGCAACGCCAGTCCCCGAGCGGACCGAAACGAAAGTATTATGCCATCACTTCGGCAGGACGCGACGAACTGACTGCTTTTTCAGCTCGCTGGTACAGTCTTTCAGCAAGCGTCAATCAGATTTTAAAGGAGGAATGAACCATGCATCCCTTATCCACTGAATCAACTCGTTTTTTAGAGGACTTAAAAATCTATTTGTTAGCTTCCGGAAAAAATGAACAGGCGACGCAAGACATCGTCAGCGAACTCGCGGATCACTTGCGCGACGCTGAGTCGGATGGCAAATCGGTTAAATCCATTACCGGTGATAGTCCGGCCGCTTACATCCAGTCGATTTCAAACGAACTTCCCTTTGACTGGAAAGGATTGCTGCAAGTCTTCGGACTTGTGTTCGTAGGCGGATCCAGTTTTTCGTTTTTTCAACAGCTCTTTACGGGTGCCGTCTCCTACAGCGCGATGCTGTTAGCGAGTTTTGCGAGCACAGTCGTGTTACTCATCGTCTGCCTCGCGCTGATCCTGCGGTACCTGTCGACGCATCCGGTCAGTCATGGCCGTCAAAAGCTACTGTTCGGACTGTTCGGCGGCTTATTTTCAGTCAGTATCTTGGTGACCGTTTTTGCCGACCGCTTTATCGATTCGCCGACCGTGACGTTTTCGCTTCCTGTCAGTTATGCAATCGGGTTACTTTATCTCGTCGTCATCGTATGGTTATCCGTCTCGTCAGGGACATGGGTCATCGCCATCGGACTCGCCGCCTATTTTTTACCACAATTTGTTTTACATCAGACTGAAGTCAATGGATTAATCGTCATTTTGAGCAGTTATCTCATTTCGATGATCAGTATGAATCTTTACTTTTTCTTACCCATGCTGCTTACGAAACGACAGATGCAGAAGTGATTTTGTTCACAAAAAAATGGATTTTATTAAAAAGGAACCCTTCATTCTTTTACACACTTTTTTGATTGGAGATGAAAAATGAACATAATGAACATTTGGGATAAAGAAGACGATTATGGTATTCTCGCACCTTTATCGGAAAATGAGGTCCATCAAATTGAAACTGAACTACAGGTGACATTCCCGGAAATTTTTCTCACCTTGTTAAGAGATCAAAACGGAGGTACCATCCTGTATAACACTGTTTCGGTAGATTTTGAAAACACATGGTCTGAGCCTGGAGATGCGAGTTATTTACCAATCCGTTATCTCGAAGGGCTCAGCTACGAATCGTTCGTCAAATCGACGAAGCATATATTACCGGAATGGGATGTCGTAGGCAAACATGTCATTATTGGTGACGGCGAAGGGATTTATTTTTACTACTTAAACTTTGATCATGATGATAAAAATCCATCCATCTGGTACCTAGACATTTCAGATGCATCCACACGCGAAGTCGCTCCAACCTTTCAAGATTTTCTATCCCGCTGGCTGATCCAAGAACCAGACTTAGAACCACTAGATCTTGATGCGTTTTATGCGAGTTATCCTTCAGTTGAAGAAATTAATCAATATATTCAAAGTGAGGATACTGACACCGTTTTGGATGCATTCGCTTCTTGGATGACCATTGGTCTAGAACAAGAACAATTAGTTCATGAACTGATGAAACATATTGATAAAACGAAAGATTCCGACATCCTTGACTCTCTTTCCCAATACTTGACGCATTTAGTTTTGAATACAAGTGCAAGCTTTTACATTTCAAAAGAACAAGTTGCACGACTATTAGAATCAAAAGGGGTTAATACTAATTTAAATATCTATATTAGCTGGTTACGATCTGAAGATTAAAGTGAATTGAAGGAGGACTGACTGATGCCTGAAGATTTTTTATTTTTAGTGATCATCGTTTCTTTAGTCATTTGGATGACACTTTCAAAAGAAGTATTTAAACCTTCACAAGAAATCAATCGCCCGAAGATGTTGATCTTATTGTCTGCTGGATCTTTTTCTACTTTTATCCTGATCATTGTACTTTTGCAGTCATAAATACATCGCGATAGAGGTGAGTTAGCTTGAAAATCAAAACGTTTCTCCTTTCCTTCATCATTGTCTATCTAGTACTTAGCCTGCCGGCACTGTTCGGGATCGGATTTGTCATCGACTGGGTCCCTGAAGCGACCTTACTTCAAAAAATCAACGGTTACGTCCTCATTGGATTAACGGATAACTACTTGTTCAAATTTGTCATAGCAGGCCTGATTAGCATCGTCCTGCAACTGGTTATGTCTAAACGTCAGCGAAATTAAATCAGGTAGCAAACAATGCATCGGGGGAATTATATGAAACTTTATCGATTCACAAAAGAGACCGGGAAAAAAATCACAAAATTCGACTCTGATTTTGTAATGTCGCGGATCACGCAGACAGAGAAGCCCGTTCATATAGGGTGTGTCCATTTAGATGTCGCCGGGTTAATTGGTTATCATCAAGCGGTTGTTCCCCAGTTGCTTTTACTTGTGAGCGGGGAAGGCTGGGTTAGAAGTGAAGACGATACATCCGTTAAAGTCCAGAGCGGTGATGCCGTGTTTTGGGATAGCGGCGAATGGCACGAAACCAGAACTGACAGCGGATTGACTGCAATCGTTATCGAAAGCGAAGAGTTGATCACGTCTTCCTTGACACCGTTATAGCGATTACAGGTATGAAACAAACATGAGCATTGATTAAAAGAAGGCTGTCTGACAGGGAGAAAAAAGTTCCACTTCCCCTCCGTCAAACAGCCCTATTTATTAAAATTCACTTTCTTCAATGCCGATTTTTTCGAATTAACGTTCCATAAACTGTTCCTGCACCTGTTGGATATGACTTATATCTGCTTCTAGCACAATTTTAAGCTGGTCCTCAACGCATTCAATAATCGTCAAGGATGTATCCTTTATGAATGGAGGTGTTGACCATAACTTTTCTAGCGGTTGCTTTTTTAAAGTGGCCAACAATATTTTAATAACGACTGTGTGCGTGACAATTAGAACCTCGCCTGTTTGATGTCGACTTTTCATTTTCTCAAAAAATGCAAGAACACGTCGTTTCAGCTCAAAGAAGTTTTCACCTGTTTCTGATATATACAGATGTGGCGCATTCCAAAAGTTGAAATAGGCTTGCGGATAGTTCTCACTTAACACCTGTCTGTTTTGCCCTTCCCAGTCCCCAAAATGTATCTCTTTTAAATCCTCCTCGATCACAAACGGACACGTCCGTCCCTGCATCATCAATCGAGCCGTACATAAACTTCTTTCACTCGGACTGGAATAGACCGTTTGAAATGCGATAGACTTCAGCCTTTCACCTAACTGACAGGCATTTCTTTTTCCTTTTTCAGTTAACGGTGAATCCGACCAGCCTTGCAGCTTCTGTTCTATGTTCCATTCGGTTTCGCCATGCCGCGTCAGATAAATCGTCAGCATGTTAAATCCTCCAGTACGCTTTGCTTACGTTCCGCTTCATACCGCTCCCGCGTCCATTGATACAACCGGCTCGTCACCGTCCGCCCGTCAATCCGCTCCATGACGAACGGCCGGTCGAGCACGTGGCGGAAGCCCATCTTTTCGATGACGCGTTGCGATTGTCCGTTAAAATCAAAGTGGGCAGACCAGACAATCTCCATCTCAAGCTCCACAAAAGCGACAGCGAGTGCCGCGTCGACGATCTCCGGCATCCGTCCCTGTCCCCAGTAATCAGGATGCAGGACGAATCCGAACTCGACTTGTTTTTTGTCAGCCAGTGCCTCGACTGGTCGGCGCGCATGCATCCCGAAGCTGCCGATGACCTGGTCCGTCGCCCGGTCGACGATTGCATAACCATCATTCGCTTCCTGAAACATCGAAATGACGGCGCGGCTTTCGTCGATGGACGCGTGCGGTGCCCAGCCGGCGTTCGGTCCGACACGCGGATCTTTCGCATAGGCATATAAATCTTCAGCGTCACTCATGCGCCAGCGTCGTAACCGGTGCCGCTTCGTTGTCAATTCCTCCATTTTATCCACTCCTTTTTGATTACGAGACGTTTCGTTTCGTCTCGACGACTTCTTTCATGTAAAGACCCGAATACGCTAAGACCAATCCGAGGAAGACAATCAATCCGATATAGACACTCATCATGAACGGGGCTAGGACCGCTCCGAGGATGATCGTCGAGCGTGAAATCAAGTCGGCCCCGGCGTGGGACGTGCCGGCAAAGGCCGAATAGGCGCCGCGTTTATCTTCCGGCATCATGTTCGCTTTTTCAGCGTTTAACGTCGGGGAATACAACAATTCCCCGATCGTCGCGATGAAGATGAACGTCAACAGGACGGTCATCGAATTCGCACTCGTGACGGTCATGTAGCCGATCAGGTATAACGTTAGTCCGGCGACAAGTGCCTTCCGGCTTGAAAAACGGTTTGCGAGCCGTTGGATGAAAAACGTCAGACAAACAACGAGAATCGTATTCTCGATGCTGATCAGGCTGACCATCCGGACGCCGTTGACGAGGAGATTGCCGACTTCGACGGTCTTGAACTCGTCCGCCAGCCGGACAGCGACGTAACTGCCCATCGAAAATTCGGCGGCGAGGATACACATCGAACCGAGCACGACCTTGACGAACGGACGGTCGCGCCAGGCGATTCGGTAACTGTTCGTGATGTCGGTCAGGACGGACCGGAACGGCTGTTTCCGCCAGACGTGTTTCGATTCGTCGAGTAGGAAATGATACGCGACCGGTAAGAGGAGCGACGTACACGTCAATAAGCTGAACAGGAACAGTTTGTTGCTGACGTAGAGCCAGCCTCCGAGTGCCGTCCCGAGTGCAATCGAGAGATTGATCAACCAGTAATCGATCGCATAGACAGCCCGCCGATTGTCCGGCGTCGTCGCGTCAATGATGATCGCCCCCATCGCCGGTCGCCCGATGTTACTCGTGACGGTAAAGATGGCGTAGGCAATCGTGAAGGCAATCATCTGATTGACGGCAAGACTGATCGTCATCGCAAGGAACATCAAGCCGGTCGCCGTCGTCGACAGGACGAGCAGCCGTTTTCTCGGGAAGCGGTCGGCGAGATACCCGCCAATCAATCCGATGAAGAAACTTAAGAAGACGGTACTGATTAAAAACAATCCGGCAATGACTTTATTAAAGGCATCGACGAACAATAAGGCCATGAACGGCATGATGGCGAATGACACCGTCCGGTTAAAAAAGGATGTTACGAGTCTGACTTTAATTGGTTTAGGTATATCTTTCCATTTCATATTGTCACCTTCCATTCTCTACCTGTATGATAAACAAGACAGATTAATTAAAAAATGGACATCGTCGTGAATTAATGTCCCCTTTTAGGAAGGAGCAACTGATGGAAACGTATCTCTTTACGTTATGGAAAACATGCCGTGACGGACATTATACGATTCAGCACCTCGCCGATACGGTTCATTTGAGTCCGAAACAATTCAAACGTTATTTGAAGCGCTGGCAAGACGACGGTTGGCTTGATTATACGAGTGGTCAAGGGCGGGGACATTTGTCGGAGCTCGTCTGGTTGCGGCACGTCGAGCGCGAACTGGCCCGTCAGCTGCTCGAGCGGATCGACCGGGAATCGATTGACGCCGTGACGGAACAGCTCAGTTGGGACTGGTCCCCTGCTCAGACCGGGCGGTTCATGCGGCGGCTCGAACAAAAATTCGGTTATGTCCAAACGGCATCCGACGCTTTACTCATTCCGCGGAAACGGCCCTTCTTGACGGCACACCCGCTCGAAGCAGCCGATATCCATAGTGCCCACCTGGTCCAAAATGTCTTTAACCGCTTGTTTTGGATTGATGAAGACGGTCTGCTTAAAGGGGAACTTGCCCATCACTATGCCTGGCAAGGCAACACCTTGTCGCTTTATTTACGAAAAGACGTCCGCTTCCACGACGGTTCACTGATGACGAGTAAAGATGTCACAAAAAGTTTACGGGAACTGATCGCCTTTCCTGCCTATGCCTGGTCGTATCGCCACATTGAACAGATTAAATCGAACGGACCGTACCGGGTCGACCTGATCCTTGACCAGCAACGGAACTCGATTTTACCGAAGCTTGCGACACTTCACACGAGCATTCATAAAGAAGGTGTCGGGACCGGTCCGTTTCAACTGACGCAACAGGATGATAAAAAAACCGTCTTACAGGCGTTCGCGAATTTTTACGGCGTCCGGGCGTTACTCGACCGGATCGAGTTCATCCAGATGCCGGACGCCTACGATCCGGTTTACCGGACGTCGTTATCGGAATCGAGCGCAACCGGGACGATTGCCACCCAGTCCGGATTCGGACTGATTTTCTTGAATCCCCGTCCGGGCGGCGCCTTCGAAAGTGAGGAGGCGCGGCACTACATCCACCGTCTGATTGCTTCCGTCCGCCCCTTTATCACCGAGTTCAACGAGCGCGGTACACCGAACGTCCGCGGCTTTCTCGGTGAGTTTAGTCAAGAATATGTTGTTCCCGATGGACCACCCGTCACGTTCGACCGGCCGATCCGGATTAAACTGACGGACTTTACGGAAAACGTGACGTACTGGTTATGTGAAATGTTCGACCGCCAACGCATTCCTTATGAATTCGTTCCGGTCGGATTCAAAGAAAGTATCACCGACCTGCACGCTTTCGCCGACATCGATCTCGCGATCCACGCGGAAGTGTTCGAGCGCAACTTGACGGTCGCGTTCCATCAGTTCTTAACAAATGAATATTCTCCGCCGGCCAAGCTGTACCGCCAGATGCCGGAGATGGAACGGCGTATCCAACAGTACGACGACACGCCGTTCGAAGACTGGATGCCGCTCCACCAGTCGTTCGAGCGCTACGTCATCGACGCCTCCTATTTCATCCCGCTTTTTGATGATACGCGGCTGATTCCTTATCCGATCGAGCTGCAGAACCTCGTCATCGATTCGTTCGGTTACCTTGATTTCTCAAAACTTTGGATTCCGACTTGACCGCTGACACTAGTCAGTGGTTTTTGTCCGTTTCTTGACGAATCGATGGCACGTTTGTGACAAGATTCACTTTCTTTTTTAATCTAGTATTTAATATGTTGTATTTACGGGCGAAAGCTCTAATACTGTGGGAGAATGAACTGAAAAGGAAGTGGTCTTATGTTAAACGCAACAACGATTCAACTCATCAAGTCAACTGTCCCTGTTCTTGCAGAACACGGACCAGCGATCACCCGTGTCTTTTATCAACGCCTGTTTGAACGGCACCCGGAGATGACGCACATCTTTAATCAGACGAACCAAAAAACAAACCGTCAGTCGCAAGCCCTCGCTCACGCCGTCTATGCGGCAGCTGCGAACATCGATCAACTCGACGTCTTAAAACCAACGCTCCTGCCCGTCCTACATAAACACCGGAGCCTGCAAATCAAACCGGAGATGTACCCGATCGTCGGGACAGAACTGTTGCGCGCGATTGAAGAAGTCCTAGGTGACGCCGCAACTCCGGCAATCATCGACGCGTGGGGACTCGCCTATCAGGAAATCGCTGATTTGTTCATGACGCTTGAAGCCGAACTTTATGCACAAGACGAACAGGCAAAAGGCTTCACTGGATATCAGACCTTCACGGTGACGGCAATCACGCAGGAAGCGTCGGACATCAAATCGTTTACCTTGCAGCCAACACATGCCTTGACGTTACCGGCCTTTACACCGGGACAATACGTGACGCTCCGAATCAAAACGCCGGCAGGACTGTGGCAAAACCGGCAGTACAGCTTAATCAATCGCCCTGGTGATGCGTTTTACACGATTGCCGTCAAACGCGACGGAAGCGTGTCGAAGCAATTGCATGACGCAACAAACATCGGCGATACGGTCCTGCTCAGTGCACCGGCTGGCAATTTTGCGTTACCGGCTGGTCAAGCACCCGTCGTCCTGTTCGCTGGCGGGATTGGTCTGACACCCTTGCTCGCGATTGCCTGCGCAGCACTTGCGACAAGTCGGTCCGTCACGCTTCACGTCGCGATTCAAGATGACCGCGACCGTGCCTTTACGACGCGTCTCGCAAGCCTGGAAACAGCCGGTGCAACGGTCATCCGTTATGCGGAACGACATGCACAAACAGGGACAACTTCCGGTCGTTTGACGGAAGAAGTCATTCACAACGTCGACAAATCCGCGATTGCCTTCGTCTGTGGACCGGAAGCGATGATTCGGTTTGTCGCGTCGAACTGGCAAGGAGCGACGGAGCAACTGCATTACGAAGTATTCGGACCAGTGCTTGCGTTTGAGGCGGAAGCGGTTGGAGTAAACTAATCGAGGAATCGACTGAAAAAATACCGTTTCGACTGTAATTTTCGCAGTCAAAACGGTATTTTCTCTTTCAAATTCAGTTATCTTTATAAAAGAGCGCTATGTCCGCAGAAGACATGAATGTTTATGTTTGTTCCTGGCTACAGCGCTTAAATAAAAGGAGACGATTACAGTATGCGTGATAAACGGTTTGTATTGAAATCAAAACAACACCTCAGTGGAGGGATTATCAAAATCGTCGTCGATACGCAGACCGGCGTAAATTATTTGATGACAAGCGGTCTCGGGGTGAGCGGAATGACCCCCTTGCTAGATCAGGATGGTAAGGTAGTCGTCGATAAACGTTAACCTTCTCTATTTTTATTTCGCATGCGAGATATTAAAAACCGACCATAGGAGGATTTAACATGCAATTACAGCATGAACGCATTCACTTACGTCCGTTAACAATAAAAGACGCACCTCTACTGCTAGCAGCATCTCAAGACGACGAAATCCGATATGTGACGGCAACTAAAGCAACCTTTACATTAAAGCAAATTCAACAGCACATAAAAATTATAAACAGCGATTCAACACGATATGATTTTGCAATCTGTCTCAACAGTAACAATAAAATGATAGGAGAATTGTCTGTTTTTGAGATAGATCAAGAAAATAAGCGAGCAGGATTTCGAATTTCCATGAGCTCATTGAAATTAACAGGAAAAGGTTATGGTTCGGAAGCTTTACAATTAACGTTGCACTTCGTATTTAACAAACTACGATTGAATCGACTTCAACTTGAAGTATATAGTCATAATGTAAATGGGATAGCAGCTTATAAAAAAGCAGGGTTTGTAACGGAAGGTATACTCCGTGAATCGATAAATTATAATGGGGTTTATTTTGACGAACTGATTATGTCCATGCTCAAAAGTGATTATGAAAAACTGACTAACGCAAACCAAATTGCATCAAAGCTGATCTAAAAACGCCTGTACGTCACGCTTCGACGACAAAATGACGACGTTTTTCTCATGTCGCACTTCGTCAAGCTGGCGTAAGACACCCGGTCGCCGCGCTTTCGGGTACTGCCAGACCCACTTCAGGAACTGCCAGCTGAATTGTTCGATGCAGCCTTCCCCCATGTCCGGCCGTGTCCGGTTGCGGTACTTCAGATTACGTTTGATGACCCGGTACGCACAAACGGTCCGCGGCATGTCGAGAAAGATGACCGTATCGGCGGCGTCAAGCCGCATCCCGAGTGTTCCGCCGTAGTTTCCGTCAAGGATCCATTCCGGTTGTTCCATCAACTGCCGTTGCACCTCTATTTGCTCGTCCCGCGGGACGGCAACCCAATTCGGTTTCCAGAACAACGCATCGAGATGTGACACCTTAATCCCGGTTTGTTCATGCAATTGACGTCCGAACGTCGATTTCCCCGAACCGCCGGAACCGATGATGATGATTTTCTTCATGATTCTCCCCCTAAAATTTCGCATAAAAACAGACTGCCGGCTTACGGCAGTCCGTTCATTTCTTCATATTATTCTACTTCAATTCGTCGCCATAACAGATTCAACAACACCGTCATCCCACTAATCGGAATTAAAAATAACAATGCTATCATCATCAGACCATCCATCGTCGCTATCCCCTTTTGTTCTTCTTTTATTAAGTGTACTGCGAAAGAAAGCGCTTGCCCTCCACCTTAAGACCGATTTCCTTATCCTGCCTTGTCCTGACTGATATTACTAGCTGCGTGACGTGACGTAAGCAGCATCAAGAATACGGCACCGACCAGTCCTGAACCGCCGAAGAACAGAAAAACGTGTTCGATTGACAGGAAGGTCGTCATATAACCGGATAAGACGTAACAGACCGCAGAACAAAGTGTCGAGATGGCGACCATCGCCGAGCGGACCCGTCCGAGCAGTAAATCCGGCGTCGTTTGCTGGAGCAGCGTCGAAAACGGAATTCCGAATAAACTGAGGGCAGCACCCAGTAAAAAGAGCGCGATGAAAGCGAGCGACACGGTATCCGTCCAGCTGAGGGTGATGATAAAGAGGCCTTGTAACAACACGGACAGCCGGAACAGTCGACCGAGGACGACTTGTTTCGCGAACCGGGCATAGAGCAGCGACATGAGAATGCCACCGATGACGAGGGCGAGCTCCAGTACCGAAAAGGTTTTTGCTCCGCCAGCGACGACGTCTTTCGCGAACGGCGCGAGTAACGTATTCGCGGGTGTAATCATCCAGTTGGCGATGACGGCGAATCCTAAGATTTGCATCAGTTGCCGGTCTTGTTTTAAGTACGTCAGTCCTTCCGTCAACGCGTCGATGTACCGGTTCTGTTTCCCTTCTCCCCCGGGTGCAGCAGGCTTGATCGACAGGAGCAACAGCCACGCTACGCCATGCAGGACGGCTTCCATCAGTAAAATCGTCTCGATGGAAAAGCTCGCAATTAGCACGCCGCCAATCAAGAGTCCGCTTAACGTCCCGATTCGGTCGAGTGTACTCAAGTAGGCATTCGCGACCGGTAGACGGTCTGCTTCAACAAGTCGGACCACGACTTTGAATGCCGTATTTCCGCCAATCGTCTGTAAAACCGTCTGAGCAATCAATAATGCAATCAACAGTCCGGTCGAGCCGGAAAACAGTTGCAAGCCGATTGCCGTCAAAACTAATAGTCCCGTCCGGACAGCAACCGTCCCCTTGAGTAAGCGGACCGGGTCGACACGATCAATCCACGGACCACTAAAGGTCGCGACGACGAACCGCGTCAAAAAGACGGCGCCAATCAACAGGGCAAGCTGTAACGCCGTCAACCGTTCTGCACTCGTCCAGTAGATGGCGATATAGGAGATGCTCGCACCGACGACGGCAAATAAATCAGACAGGTAAAAATAACGAAACACTTTAGGCACGTCGTTTCCTCCTTGATTTGATATACCATAATCCTTTTACTTATTATACTCACATCCAAGTCATCATCTTGACACCCTCATGATTTAAAGCGTCCGCTTTTTCAATAATCGAAGGGCATTCAATGTCACGAGTACCGCTGCGCCTGTATCGCTGAGGACAGCCATCCACAATGTCAACCATCCAGGAAAGACGAGCATCAATGCAATCAATTTAATGAGAATCGAAAAAATGACATTCTGTTTAATGATAGTCAGCGTTGCTTTGCTTAAGTCAAATGTATAAGGTAACTTGTTTAAATTGTCTGCCATCAATACGATATCCGCCGTTTCAAGTGCGGTATCCGTCCCTGCTCCACCCATCGCAATGCTGACGTCCGCTGTAACGAAAGCAGGTGCATCATTGATACCGTCACCGACCATTGCGGTTTGAAACGATTGTTTCTTCATGTTTTCAACAATATGAACCTTTTCATGAGGCAGGAGATTGGCATGCACTTCATCCAGATTTAGTTTTTCCCCAATACGAGCTGCTGCACCTGCATTATCACCAGTCAACATGACTAATTTTTTTATTTTTATTTTCCCCTTTAACTTACGTACAGCATCGGCGCTCTCATCTCGTACTTCGTCTGAAAGTACAAAGAGTCCGTGGACATCAGCGTCACTTCCGAGAAGTACGACGGTCTGACCTTGCTTTTCAGCATTTGCAATAGTCGAATCAAGCATTCCCAACTCATAACCCATTTCACGAAACCACTTTACGCCTCCGATATGATACAGAATTTGTTCGAATTCACCCGACATACCATTCCCTACGCGATTTGTAATCGCGTCCGATTCAAGCGGATGTATTTCTTCTTGAATCGCGTATTCTGTGATGGCTTTTGCTAATGGGTGACTTGAATGCCGTTCGAGTGAGTGTGCGATGCGCAACACATGCTCGCGATCATCCGAGAGTAACATGAACTGTTGAACTGCCGGCGTCCCCTTCGTCAGCGTTCCTGTCTTGTCGAAAGCGACCGCGTCGATCTTTCCTGCCTTTTCTAAGAAGACGCCACCTTTGATCAATACACCATTTCGTGCAGCATTCCCGATTGCGGTCACAATCGCGACCGGTGTCGATATGACAAGCGCACATGGACAAGCGATGACAATCAATTCTAACCCCTTGTAGAACCACTCCCCCCAACTACCGAGTTGAAGGAGTGGCGGGACAATCATGATCAACAGCGCGCCTAAAAAGACGAATGGAGTATAGATTTTGGCGAAACGGTCGATGAATGCTTCGCTTGGCGCTTTATTATCCTGTGCTTCCTCGACCAATTCGATGATATGCGCAAGCGTTGTTTCCTGATATGTTTTTTCGACGATCATGTCGAACGAACGATCCATATTTAACGTCCCGGCAAAGACGTGATCTCCTTCACTTTTGTCGACCGGAATCGATTCTCCTGTAATCGATGCTTGATTGATGGTCGTCGTCCCTTTCAAAACCATTCCGTCTAGTGCAACCTGATCCCCTGGCCGAATCCGAATTTTTTCTCCGATTTGCACCGCTTCTACTGATTTCCGTATAAGCCCTTCTTCCGTCAGCACGAAGGCCTCCTTCGGGGAAAGTTCGATGAGTTTTTGAATCGAATTCCGCGTCCGGGCTAGCGAATGATTTTGAAGCAGATTCCCGATGGCAAAGAGGAAGACGACGGTCGCGCCTTCAAGCCATTCACCAATGAACGTGGCACCAATGGCTGCTACGCTCATCAACACATTCATGTCGAGTGACCGAGCACGCATGGCATAAAACGCGCTTCGAAAAGCTTTCCACCCGCTCAACATCAAAGCGATTCCGTACAGAGCGTCCGGAAGATAGAGGATTCCTATTGTTTGAAAGAGTAACCCTAACCCAATCAGGATCCCGGATAAGACCAGTGATATTCCATCGTATGAACGTGACGAAGATGTAGAAGACTCTTCTCCTTTAACCTGTCCATCAAAACCGATTTTGTTCAGCTCACTTTTTACTTGTCGAACATCCAAATGATGTGCGATTTCCATTTCTCCGCGTGCAAACGAGACCATGACAGTCTGTACATCTGCCATTTTCCCAAAATGTTGTTCAATCGTTTTAGCACAACTGCTACAATCCATCCCCGAAACTGCATATGTCTGGACACATTGATCTGATTTGTCAGGAGCGACGAGTTGAAACCCTAACTTCTTCACCTCATGTCGAAGCCGGCGATCACTCGGTGTTGTCTCACTCTCGATTTTTAAACGAGCCGCACCATAATGGACAGACACATTCCGATACTCCGGAATTGTAGATAATCCTTTTTCTAAAGTCGCCGCACAAGAAGGACAATCCATTCCTGCTATACGATAAGTATATGTTGCACGATCAGGATGAACTGGCGTCGAAACAGCACTGCTTGAAGAACAACACGTATCAGCATTCAGGCTGTCTACCGTTTTCTGTAAACCTTTACTACAGCACGATTCCGCTTCTTTCTGCGGGGACGCGGTTTCAATGGTTGTACCAGCTATCTCGGATGTCGAATTCGAACAGCAACTCGTCTCGACATGTTTCATCGCACGTCGCTCGACCTCGTTCGACGTACTACATGTCGTTGTAGATGAAGCGGCATCTTTCGCTTCTTTTGAATCGTTCTCATTCAGAGAGCCGTTGTTACAGCAGGAACTTGTCATTTTTATGCCTCCTCGATGTGATGTTCACAACAAGCGGATTCCTGCCCGATTTCCAGCGTCAGTTCTCCAAACAATTGCAATAATTCTCGTACTGTATCGTTTCGCAAAGAGTAATAGCCGTATTTCCCTTGCGTCCGTTTTTGAATCAGTCCACACCCTTTTAAACAAGCCAAATGTTGCGAGACGTTGGACTGATTTCCATGAATTGCTTCGACGATTTCTGTCACTGTCTTTTCACCGTCACGAATACATTCTAAGATTTGTAGTCGTGTTTTATTTGAAAAACCATGAACGACCCTTACTTTCAATTCCAACGGTTCCAGTAATTGTTCCATAATGTTCACTCCTTTTTCATATTCGGATTCACTAATATGATATAATCATATTAGCATTTACTAATGTAAGCGTCAAAAAAATAAAGGTTTTTGATTATATCTTTTATGGTTTTGACCGTACATAACAAACATAAAGGAGTTGAAGAGATGTATCGAAAAAACTATTTGCTGTTACTACTGGTAATGAGTATTTTGTGTTTCCCTCTGTATGTGTCTGCGCATACCGGACTGGATTCTTCCAATCCAGAAGCAAATCAGACTGTTCAACCGACTGACACGATGATCCTGCGTTTTGAATCCAAGATTGAAGCTGGCGGTAGGGTTCAGGTGTCCGCTATCGGTTCTTCGGATGTCCTCGACGGGACACTTAGTCAAAAAAATGAACGGATGACCCTGAAGTTCGATCAAACTTTGTCACCGGGGCAATATCAAGTCGATTGGAAAATCGTCGGGACAGACGGACATCCAATTGAAGGTACTTATGTGTTCACCGTCGCAGCAAACAAAGTCGAGGCCGAACCCCAGGAGGACCAAACGTCTGTTCGAACAGAACCGAAAAAAGAGGAACCTTCTGCGACAACCACACGCGCTACGGTTGATAGCCGGTTTGCCTTTTGGATTGCCGGGGGAATTCTTATATTATTGGCACTGTACTTTTTCTACCGGACTGTCCTACAAGGGCGTAAGCGATGATTTTTCTTTACCTGATCGGTGATACACTCCTCTACGGTTCTCTTACGCTATTAATCGGATATTTTTCCATCCAGCTCATTCCCTTGTCCTACCGACCTGACATTTCGTTTTCAGTACGGCGGATACGTGCCCTTATCTTGCTGACTCCACTGTTCTTTTCCTTTTCGGTCATACGAATCGTACTATATTTATATGAAGATATCGGTTTATGGATGACGCTCCAATCCGTATTATTTACATTCGAGGCTGGAAATGCCTGGATCTTGATGACTCTTTGGAGTGTACTTCTTCTCATCTTCACCAATCGTCCATCACTCAGCCCGGGGCGTGTAAAGTTATCGATGTTCTTTCTATTGTTGATGGTCGGAACTTTTGCATGGTCCGGACACGCTTCCAGCATCAAAGGGGCAGAAGGCATGATTATACATACAGCGCATGCCCTGGCCGTCTTCATTTGGACCGGCGGATTGCTCGTACTCGGCTTTTCAAGTAAATCAGACCGTAATTTGGCCATTATCCTCGAATGGTTTAGACCACTCGTGACGTTATGTTTTTTAATAATCGTCGGTTCCGGAATCTATCTGATGTCTGTCGTGGTATCGGTAGGGAACTATCTCGATTCTTGGATTTTGCCGTATGGTCAAGCCTTACTTTGGAAACATGTCTTGATTCTCCCTGTGCTGGTCATCGGTTTCCTGAACGGAAAGTGGAGTTATGCGCATTCCAAACAATCATTCGAAGTCCAGCGGATGCGCATGCGGGTGGAAGGACTCTTGATGTTTCTTCTCTTTACAGCGACTGCATGGCTCGGTCAACAGGAACCACCGCATTCGATCAAGGACACATTAAAATCAAGCGGCGCTGGTACACTGTCAGAATTTCTTTTTCCCAGCTTGCGTTTTACTTATTCTAGTATCCGGTTCGAACCTACCGTGACAACCATCTCATTAATGACAATCAGTTTGCTCTTCAGCGGGTTACTGATCTTTGTTATACGAACAACGAGCGATTCCGTCAAGATACTCTTTTTAGGACTAGGAGCATCGCTCTCTTTATTTTTTGCTTTTTTATACAGCATCTCAATTTTTCTATGATTAATCTGGAATATGCCTTAAACAATCTTTTATTGTGTGAAACTCTTGATTCCCCCACGTTTAACCTAGTCTGTTTGTGATGGTTTCCACTTGAACTATTGCATTTGATATTATAGTTAATAATGAATCATGTTGAAAAAAATATTGTCGGGATTTTACAAAATCAAAACGGCGCGACATCTGGATGTCATCTAGAAGTCAAATTGTTATCTAGTTCTTACGGGACTGTAACGAGGTTTCACCATCCCTTCCTTTATACTGAAATAGAAGGAGGTGACGATCCATGAAAATGTACACACGTATCGATCCGAACGACGAAGCAACTGAAGTTCCATCAGAAACACGGCTTGGTTTCTATTTTTTACTGATTGTTTTACCGCTTGGTTTAGCCCACTTGGTTCAATCGCTCGTTCCTTCAACGGATCAACACCACTTGTTGTCGTTATCACTACTTACGTTTTTAGCAGTTCTGTTGTTTGCGATTCTCGGACATAAACATGATCGAAACGCAAAAGCGACGTTTTTCAGCTATGCCTTATTCTTAGGTGTCAGCTTACTTTCGACGCTTGCGATTCCAATCATTTAACTTTAAAAAAACGCCATTCCTAGTTTTAGGAATGGCGTTTTCAGACTGTAGACAATCTCTGTGGAAAACGAGGAATTTATACGGGGAAACCAACGAAAAAAAGACGCTTTTTAGGAGGTATTGTCTAATATCATTTTGTCTTCATAGTCAAACACTGCTCCTCGTTTTGGGGATGGCGTTTAATCTGTTCATTAAGACATCATGGTTGCAACCGTTCATCGCTTTGAAAGCAGCGTAGCTCTATCTAAAAAAATTCGCTACAGCGACGAAAATACACTTTGATTTTGTTCAAATTGAGATATTACAATTAGTGGGATATTGATACATTCATAAGAAAGGATGCGCATCCCGTTGCATGAAAGTACTCTAAAAGAACTTAGGCCAAAAAAAATCGATTATATCGACAAGATGATGGTCAACCGGTTTCAGGCCATTCCCATCGATAAAGACGACGAAAAAATTGTCAATGTAATGGACGACCCTTTTATACCGCCTTATGAGACGATTTGTGGTGTTTACTGCATCTATCGGCGATCCATCCTGGATGTATTGCGTGGTCATATTATGTCGTTTGAGAGCTACGAATTTAAAACGGCATTTACTGCCGATAAATTAATTGAAGAACAGCATGTGGAAGATGTTCTCGATTTTGCAACATTTGTCGTGATCGCTTCCGCGGATAAGGATGTGATGTCACATTACT
The DNA here is from genome assembly GCF_018618655.1 of Exiguobacterium sp. s95. Classification (NCBI taxonomy): domain Bacteria; kingdom Bacillati; phylum Bacillota; class Bacilli; order Caryophanales; genus Exiguobacterium; species Exiguobacterium sp. s95. The sequence continues at coordinate 268,661 of NZ_JACSMM010000001.1, read as the reverse complement.
TTATCGGCGGCGACTGCGAAAAACTCAACAGCATCTTAAACGTGTGCTCTGGTTATCCTAAAGGAACGAATAAAAAAACCTTCTCTCATGCGATTCAACGCTTCAAGAAGGATATTACGATAGTCGAAAACATGGGGTATCTGGAAAATATAGTGCACGAAAAGGCATAGGCATTTGACTGACTGTCAAAAGCGAGTATAAAACGAACCCGCTTCAACAACCAAACGCAAAACCAAGCCTCCGCATTAAAAGCGAAGGCTTAGTTTTTACGCGTTTAGTTCGAGTTCGCGCCACCGACGTACGTAAAGAGTGGTCCGCGTAGCTGGAAGGAATAATCTTCCGCATTGACGATCCCGACGATTGCGTCACTTTCGAGCAATTGATCGAGGAACGTCGCCATTTCTGCCGCTGTATGATACTGCGGGACGTTTTTGCTGTAGTCGAATCCACCCTCCCCGCGTGAGCGATCGGCGAATTCGGTTTCCGTCGCTGCCGGTGCAAGGACTTTTGCCCGCAACTTCGCACCGGATTGTTGCAATTCTTGCGCGAGGCCTTCCGTGTAGGCACTGACGTAGAACTTCGTCGCACAATACGTGACGGCATTCGGAACAATCCGGTAGCCGCCGCCTGACGAGACGTTGAGGACGGTTGTCCCTTCGACGTCATGGTGGTCACGGACGTACAGACTCGTCAGGACCGTCAACGCTTCGATGTTCAAACGAAGCATCTTCTCGATTTTTCCGATTTCGATGTCTTTGACGTTGTCGAAGTCTCCGAATCCGGCGTTGTTGATCCACGTCTCGATTTCAAGGTGCTTGACGTCGTCATACAACTGATGCACGTTCGCCATCTCCGTCAAGTCGACTGAATGAAGGATGATATCAAGTTCCGGATAGGTCTTCAGTAAATCGTCCCGTAACGCTTCGAGCTGATCGTTCCGCCGGGCGACGAGGACAAGCGATTTTCCTTTTGCAGCGAGAACTTTCGCCGTTTCAAACCCAATCCCTGAACTTGCTCCTGTAATGACCGTATACTTCATCTGTTTTTCCCCATTTCGTTTTGGTATAGTGAGAGTCTACTCCTTCGAGTGAACTCTAAGTCAAGCAGAAAAGGTGATGTTGATGTATTCCATCTCAGAAGTCAGTCGATTGACTGATACGAGTGCCCACACGATTCGTTATTACGAAAAGGAAGGACTGCTGTTTCCGGACCGGACGGCAAGCGGCGTCCGGCAGTACGATGACAAGCACATCGACTGGCTCCGGTTCGTCCTCCGCCTGCGGGCGACACACATGCCGATTGACCAAATTCGGCAGTATGTCGTGTTGTTCCGCGCTTCTTCAGACGATCACGATACGACGCTTGATCGACTCGCCCTGCTCGAACAGCACCAAGCCCTTGTCCGGGCGCAGCTTGCCGAATTACAACTGACGGAACAAATGATCACTGAAAAAATCAGCAGCTACCATCGCCTACATCCGTCCATTCCCGGGAAACAGCCTACTCAATCCCGTTAAGCTGAAAATTCTGCCGTCAAGCGGGTGATCAACTGTTCGAACGCCTCGTTTGAGACGGCGTCGAAGGCGTCACCGAAACTGATTTCCGTCGAACAGTATCCGTCGTGTTCGACGAGGTATCCGACGAGGCCAAGTCCAAGTTCATCCTGGATTCGCGTCAATCGTGCAGCGACGTCTGCCACTTCACCATTAAAGTGGAGGTGGAACATGTTTAAGACCGGAACGCGCGGTGTCGTGAAAATGTTGTCGATCGTGTTCAACCGCTCGGCGGCGTACTTTGCCTGCTCATAATAGTGCCCCATCCGGTCCTTGCGTTGCTCATAATAATAGTCGGACGAAATGACATAGGGATAGAGACTGATCAAGTCGCCGCCATAACGTCGTTTCCAAATCCGTGCTTCTGTCGTAAACGCCTTCGGGCCGGCAAGGATCGCACCAGCAATCCCGCCGAGCCCTTTATAAAATGATAAGTAGACGCTGTCGAACAAGCTCGCGACGTCGCTTGCCGGTTTGTCATAATACGGCAACAGTTCCAGCAAACGGGCACCGTCAAGATGAAGACGGATTCCCTGCTCCCGGCAGTAGGCGACAATCGCTTCTAACGCGCTGAATGATGGCGCGACACCACCGAGTTCGCGGTTCGGCAGTTCGAGTAGCAGGCAGGCAATCTCCGGTAAGGCTTTGATGTCGTCTAGCGTCATCATCATGTCCCGTTCACTGACGAGGATCGGCTCGATCGGATGAAGCTGCCGCAAGCCATCCTGTTCATGCAGCTCTAAGTGACAGAGCGGATGGTAGGCGACGTGCCGGTTGTTTCGGTCATCGGACCAAATCCGTAACGCGATTTGCTGCGCCATCGTCCCGCTCGGGAAAAAGACGGCCGATTCATGCCCGAGCAACGCCGCGATTTTTTGTTCGAAGTCGTTGATGACCGCCCCGTTCCCGTAAATGTCACTTCCCGTATCGTCGGCGACGTTCAGCAAGGCTTCTTTTAGGACACCGACGTTCCGCTTGCCGTGTCCACTGACCTGCTGCCGCGCTGCTTGAAAACTTCTTCGTAATTCTTCCATCACAAAAAGCCCCCTATTATTTTTGTAAATAATGACTATATTTTGAAAAAACAAATAACAGACTGTACTTCTTTTGCTATACTCTTCCTAAAGATTCATCCCATTCAGGTTGAGAGAAAGGAGTAAACCGGTGCCACAGTCATTTCGTTTAAAAGTTTTTTTGTACATCAGTCTGACGTGTTTCCTTGTTTTATTTGCCCAATCCGTCCTCCCGTCCGTATATTTTTCGGCCTTATCACTTTTACATAAAACAGCTGATTCTTCGTGCGTAGCGCGTTGCGGCAATCAAGGCGATTCGTCCATCATTTCCAGTATCGAATCGTTCAACGTCGACCGTGGTGCCGTCGTCGACATCGAATCGATCACGCCGGAAAAACCGCTCTTTCGGACGAGTTTCGACTCTTCCATTTCGGCTCCACCTTATATTCTCATCTTAATCGTTCTAAGCTTCGCGACGCTCGCCTTTTTTTATTATTATATCAAGATTTACCGACCAAACCGGTTCCAACTCGCGGGGTTCGATTATGATCATCACGTCACCGTCATCATCCAGCCGGATCATGATGTATCTTCCGAGCTGATTCGCGAACATATTCAATTTTTTAATTTTCGGCTACCGAAACATTTACAACGTTATGGTCATGAAACAATCACGGAATGGTTCAAACGAATCGGTTTCCCTTCCCCCGTCGATCCAGGTTATTTCGAGGTCCGTTACGGCAACAAATGCCAACTCAAAGTTCATCAATTTACGTTTTTCAAGCAAGCGACCGATGATTTTTTACGTAAACAACACCTCTAAACATTAACATTAACGAAGCAGGGCGTGAGCACGACTTCCGCCGCTTCGTTTTTTATTTTTCGACTGATCATCAAATTTCATTTTCTGTCGCTTTTCTGATATTTTCCGATAAAACTGGGTAATAACTACTATATAAGGCAAGCCGATTTTTTTATCCAGGTTTGGACAGGTTTTTTCGCAAGAGAGCGAGGTGAAACGGGATGATTTCAGCACAGGAAGCATACTTTATTAAAAATGGGTTGAATGAGCAATTTGAGGACCCCCGAATCGACTGCGATTTTTCTATTTTCTCGCTCGAACCATTTCAACTCCTGTTACACGTACATGATGCAGACATGGATGAACTGAGTACCGAGATCCGTTATGGGCTAAGTCGTAAAATCCGTTCACAGCTCCATCAACTCGATGCTAAACTGGGTGGAACACCGATCAACGTCGTGTTTGTGGTTTCTGCACCGTTAATCTCTGACAATTCGTACTGTGTGATTTTACATTGAATTCATTCAAAAAAGGCAACAGCTTCTGCGGAAGCTGTTGCCTTTTACGATTACGATCCATATTCAACTCGCATCGTGACGGACGAGCTGATTTTTCCCCGCTGCTTTTGCCGCATACAGTGCCATGTCGGCGCGATCAATTAAATGAATCTCCGTTAGCGCATCATCCGGCTGAACGGTTGCCATCCCTAAACTGACACTGACTTGGTACAGGGGCGCATACCGTTCATGGGGTAACTTCAAGTCGAGAATCCCTGTCCGAATCCGCTCGGCGACAAGCTCTCCTTGTGCCGATTGATCCGAGAGAACGACTGCAAATTCCTCACCGCCGTACCGGGCGACGTGTCCGAATAGTCCAGCCTGTTTCTTCAGGACACTCGCGACCTGTTTCAGACAAGCATCTCCTTGTAAGTGCCCATACGTATCGTTATAGAGTTTAAAGGCATCGACGTCGAGCAGGATGAGCGTCACTTCTGAAGCGGAAAGCCGCGCCTCTTCAAAGACACGCTCAAGGTGTTCGTCGAACGCCCGCCGGTTCGGGATCCCCGTCAAACTATCGTGCAGCGACCGGCGAATCAACGCACGTTTACTGCGTTCGAGCCGAAACGTCTGCAAAAAGGCGAACAAAATCAAGACGGCGACACTTAACACGATGACGATGACCCATTTTGCAGAGGATGAGGCCGCTTTTGACCGGTTCGTCGCTGCCATGACAATCTGTTCGATTTCAGCCCGGATTTTAATGTCGATCTGGCGAAATTGATTGATGTACGCCATGCCGTCATAACGATTCCGCTCGGCTTCGATCAGATTGTCTTGTTGAATATACGTAAGCTGCTGTTGATAAAAGGCATCGGTCTGTTGCAGGAGCGGCACCGCCTCCTCTTGTAAAATCCGGCGCATCGTCAGGTCAAGATCGTCGAGCTGCTCTAACGCTTCAAGCGACGCCTGCAGGTTCGCGCGCGTCGTCTGGAATTGTTCGAAGTCTTGCTGACGTCGTTCCAGGTAAAAGCTCCGCACCGTTAATTCTTGATCGAGTAGTAAAGGAAACAATTGGGATGCTGTATTCGAAATCGGAATCGCTACTGCAAGAATCCGGTCGTTCTCCCGCTCGATATTAGAAAATGCAGTGTAACTCCAAATACTTGTAAACATCAATGAAAACAAAGCCGTCATTAAGAACCATTGCAATGCGGAAAATTTCACGTCCAGTCAGACCTCTCTCTTTATACGCTCTCGCAAGAATCGAGAACGATTCAATTCATCACCTCTTTATCGGCATCTCGACTTCAAAGTATTAGTGTTCATCGCACATTCAGTCCGTCGGAACACTGCGCTTGAGTTCGTCAAGCAACGCTTGCGCCTCTTTTGCGGCCCGGGTGACGTTATTGTTTTTCCACCAAGCGACGAGTGTACCCAAAATGCCGACGAGCGTCGTCACTGCAAGATCGACGGCTGTCTCTGCAAATGGTAGCGGATCATACCCGCTCGCAAGAAGCGTCAAATTGACAATCGAATAGAGGGGGACGATCAGTCGCAAGGCTGCTGCATATCGCTTCGTCATCCGCGTCCCTCCTGAAACAAATGACGCCATGTTACAGGGCCAACGATTCCGTCGACTGTGATTTTCACCTGTCGCTGAAAGTCTTTGACGGCACGCGTCAGACCGTCATCAAACCGGCCGCTCGCCGGAAGACGTAACTTCATTTGAATCAAGCGAATCGTCTCCTTGTCCTGACTCCCTTTCGCTAGAGCACGTCCTAGATAAAGCGGGGCAAGGTGCGGCTTCTTCTTCCCGTTGACGGCGTCGAACAGTTGAAAGTGCGGATAATCCCGAAATGGTGTCCAGTCCCCGCCCCATTCCATCTGTCGCTGCTTCATCGCCGCGACAATCCGTGACAACCGTTTGTCCGGTGGTGCTAAAAATTCAGCGCGTGTTCCGTCAGATGAATAACAAAAGAGATCGACGGCGACACCGAAGTTATGATTCGACTGTCCCCCGCGCGCGTAGGTGACGATTTTTCCGGGGCGTGTCCGTCCTACAGCATACAAGGCATCCTGTTCCTGTTTCGTCCGGTAGCTTTGCGCGACGCCGACGTAAATCTGTTGTTGTGCGAGTTCTTTGATGACGCTCCGCGTAATCGTGACGACATCCGCGTCCATTCCCTTGACGGATAATTTCCGATCGGCGCGTTCGAGTAACCATGCTGTGCTGATAGTCATCTGTGTATCCTCCTTTATTTTTTAAATCAATTGGGCGAGCAAGTCCGTCAGTTCGGCTTCTTCCGGGACTGACGCCGTCCAAGCCGCTCGTCGCTTTTCTTCGAACAGCCGCTGCTCTGTCCGCTCCATTTCGACCCAGGCCGGTAACACGGCTGACGAACGGTGCTTCGTCCGCTTCGTCCGTGCCGGTCGTTCCGCCCGTCTCGATTCATGACGCTTGATTTGTTCACCTGACGTGATTTGGCGCGCATGTAACTGATCGATGACGGCTTTGACGTATTGCCACTTGCGGACATTCGCCGCTGCCGCTTGTTCGATTGCATGGACGACGACGTCATGACTCGTCTTTGTCACGGCTTGCGCCAGTTGCTGTTTGATCCAAGGGGAGGTGCAGCCAATTTCCGCTTCGAACAACGCGAAGACGGAGGACGCCGTTGAGGATGGTTCTTTTTTTAAAGACTGTTTCTTCAAGACAGGTTCTTCGTCGTCATCTCGCGCCGTCCCGGTAGTCGGCTCCTGCTCCCCCGGTAGTCGTACCGCGTCCGGAACCGATCGGACGTGATATTCATTTGATGTTTGTCCACCGTGTTGATTGAAGCGTTCCTCCTTTTCAATCAACCCTTTTTCAAGTAACGATGCAAGACACGCTTTGACGGTCGTCTTGCCGCACGGGACGGCGTTCGCAATCGTCTGGTGCGACGGAAAGGCACTCCCGGATGCTCCGGCATAACTCGCTAAAATCAAATAAATCATTTTTTCATGAACCGATGAAAACTGTTGTCCGTCGCGCAGGACACGGTGCTCGACTTGTACATAAGGGTGCATCGCTCGTTCCTCCTTTGATATGCAAAGGAGGTTCGCCTCCTTTCTCTTAAGGATTAACAGGACCGTTTCGACAATTGTTCGAAAAAAAATAAAAAAAACGTGCGTCAGCTGATTAAAAAATCAGTGACACACGTTTCGTTAGTCTTCACTCGAACCAGAGACTAAACAATAAGGGCAGCAGTCCCGCGAGTAACACGGCCCCGATCGACGATGAGACGGTCGCGAACACGAACAGTCCTTTTGAGATTTGTTGCCGGCGGTAAGCGATTGATCCCGCCCGGATGATTGTAAAGAGCATCCCACCCGCAATTAAAAATGAACCGATAAGAATGATGAGTTGTTCCAAGACACTACCTCCACGTTACTTAAATATCGTTAGGATAAACGGTAAGGCGAGCAGCAGAATCGCTGTCGTGAAAACGATTTTGTAAGTTGCTTCCCGATCCGTATTCCGCTTCTTTTTTTGTATGTAGACGACGCCATAAATGATTGTGACGAGCATAATCAATATGGCGAGTAATGAACCGATTGTCGTACTCATCTGTCTCCCCCTTTTTCAACTAGTATTACGAAAAGGAGGAAGAAAAGGTTTCAGGTTGACTTATCACTTTTAACAATAAAATCATTAAGAACGATAAATATGCTTTTTAATTTTAACTAATTTTTGACTGGACACCTCGCTTTTTATAAGACTTCTATTGCCCCGACATGGAAAACAATTTACAATTAATAATTATATATATTAATCTGTTTTATTAAAGTGTTATTCCAAGATTATACTTAAAGGGAGGTCGATTTCTATGTTCCAAAAGATAAAAGACCTATTTAACCTAAATAAAGTGCTTAAAGAGAAACAAGAATTATTGGACAATTTAAGTTCCCAAATAGAAAACAAAGACCAACTTGTAAAAGATACTATCCAAGAAGTAAAAGATTCGATGCAGGAAGAAAAAGAGGCATATATTGCAACCGCTACATTGGAAGCTAAAATCATTTTGGAAAATGCCAATCATGCTTTAAAAGAAAAAGAGGATAAAACAGTACATCTCGCCAACTCAATTCTAGAGTATGAGAATCGATTGGAAGAACTAACGAAAGAAGTTTCGAAGCAAGAAAAAAGCGCAAAAAGATATAAAACAGAAATTATCGGTATTCAAAATTTGGTTCGAAAATTTCCTGAAACAATTGACCATAGTCAAATTGAAAAAGAGTTGATCATTATTGAAGAATCCTTGGGGCACGGTGTGCTAGAAGCAATCGTTCAACTAAATCTTCATCACCAGGATTCGAAGCTGCTTCGCAAAGAAATGAATACGAATAACAAAGATATAAAAAGCCTATTAAATGTTTATCAAGCACGCTACACAACAAAAGCAAATCTTACAATTTATAACTTAATGGTTATCGGTCTTCAAGCGGAACTCCAAAACATCTTGTTTACACTCAAGTATTCTAATTTAGATAAAGCTTTAGATAATGCAAAAACCTTAATTAATAAATATTTAACTATTTGCGGAAACGGTAATGCTAGCATTCTTCCCACTATTACAAAATTTCTGACTGAACTCGAGCCTCTATTCTTAAATGCAGTACAAATTGAATATAAATACTACATTCAAAAAGAAAAAGAGAAAGAAGAACAGAGACAAATTAAAGAACAGATTCGACAAGAAAATGAAGAACACCGAATCCTTGAAGCCGAAAAGAAAAAAATCGAAAAAGAAGAAGAAAAATACACTATTGAAATGACTAAGAATAAAGAGCTATTACTTAACGAAAAAGATCAAACTAAAATCAAGGCGTTAGAAGCTAGATTATTAGAACTAGAAAATCAATTCAATCAACTGGAGAAAGAAAAGGAAGAAATTATAAAGAGGGCGAATGGTAGAGCTGGATATGTGTATATCATTTCTAACCTAGGTTCTTTTGGAAATAAAATGTTTAAAGTAGGAATGACAAGAAGACTTAATCCACAAGATCGTGTTGATGAGCTCGGGGATGCTTCTGTACCATTTAAATTTGACGTACACGCTATGATTTTCAGCAATAACGCAGTTAGTCTCGAACAAAAGTTACATCAAATGTTAGAATCAAATCGTGTTAATAAAATCAACTTAAGAAAAGAATTTTTCTTCACTGACATTATTCAACTTCAAAACTTAGTACAAGAAATTGATTCTACCGTTGAATTTACAACTACTTTAACTGCTTTAGAATATCGACAAAGTGAAAGTCTTAAAAAAGATTCAAACATTTTTTAAAGAATTCTTTTATAGGTAGTTAACTGATATAATCTAGCAATAAAATAGCTTAACTAGAGGTGTTAGAAGAAATACAATCTAGAACTATTAGATTAAAATTTTCTTTTTAACAGCTCTTTTTATATCAAGTTCATTCTCACATAAAACTCCTACTTTTTTGTAGTCAAATAATCTACCCACCAATACTTTAATCCAACCCCTATCTGTTATTGACAACTTTTGTCAAAGTGGTAATGTGAAAGTATCATGTGCAAGGATGTGAAAACCATGTTCATCGTCGAACTGCTCGTGAATGCCTGCATTGCCTTCACAGGGTTTTATATCATCTCGAAAATTATCCATTCCACCCATTTTCCATCTTATGTCGTGAAATCGATTATCGTCGGCCTTTTGACTGGGGCACTGGGTGTTTTATTGATGTTCAAGGGAATCGCCGTCAATGAGACGCTTCGGATGGATTTGCGTCACCTCCCACTCGTCTTGCTCGCGTTTTACGGGGGGCGCTTCCCGCTCGTTATCGCAACACTGATCATTGCCTGTTCCCGCTTCTTGTTCGGGGTGACGGAACAAGCTATCGTCGGCTTCACCGCCGTCCTCTGCATCAGTTTCGGGATGCTTGCGCTTCACCGGAAACTGCTCAATCGGCCGTTTTTTCAAAATGTCTCGATGAACGTCTGGGCATTATCAATGATCACCATCGCCGTCTTGATTAATTTAGGTTGGGGTCAACCTGCCCTCACCCTCCTGTTATCGACATGGACAATCGGTTTGGTAGTCGGTATTCTGTCCAGTCTACTGACGCTCGATTTCCAACTGTTGAACCGGCAAGTCGATATCTATAAAAAGTCAGCCGAAGTCGATCATTTGACCGGTCTCTACAATCGCCGAGTTTGGGATACTCGGACGGCAGGACTTGAACAGGAAGGTCGGATTTACAATATTCTCGCGCTCGATATCGACCACTTTAAGCACGTCAATGATACATACGGGCATGGCAATGGTGACCTCGTCCTACAACAGTTCGCGAACATTCTGAAAGAAGAAACGCGTCCGCATGATTTTACGGCGCGGATTGGCGGCGAGGAGTTCATGGTCTTAATCTATGATTTAGCACCGGAAAAAGCGACCAAAGTCGCAAACCGGATTCGTCAACGAATTGCTGCTGAGCACTTCCAAATCGATGGATTCCCGGCAATCGATGTGACGACATCGATCGGTGTCGCCCACGGGAAGAACATTCATATTCAGCGGATGAGTGTCATCGCCGACGAAGCGTTGTATACCGCTAAGCAGCAAGGGCGTAACCGGACGATTTTGTTGGATAGCGAAAGTGAACAACATGTCGCAGCAACTGCGAGCCGGGAGACGGTTCGCTCTTGATCGGAGGTAAAGTATGCAAGAGAAGAAACTTGATTTCATTACGACGGCAGAAGCGATTCTATTCGTCAGTTCACTGTTCATGTGGATTTACGTCGCCCATACGTTTGTTTTCATCGATTCCTTTGCCTCGTTGTTTTTCATGCAATCGTGGTGGCTTCTGTTACCAGTCATGACATTCCTGATGTTTTTGACATCGTTCATCAGTCGTCGGACAGCGTGGCGCTGGAGTAATCCGGAAACGGAAGAGTTGAACGAAAAAAGAAAAGCCTGACTGAGACAGAACAGGAGCACGAGCATGTCCGATTACTTTGGACGACGCTTGTGCTCCTTTTCGCATGCCCCGACGGACTAGTCGCGGGATTTATGTACTTTTCGATTAAAGAAATATTCAATCGTAATCAAGAGGAACGCAACACTGATCAAAATGATGAACGCAAGTAAAGAATGGAGTAGCTTTTTATCGACAGTAACGTACATTGACAAATAATAATTGATCGTGACGATCAATCCGAAGTAAATCAGGTAACGTATGTATTTCATGATGGTTCCTCACTCTCTTACTAACTGATTTCTTCATTTTACTCGATAAGTGTGAATCATTCATTGTATATTAGGAAACTTCTCCCATTTTGAAACGTAGGTATGATTAGTCGATTGTCAAAGGAGGTAGCTTCATGTTCGAATACAAGTTCGTGCGGATTGATTTTAAGCGATTATCTGGTAATCCGAAGGAAGATTACCGGGAAGTAATCACGACACATGCCGCAGACGGCTGGCGCTTCGTACAAATTTTCGCTCCAGATTTCGTCACGTCCGGTGTTGCCGTCGGTTCTTACTATGAATTGATTTTTGAACGAACAAAACGGTTCGAAATTACGGACACGAAAACATCTTAAGGAGACTCAAACGCATGCACATCGAGACAGCTCGATTACGACTTATTCCATGTACACAGGAACAGCTTCCGGTTATTACCCGTCAAAACTATCAGAACGGTCCCGAAATTACGAATCATTTAAAGGCATTGGAACAGGATCCGTCTTTATTATTCTGGGGGAGTTGGTTAATCATCCGGCAGGCAGATGATGTCATTATCGGTGATGCCGGCTTTAAAGGGAAACCGGATCGAGACGGAGAGGTGGAAATCGGTTACGGTTTGCTCGAGCACTACTGGCAGAATGGATACGCAACAGAAGCTGTCGCAGGGTTGATTCAATGGGCGCGACAGACAACAGCTGTCTCAAACATCGCTGCCAAAACGGATGCAACCAATCGAGGATCGATCCGCGTATTAGAAAAAGTGAACATGGAACGACTACAAGAAACGGATTCAACGATTTATTGGGAAATACAAACAAATCCGATTAACTAGTTCCACAACACCATGTGGTAGCGATATTATTGTCGCTACTTCTTTTTTCGTGTCGCTTCAAACATTTGATTGCCTTCAAACAAACAATCGCGTAACATCAAATGTAATAAATTTCTATTTCTAAATAAAAAATTGGTTATTTACAACCAGAAGGGAGCGCCCGACTATGAATCGTACAGCTTGGAAATACCCTGCTTTACTCCTGATTGGTGTCGGAATCTCGAACTTAGGCGCCTGGGTGTACTTCATTGCCCTCAATTTGATTATTCTTGATCGAACAAGTTCTGCGTTCGCGGTGTCACTTTTATACATGTTAGTTCCTGTCGCTTCTTTAATAACAAGTTTATGGTCAGGTTCTTTGATTGACCGGGTCGACAAACGTAAATTGATGATGCTACTCGATTTATCACGAGCACTCTTCATCGCCCTTCTCCCCTTTATCGACTCGTTGTTCTTCCTCTATATATTTGTCTTTTTGATCAACGTTGGCAGCTCCTTGTTTGAATCCACATCGATGATTTATATGACGAAGCTCGTCTCAAAAGGTAATCGTCAACGTTTTAATGCGTTGAAAAATTTCATTCAATCGTGCGGTTTCATTGTCGGTCCGACGATTGCCGGTCTCCTGTTCATCATAGGCTCACCGTCCCTTGCGATTCATATCAATGCTGTCGCGCTCGCCATTTCTGCCCTTATCTTATTTTTCCTGCCCGCTTTAGAAAAAGAATTGACCTTTGCGCAGGCAGAACGATTGAGTCTTCAAATGATTATCAGCGACTGGAAAGAAACGTTGCGCTTTACGAGCCAGCACCGTTACATCACGCTCGTCTACAGTCTCTTTTGCGTCATGATGGTTTTCATGTCGGGTCTTGATTCACTCGAGGCTTCGTTTGCGACACGTGTGCTTGGTTTCTCGGAAAGTACCTATGGATTTCTTGTCAGTATCGCCGGGATCGGGATCATCTTCGGTTCCATCATTAATGCGACCTGCACGAAATGGCTGCGTCTTCGCTTTTTGATTGGCTTCGGTGCAGTCACTACGCCCATCGGCTACCTTCTATTCGCTATTTCCGATAACTTCATGGTAGCTTCCGCCGGCTTTTTCTTACTGACATTCGCTCTATCGTTTGCGAATACGGGCTTTTTATCGTTTTACCAAAACAACGTCCCGGTCAATCTCATGGGCCGCTTTTCAGGAGTCATCCATGTCGCCGAATCACTCCTCATCATTCTCTTGACGGCGACAATCGGTTTACTCGCCGAAGCCTTTTCCATCCGCGCGACATACATCATCTTTTCAATTGGTTTTTTACTCATCGGTTTACTCACTATACCGCTCGTCTTTAACCGTTCGAAGCAAAATCTTTATGAGCAGCCAATCGAAGAGGAGATAAAAGTCTCGTAAGAAACAACAAACCGTTTCCTTCAGTCCTTCCTCATTTCCAATGTTTCTGACGCTTGTAAACGCGGCGCCGTCGCCTCGTACCAGTGATAACAGAGAATGATGATGAGCGCGAGATCAACGACATCTCCCCCGTAATACATCAGCATGGCCCCTTGTTCCGCTTCCGCCTTCCCCACTCCACCGGGTGGATGAGCGTAGAGATATTTCGAAAGAATCTTATGCCCCGCCAACGCCAGTATTAAAATACCCGCCCGGTAGACGTGACTGTAACGGTGCGGCGTCAAATCGATATAAATCAGGGCACTTGTAAACAAGTAACCGGCCAGGAAGACGTGGAGATGGATCAGGGCATAGAGTGCAGTCGACTGATGCATCATCGGATAGAGTCCTGTCGTATAAAGCAGGTACAAGCCGCCGATGTTTAAAACCGTTGCCGTCATCGGGTGCGTCAAGAGACGAAGCGGCTGACTGTTCAAGACGCCCGTCACGCGTCTTGCCGCCTGCACGGGTAGCGTCCGTAACAATAACGTCACCGGCTTCGCAAACACGAGCAGGAGTGGTGCGAGCATCCCGAGTAAGAGATGCCCCGTCATATGTCCCGCGAAGTTCATGTGTGCCCAGTCTGCAACCGGACCGACGAGCGCAGCACCGGCACTCAGTATCCCGCTTCCCCAAAACACGTACCGATGGATTGGCCAGCGCCGGTAGTGATTGTTCGTTTTCCAGGCGGAAACCGGATAAACGAGAAGTAAGACGAGCACGAGGAGCGTCACACTCGTTTCAAAACCGTTTCCCATGCCTTCATGCGTATGCATCACTTATTTCACCTCCTCTGTCGTCCGCAGTTGTTTCCCGGTCTGCAGGAATAACACAATCCCTCCCGCTAAAATAAGCGCAGCGATTGCATTCCAAGCGATATCATACGGAAGAAGTTCCACACCGTAACGAATTTGATGAATTGCGAAGACTTTATGATTGATCAGACCATCGTACAATTGGAAAAAACCTCCGCCGATCATCACACCACTGATCCACCGCTTCATCCAAAAGGCGGATCGTCTCCGTAAGTCCGCAACTAAAAACAGGGCTGCCACTGTCGCGAACCAACTGAATGCGTGAAACAGACCATCGGAAAACAGTCCGACCGCGGTCGTTGATTTGTCATAAAAATGATGCCAGCCTAACAATTGGTGAAAAATGACTTCGTCTAAAAATGCGACGAGACCCAGACCGAATAAAAAACCGGACCCGAGGTTGCGCAACGCATAACGCTGTTGATTTTTCTGCATGAACGGACACTTCCTTTTTTTAGATATACACTTCAACACGAATTTTCCCTCTTACAGGTGTGATAAACGTATATCTTCCAGGAAAATGACCGCCTGGAATGAAAAGATGCTTTCCCCCTGTCCATTTTTTTGATTTTGGTTAAATAATATTAATACCGTTCCTTTTATAATTTTTCCAAAAAGTGTATATTCAAAGTACTAGTCAAAAAGGAGGTTCCACGCATATTATGAAATTCATCAGGACACCCCGGAGGCCTGCACTAAAATGGATTCCCGAAAATGAATGGCCGGATGTATGCAGGAGCCGCTCCCTTACGATTCAGGATCATCCACAGGAATCTTTAATAGGACTGGCTTACAACAACGAAAATCAAGTCGTCCAAGTTACGCGCAATGTACACAAGTTAGATTTTATCTATTACGTCACGCTATTAGAGAATCCGCAAACGACCAAGTCGCTAATCTCATCCCGGTCACACATGACGATTGAATATACTAAAACGTATCATTGTAATCATAAAGAGGTTGCAACCTTTACGTTACTTGACGTCCACGTCCGCAAAGAAGGACTCGGCGAACGTAACCTTCTGTTAGAAGCTTTGATTAATGATGTACAAAAACGTCATCTTTATTATCGAATCAGCGGTGACTTTGAAATCGTCACGCATCATGGCCAAGTATCGACAGATTGTTTTACCCGGTACGGTTTTCAATTACATCAAAATGCATTGATCCTTCAAAATTTCAATGCCGAACTTTTTGTGACGTAACGATCTGATGATCAACGTCAATTATTTTTGGAGAGTGCGGTGACACACTATGAATCATATTCAATCATTTTTACAAAAAACGATTTATTTGACGGGGTTTTGTTTACTCGCCGTCGCTTGTATCGATTTGTTTAAGCGTCAGCAGACACGTGGACCGAAGTGGGTTTGGGGTCTCACCATTTTCAGTGTCAATTACATCGGCCCTCTCCTTTATTTAGCGTGGGGCCGTCACCCGGCAGACAATGTAAACAAGCAAAGCGCCGATTAAAAACACATCGCTATACAACGCCTGTCCTGCTACTGGAACAAGTATTGTACAGCGATGTGTTTTTTCCAAAAATAAGAGCTAGTCCCGCCCCCTTTTTTGTGTTATTTTGTATCTAATCAAATCGTACTATCACTTTAAAACAAGAGGTTACATATGCAACCCAATACAGAGACATTATCGATCGCATGCTGGAACACGATTACGACGTACCACAACCATCAAACGAAACAAGTCAATGCCTTCTTAAAGACGTGGGACCTCTCGCACACGATGTTCGAGGTCTTGCGCTGCTTAAAGTCGACGACGTGTACAAGTCAAAAAGAAATCGCCCGCCTGATTCATGTCACGGACGGGACGATCTCTCAAGGGATTAAAAAGCTGTTCGCCAAGCGACTGATCGAAAAACAACGTCACCGCAAGGTCAACTATTTCCATCTGACACCGGCTGGAGAACGGTTTTTAAACGAAGTCTTACCGAAGTACGAACGTTTTCAAGCGAATCAATTTCATGCCTTGACCACATCGCAACAACACGCGTTACATCAACTTGTAATGCAGCTCCATAGTACACAACAACAGGAAGGGGAAGTTCGATGAATCCACATGCTGCCTTTTCATCGATTGGACACTGGCAATCGATCCAACGCATCCACAATCGTTACGTCAAAGAAGTCAATGATACGTTAAAACAATGGGAACTCTCACGTTCTCAATTCGATATGCTCTATACGTTGTACCAACTAGAGAGCGCGACACAAAAGTCG
The DNA here is from genome assembly GCF_018618655.1 of Exiguobacterium sp. s95. Lineage (NCBI taxonomy): Bacteria > Bacillati > Bacillota > Bacilli > Caryophanales > Exiguobacterium > Exiguobacterium sp. s95. The sequence continues at coordinate 252,218 of NZ_JACSMM010000001.1, read as the reverse complement.
CTTGAGACGACACTCGAGCTCTCGAGCGGATCGATTTCACAGACGCTTAAAAAACTGATGCAAAACCGACTCTTAACCCGTAAACGGATTGACCGTGAAAAACGGATCGTTCTGACGGCGGACGGGGAAACACTTGTCCAGGCATCCGCGCCGGTCATCGAAGTCATCGACGAGCGTTACTTTCAGTCCTTTACGAAAAACGATCATCAAACGTTTGATCAATTGTTGAACAAAATGCAAAACAGTCAATTTTGATAGCAAAAGGAGGCCGGCCGGCATGATTCTCAGACACTACACCCATCGTCAGTTTTTACCGGCAATCGTTGCCCGGGGCGGCATCTCTACAAACCTTCACACGGAAAGTCCGCATAGCGGTTATTTACTGTTTGAGCTGAACCCTATAACAAATCAACTCGCACAGACCGTCCATCAGTTCTATTCGAACTCAGAACCCCCTTGGGACGAGACGGATACGGTCGTGCTCGACTTTGACTTCGTCAAACTGCAGACTGCCGGCATCGAGGTGCACAAGACACCGCATCGCTTCGTTGACGGCCTGGCGCCGAATCAACCTGCGGATTCTTTCCGCTTCGTCCAAAGCTTCTTGTCGCTCGGTTATTTAACGGAAGCGTCACGAGAGCAGCTGTCGGAATACTATTAGAATGCGATATGACTAGCTGACTTAGAATGAAAAGAAGGAATTGCCATCGTCATAGATGCGCAATTCTTTCTTTTTTCGTTCTATATCATCAGATTGGCCCCCAGGCAATAGTCTGAATGGGCCACTTTCTCAGGTTTGCCACTACAAGAGTGAAGCCTAGTTTACGTTTCATCTTCGGTTTTCCTCATAGAAAAATACCCTCGAAACCGTGCTCTGTTCCAGCCTCAATTCAAATTATTTTAAGACTTATTTTTTAGCAGTCGACAATACACCATCTGCAGTAAATTTTACAAATGCACCTACACAAATGGCTAGCATTACTGCACCTGCTTTTGTCTCATATGTACTCGTAAAGAATAATACAGCCGATATGATGATCGCTACGATGGCAGCCATATAGTATTTATTCAAAACCATCTTCTCCTTTCAATGTACCTTCACTAAATACATTACAAATACGTTGTCAATCAGTAAACGTCCGTCCGTCGCTAACGGGCGCCAAGCGTTCGGGCATTAGGAGCTTGCTAGCGTCGTTTTTAACAATTTTTAATCTTTACTACATAACGCGTTTATACAAGAACAGCATTGCCGTGTACGTAAGCATTTGCAAGCTAAACATGATCAATAACGCCGTCATGACATGTTGAATGAGATTAAAGTGAACGAGCGCTAAGAGAGAGAACGCATACACAATACTTAAAGCATAAGATGTACTGCCACTTTTCGACTGGACGGACCGTTGCCGCTCATCAACCAAATCGTTCTTCGGAAAAACTAAATCAACCGTTAACTGGGTAATGCCCGCTAAAATTAAAGCGATGCTGAGCGTGTCCGGTCCTTCAAATACAGCTAAGTATCCTCCATACAACAGAAAAGCAGCAGCTAGAAAACGCCTGAACACATTGACTCTTTTCATGATTCACTCTCCTCTTTTAGACGTCATTAACATATTTTTAATCGCGTAGACACAGTTCTACCTCTTATTTACGATGCAGCACACCCTCCCGATCAAGTCGGACATGCATCTGATTATCGATCTCTAACTCGAGCGGACTCGTCAGCGCTATTTTCGGTGAAAATAACCACGGCCGTCCGGCGCGCCCGAGCAACAGATGGGTCCCGTCTTCCGGTTCTCCGAGGAAGTTCAGGAAATCCGGTTTGATTGGCTGACGATCCCGCCGAACGATACCGAGTTCAGCAAATCTTGCCCCGACACCGGCGACGTCCTGCGTCGTCACGTTCATTTCACCAATATCGAGAATATCGTCCACCGTAAACGTTTTTAGCGACTTATCCGGATTGACATCACGCCGGGCAATCAACTCAACGACGTTCTCGTCCGGATCGTAAAAGTAGACGGAATGGGCATCGATGTTTTCGAAATAGATTTCGTCCGCACCGTCCTCGATCAATAATGGGACACGTTGCCGCAACCAATTCTTCGCCAGCTGAAACGCATCTCCCGGAATATTGAACGCAAAGTGATATTGTTTCTCTTCCTGCATCGTGTCCTGTTCAAACCGAAGCTGACTCGTTCCGATTTGGACCGCAAAGGATGTTTCCGTTTCCTCGACGAGCGGAAAACTGAGTGTCCCAGTGTAAAAGTCCTGCATCGGTTTTAATTGATTCGTCCAAAGTGTCGCCACTGTAATTTTCATTCCACGTTCCCTCCATTTTGATTCCGTTACATTTAATAGCTTCAGTATACAGCATTTGATGTATAATACTGGTTAAAAAGTAAGAACTCACCTATCGAAACGGAGGAAGTCAAATGAAACGGTATAACATTGAATGCGCAGGTACCTCTACACAGGTCACCGAATGGGGCGAACCGGACCGTCCGGTGATTTTTTGCCTGCACGGCCTCGGCGGAACAAGCCTCAGCTTTATTGAACTGGCTGATGCCTTGAAACATGACTACCGGATTGTTTCGATTGACGCCCCGGGTCACGGAAAAACGGCACCGTTCACGGACGAACGTGATTATCAGTTTGCCCGCTTTTCCGATTGGCTGAACCAACTGTTTGAACTTCTACATATCCAAGACTTCTATTTTCTCTCGCACTCCTGGGGTAGTTTCATCGCGCTCTTTTATCAGAAGGAACAGCCGGAGCGGGTCCGCGGCTCGATTTTGATTGACGGCGGGTATCAGAGTAAACGGTTGCGGGCCACACCGCTCGAACAGGAAGCGGCCTTTTACGAGACCGACTTCGAAGAATCGGTTGCGACACTCGAAGAGTTTTTAGACGTCGCTGTCTATGGACCGAAGATGCGCCGGTCGCCGTTACTTGACTTGGCCGGACAAGATTTCGTCCGGATGCAGGACGGACGGTATTACTGGCATGCCCGTGCGAAAACGGCGCGTGCGATCCTGGCGGCAATGTATCAGGACGAAATTCTCGACTTCCTTGACGACGTCCCGGGAGACAACGTACTGTTGCTGCGGGCGACGTTACCCGTATCGGATGAACCGTTCCGCCAAGAAGCGATTGCCATCTGGCAGGAGAAAACCGGTGGGACGGTAATATCTGCTCCGTCGACTTCCCACATCTTGCACTGGGATGATCCGGAGGTTGTCCTTGAAGCGATTCGGAAAAACTGGACGATTTCAAAATCGCTTCATTCATAAAAAAATAAGGAGAATCATCATGAATTTTGTTTTTGATTTGGACGGAACTCTCTGTTTTCAAGGGTTGCCGTTGTCTCAACCCATTACAAAGGCGCTTCATTCGCTTGAAAAAGTGGGGCACCGCGTCATCTTCGCTTCAGCCCGACCGATTCGCGATTTGTTACCGGTCCTTCCGGAAACATTTCATCATCACCTGCTGATTGGTGGAAACGGATCGTTAGTTTCTCATCGTGGAGAAATCGTCTATTCGAAGCACTTTTCTCAATCTGACGTCATCTACATCCAAAAACTGATTCAACAGATGGATGCCACCTACTTAGTTGACGGTTTGTGGAACTACAGCTACACAGGGACTATATCTCACCCGATTCGCAAGAATTTGGATCCATTACACTCTGCAAAAAATGTAAGTCTGACAGAACATGACACCATTATAAAAGTCCTGATTTTAAGTGCAACGAGTATGCCGGACTTTTCGGAAGCATTACGCGAGATTGATGTCGTTTCACATTCGCATGGTGAAGAGCAGGTGCTCGACATCAGTCCAAAAGGCATTCATAAACGAAATGCTCTTCACATCATGGGCATTACAACAGAAGGATATGTCGCGTTCGGGAACGATGCAAACGACATCGAGATGTTTAAAGGTGCCGTTCATTCGGTCATGATCGGTAGTCATGTCGATCTAGCTACCTATGCAGATGAACAGATTCCGTTAAACGGTTTGCTCGAAGAACAACTTGTTGCTAAACTACGAGAATTGAGTCTCCGTTTCAGTACCGAAAATTGTTTGCCAACTTAATTGTAAGTAATTGATTTGATGCTGTTGCGTTTCACTTCATCCTGACAATGATTGATTACTTTTCACCCGAGTCTCAGGTTCAATGTAGAAAAGATTTCAGCCAGACAAAGTGGACGTCCCCTCTCTGAGCAATTCTCAGAGGATTGACGTCCATTTTGTCTGGATTTCGATTAAGTAGCTGTCTCCAATAATTGACAAACGTCGTTCCGGGATTTCAATACGATGTTGGTTTTCGTCGATGTCACTTGATTGAGTTTCGATTGGATATCCGGTCGTTATACGTTTGGATTATTCCAAATCTATTTAAAAAAAGCAAAATCGATTTTTTCTGGACACCCTGCTGTCATATCTGTTCTTGGTTCATGGCGTATTTTCCGTTTCAAGACACGGCTGCGTTGTTTAGCTAACGTCGACTTGCCGGAGCCCCTGGAGCCAATCAGGACGATTCTTTTAATTCCGTTTCCTTCCTCGTTTCCTGTGTTCGCTCACTTGACGATTCATCGACTTTTGTATTTCGTTCAAGATAGACACATACCAACTCGTTGACATGAAACGCCAAGGCGTTTCCCCGATCAACTGACAGTCTAAAAAACTGGGTCGTATAATGTGCAGCTGTCTCGTGGTGTTCCAAAAAACCATCAATCGATTCCATGAACATATTAAAATCAACAAAATCATCAATAAAATGTACATCCCCGTTTTTTAATTTCAAAAAAAGTTTGTCCTCCATCGTCCTCCCCCTCTATCATTTATATTCAGTATTGCTGCTTCATCCTTTCGGTGAGTGAGTTGCTTACTTACAACTCTACCCACTCAAGCCGAAAAAGTCCCCCGGGTCCAATCTGTTGCAGCAACGGCCGATCCGCCTCGATCACGCGACCGATGACATTGACCCGTTCGTCGCCCGCAAGATTCCGTTTCGTGACTTGCAATTCGCCGGCGTACCGTCCGTACTTAAGATTGTCGATCGTGATCGAGCCGACAGGCCGGTCTGATACGGTCGCGGGTTCAAGCCATCCATTGCCCGGCCGACCGGAGCTACGCGACTCGACGGACCGGATGACGTCGCGTGCCGGATCCAACCGGTTCGTCTGTACGCGCGTCAACAACGGATCACCGCTTGGACCCGTCGCCCGGAGGACAATGATTCCCTCCTGATAGGCAGCAAACTGGTTCATCGTGCTCGCCGACAAACCGGGGTCTCCGATCAGAATCCGGTCGACGGATGCTTGAAGCTCGAGGTAACAGGCAAACGGTGCTCTCCTGCGGTGGTCTTCGAGCGTCGGTAACGTGGCATGAAGCGGACCACGCCGTTGTCCGTCTCCCGGAATGAACGCTTGGACACGGATTCCCTGCCCACGGAGCCATTCATTTTTATCATTGAACCAGCCCAGATCGAGTCCTGTTTCCGGTCGCGGATAATAGTTGTGCCACGCCTCGACCTGCTCAAGGACAAGCCCCTCCGCTTTCATCGCAGCGAGCTCCTCTGCCGTCAATGTACTAGCGTTTAAGGCGACCATCATCTGTTTTGACAAGTCCGCGACCTGCTTCGGCGTGATGCCATAATCGACCCGCAGACCGGTCACGCCCCATTCGATTAAGGTAGCAGCATCGTCCCACGTCTTGCCGAGTGCGGCAAGCGAACTCGGTGCGATATCCGCGACGAGTTCCATCTCGAGCTCCCGAGCGAGCGCCCCGAGGTCCCGCAAGCGCTCCGTATACAGCGTCGGGTCGTCTTCCGGAATATGTAATGAGGTAAAGATTGAGGTAAAACCAATTGTCCGCATCTGCCGGATGTTGCCTTTCGCCTCATCAGTCAATGGTTCACTTAAATAAACGGCGAGTCCTTTCATCTGCTTCACTCCTCTTGATTGACTGGATATTTGCTCTTAACGAATTGTTACTAAAGTACCAATATAAGAATTTTTTAGGAGGTATTCTACAAATTATGATACCATGAGGAGGAGATACTTAAAGGAGCGATTATCAATGAAACGAATTTTAATCCCATTGCTGTCGATTGTCTGCCTCGTACTGATTTGGAACGGCTACAGCCAACGTGCTGATTCAAAGGTGGACCTGTTCCACTACAAACATACTTATGTCGGCGATAACAGTGCTGTCGGAACGATCGTCAAGCAATTGGCACACCATCAAGAGTTGCGACAGATCGCTCTTGAAACCAAACAAACACCGTACGGAATCACTTTAGACTATAAAGAAATTGAGACAGAAGAAGTCGAACAAGAAATCAAAGAAACGGTCTTGTATAATGCAACCTATCTCTTTGCACTTGTCGACAATGTCGACCACATCACCTTTTCGTTCCCGGACTATACCTTCAAGGTGACGCGGGAACAGCTTGACGGGTGGTACAACACGCAACTCAGCACAATCGAACAGGAACAGGACTTGAAAAAGCTGATCCGGAATCAGCTGAAGTCCGATAAATCAGTGAATCAGTTTTTTGTTCATTGATTTTGAATGGGCCGGGAGTCAAAAAAAGATGGAACATCACCTCAAACGTGATCTTCCATCTTTTTATTTCTTCTGAAATCCTCTATCCCCGTTAAATCCCGTCTGCCATTTCCTCCTTAAAGCCAAACCAATACGTAAACAGGAATCCTGCCGCGTATGAGATGACGAGACCAGCGATATACGTCAAGTACATCCCGTTATCAATCAACGGTGTCAATGATAGACCGGATACACCGATTCCAAGCGCCGTCGTCTTCATCGTCGCCTGGAACGCACCACCGACGGCCGCTCCCATACAAGCCGTCAAGAATGGACGACCGAGCGGCAACGTGACCCCGTACAATAGCGGTTCACCGATCCCGAGGAAACCGACCGGAATCGCCCCCTTGATGATGTTACGTAAACGCTGATTCCGCGTCTTGACGAAAATCGCCAGTGCCGCCCCGACTTGTCCGGCACCTGCCATCGCGAGAATCGGTAAGAGTGGCGTATCGCCAATCGTGTTCAGGAGCTCCAAATGAATCGGTGTCAAGCCATGATGGAGACCGACCATGACGAGCGGCAGGAAGAATCCGGCGAGCACGGCACCGGCGAGTGGTCCACCGACTTCAAGCGTTGCATTGATGCCTAACATGATGCCGTCGGACAAGATGCCGGCGACCGGCATGATTGCATAAAGTGCCGTAAAGCCGACAATCAAGACCGTAAACAGCGGTGTAAAGATGATATCGATCGAGACCGGCATGAAGCGGCGGATGTGTTTTTCAAGATAGGTCATTAGCCAGGCGGCAAAGATGACACCAAACAGTCCGCCCCGACCGACGACGAGCGGTTCCCCGTATATAACGATGTCGACGAGTAACGGATTAAATAAAATCCCGCCGGCAATCGCTCCGAGGACAGGTGTGCCGCCAAACTCCTTCGCCGTATTCCAGCCGACGAGGATCGCTAAGTAGGCAAAGACGGTACTTCCGAGTAACAATAGAATCTGCATCCAGGTCACTGTTGCATCGACTCCGGCATTCTTCGCGAAGTTCGCTCCGCCGTTGATGATTCCGGATGCGACCAGTCCCGGGATGAGCGGGATGAAGATGTTCCCGATCCGGCGTAAGAAGCGCTTGAACGGGGACTTTTGTTTCTCTTTAACTTTTTGCCGTTCGATCGCGGCCCGTTCCTCGAACGTCAAGTTTTCATCGACCGATTCCTCACCGATTGCAAGTCCTGTCGTGCGGCTGAGATGATCCGCGACCCGGTTGACGGTCCCCGGTCCGACGACGAGTTGTAACGTCTCGTCATCGATGACACCCATGACACCGTCGATTTGTTTAAGTGCCTCGATGTCTGCTTTCGTCGGGTCTTTCAGCGACAACCGGACCCGTGTCATGCAGTGGGCGAGTTGCCGAATGTTATCCGTTCCCCCGACCTGTGCGAGGATGGCTTCCGCCAAGATTTCTTCTTTTTTCATCTTTTATCCCCCCTTAAAGTGCATCACGGACGAATCCGTTTGCGCGGTGCAAGCGTTCGACTGCTTCATCATACGATATGTCGGCTAAAATCATCACGATCGCCGTCTTGACGTGACCGTTCGCCGAAGTGAAAGTACGCGCTGCCGTCTCTCCGTCAACCCCGGTCGCTTCGACAATCATCCGTTTCGCACGGACTTCTAACTTTTCGTTCGTCGACTGGACGTCGACCATCAAGTTTTGATAAACCTTTCCGACGCCGATCATCGCCGCCGTCGAAATCATGTTCAGGACAAGTTTTTGTGCCGTGCCCGCCTTGAGTCGAGTCGAACCGGTCAAGACTTCCGGTCCGGTTTCGACTTCAATCTTGTACTGCGCGTGCTTACTGATGACCGCTTGTTTGTTACAGGACAGGGCAGCCGTCGTCGCACCGACTTCGTGTGCATAATCAAGTCCGCCGATGACATACGGTGTCCGTCCGCTCGCCGCGATGCCGATGACGGTGTCGTTTACGTTTACTTTAAGTGCCTGTAAATCTTCAACAGCAAGCGTCTGACTGTCTTCCGCCCCTTCGACGGCTTGAATCAGTGCCCGTTCCCCACCCGCAATCAGTCCGACGACCATGTCCGGCGAGACACCGAACGTCGGCACACATTCCGCCGCGTCGAGGACACCGAGGCGCCCGCTCGTGCCGGCTCCGATGTAAATCAAGCGCCCACCTACTTGAAACGACTGAATGACGCGCTCGACGACTTGTTTGATGACCGGGATTTCCTGTCGAATGACAGTGGCGACCGTTTGATCTTCCGCGTTCATGACGGTCAACATGTCTTCGACCGCCATGTCGTCCAGGTGCATCGTTCGTTCGTTTCGTCGTTCTGTTGCTAATTTATCTAACATCGTCAACACCCTCTCTACTCACTATGTAACCTTTTAAAAAACTTTAGTTTACTCTTCTTAACAAACCATTAAAATTTTATTGCAAAAGAGTCAATAGGGAAAGCCCAATCCGATTGATTGAGCTCATCTATTCCCTTCACACTTACCGGTTCCAATTCCGGAACCCGTCTCCAAACTCGAGATGAAGCGCCTCTTTAAAGAGACCATCCTCAAATTTCGGGACATCGACCGGCAGTTTCCCCTGTGGTTTCACTTCACCAAAGATGGCACGGATTCCTGCCGGTAAATTCGGTCCGGCCGATTTCGTGTTCCCGGCTTCCGAATCGGGACCATTCGGATCGCCCTTAAAACCGTACACAAGCAGTTGCGCTTTCGCGTCCGGTTGCACGGCGACATCATACGGATTCCGGAGACTGAGCATGACAGACGGTGTTTTTGTGCGTTTCGCCTGACGGAAGACTTCCGCCGGTACATAATGATCCGCCGACGTTGCTTTCAGCTTGTCACTGTTGTTGACGTTTGAGCCGATGATGATGTAGTCCGCCGCATCCAGCTTTTCTTGCAAGACCTGGTTTTGATCCAGGTGCGGTGTCGACGCTGTATAATTTTCCGTCAAGATGTTGACGCGTTTCAGGTTACCGGCGTTTTTTTCAAGCGACCGGATCGTCTTGACCATACTGTCCGTCTGATCTTTTGCCGGTGACAGGACAAGGATCGTCTCGCCTTTTTTCGGTTTGAACGGCAATGTCTTCCGATCATTTTTGACGAGCGTGACCGCCGCTTCCGTCATCTGCCGCTCAAGCGCTTTATGTTCCGGACTACCGACGATTGTATTCGCTTGGGCCAGTTTTTCATCGAGCGTGACTGGTTTGTCCGTTTCCTTCCAAATGCCGCGTGTCGCTTTGAGCGTCAGAATCCGCTCGACGGAACGATTGATGTCCGCTTCTTTTAAGTCACCACTTTCGACGGCTTCAATCACGTCGTCAAAAATCGACTCCAGTTTCGTCACGTCGCTCGCGGATCTTAAAATCGTCGGCATCAAGGCGATATCGACGCCTGCTTTAAACGTCTTGATGACGGCTTCCGACTCCGTGAAGTTGTCGGCAATCGCCTGCATGTTCAAGGCATCGGTGACGACAAGTCCGTCATAGCCGAGTTCTTCGCGCAGGACACCGGTGATGACGTCATCCGACAACGTCGCCGGTAACGGGAACGTCCCTTGTTTGGACTCGACGACTTCATCTTCAATTTGCGGCATGCCGATATGTGCCGTCATGATCATGTCGATGCCTTCCGCAATCGCCCGTTTAAACGGAATCAGTTCAAGCTGTTGTAATGCTTCAAGTGATTTATCGACGACCGGCAGACCGTAATGCGAATCGACCGCCGTATCGCCGTGTCCCGGGAAGTGTTTCGCCGTCGCAACGACACCTTGCTCCTGGATGCCGCGTGTCATTGCCGAACCGAGTTCCCCAACCAGGTTCGGATCACTCGAAAACGAGCGGACGCCGATGACCGGATTGCTCGGGTTGTTGTTGACGTCTAGGACCGGACCAAAGTTGACGTTGATGCCGAGGGCCTTCAACTCGGACCCGATGATACCGCCTGCCGCTTCCGCATAAGCCGGACTGCGGGTCGCCCCGATTGCCATGTTGCCCGGTAAATTCGTCCCCGTCCCGAGGCGTGTCACGATGCCGCCTTCCTGATCAATCGTCACGAACAGAGGAATGTCGTTACTCGCGTCACTTTTGATGACTTCCTGCAAGTCATGGACCAGTTTCGTCGTCTGCTCCGTTGCACTGACATTTTCCGCAAACAAGATGACGCCGCCTAAGTCAAACCGGTCGATGACCCGTCCGACTTCCGGTGCCAACTGCGTATGGTTGACCCCGTCCCATAGCCGGAAATCCGGCATGATCATTTGTCCGATTTTCTGTTCGAGCGTCATCTGATCCAGTTGTGCGTCGACCCGCTCCGTGACGGATGGTGTCGTTTCCGCCGCGACCGGTTGCATCGGTAGCGACGCAGCGAGTAGCGCCGTTGTCAATCCGAGTGTTGCCGTCCAGTTGAGTTTCTGTCCCATGTGCTCAGCTCCCCTTTAATGAAATCATTGACCGTTATAAGACAATGTAATATAAAAACATCGTTTTGACTGTACATCGCTCGTTGATCCGTAATTCGTGCGCAAGTTCCCCGTGTTCACCAACAGTATAGCAAGTCCTCATTTAAGAAACAATGTTTTAATTGAAAGCGTAAACAAATTAAAATAAAATTACTGAAATGAAATAAAAAAACCTACCTCGCTAAAGGTAGGCATGTTGTAAAACAATTAAAAATCTGGTGTTCATGAATGTTTAGCCGCTCATTTCATTCTTTTCTCAAATCGCCTCTTAGCGCCAATCTTGTACGCCGCTACGCTACGATGCAGGGCTGGTTTTGGTTACCCTTTCCCTTAAAAGCGATTCATGTCGGAAATCACGTCAATGCCCTCGCTATCAAAAGTAAGAATTGTAACTGACATTCCAACCACTGAAGCAGCGGGCTTCCTAGCCATAAATTCTGTGAAGACAGACATCTAAATAAGGAAATTAAGTTGAAGCAATGATTTTGTTGACGATATCTGATAAGCGCTCTTTATATTGTTCGATTTCATATACTTCATTAATTTTATGTCGCACATTCGGTTCATCACGGAAAGTTATATATTTATTTGTTAATGAATTAAGGTGCAAACGACAGACCCATTTCCGATTACTATCATCAATCAGAATGTTAAAGTAGCTCGCGTTATCCCGATAAAAAATTCGATTTTTATCGACTGTCGATCCAAGTAACACCTTTACGGTCGCATACCCCTCAATTTCTTCTTGTGTGGTTTCAATCGAAGGCTGTGATGGAATATCTATAGCCGGTTCATCGATGGTATTTTCTGCTTCTAACTCTGATGAGGAAGGAACAGAGACCGTCGATGATTCCGAGTCTCCTGAAATTACATGTTTGATTCGTTCATTCATATTCTCATTCATGAACTGCGTAAACGCTTTCGAAACGATAGGTCTAAACTTATCAACCACAGTTTGCGTTTTAATCCCTTGATAGCAGTCTTGAATCAGTAATCTAATAAACTCGTCGCTCGGTAACTGTGATTGTGTTTTTAACTGTTCTTTAATCGCACTTAAATATTTTATAGTTCCTCTGCTGTAGAGAGAATCGTGTTGACGTTAAATTCTTGTTTTTTAAATTTGTACAGCTCTTTGATTTCATTATCCTTAATGGTAGACAGTGTAATTTCAAAGAATGGAACAGTATCCATTACGTTGGGTGTTTCTAAATCCGTGTAGAATCGATAAGTGTCGCCATTCGTTAAAATAGCAAACTTAGCTTGTGTCGTTCCATAGTACCTAAACAGTTGCGAATCATGTTTCGTGAGAGGTTCTCGAATTGATTTAGCTTCAATAAAAATAGTCGGCTGTCCCTGATCCATGATTGCATAATCAACCTTTTCACCCTTTTTTATTCCGACGTCAGCAATATACTCCGGAGTGAACTCTGCCGGATTAAATACGTCATAACCCAACGTTTGAAAAAACGGCATAATTAAAGCGGTTTTAGTAGCTTCTTCGGTAGAAATCGAATGTTGAATTTGTTGAATCCTTTGAGAGACCAAACGAATATCTGAAGAAAATTTTTCCAATGTAAAAACCTCCTCATTTCATAGTTCAGTAAAGATGTATTTAAAGCGAACTAATGTTAATTCACATTATATAGGAATTTCCATTTACCACCAAGTAAAAACAGAAATTAACGATATTTAATCAAAAATTATCCGATTCGCTTTATTCAACTTAGTTTGACGTTTAAAAAAGATAATTACATAACTCGATTCACGTAAAGGAGTACTAAAGACATGAAAAAATTCAGAGGCAAACGGCGCTACTTCCGAAATCTTCAAAAAGAACAACAACTCAGCGCCCATCCGCTCGATTTCAGTCCTGACAGCTGGTTCGATTTTTGGCACGTCCACCTCGATTTCGACGGACACGGAAACGGTCACCTTAAGATGCGAACAGCACATGTCCAGGCCTTGTTTCATCTGATGGATGAGTTAAACACCGCTCTTCAAACGTGGGGACAACCGTACCAGCTCTGGATCGAACTGTCCCAGTTGGATGCAGGATTGGACGCCGTTTTTATCCATACAAATAATTCGAACGACGATAATTTTCCGTTTACCGATCCAACGTTAACGGATTCGACCGAAAGATTGCCGGACTATTTGCAAACCATCGAGGGTTTGGAGCAATACCAAATCCGGTTGTCCGAACGAATCACGTATGATCCGTTCGACGACGAACCGGAAGAAATCACGGATCACATTCTCGTCATCGAACGACGAGGGAGTCGTCACCCTCTTTAACCACGTACATACGGATGGTCCTATGAAAGAAACCGTCCGTCGATTGCAACTGACCTTTATATTCTTTTGAACATCATTTTCGAACCGGCAAGGAACATGATCAGAAGTACGCCGCCGAATATGAGATTGATCAGCCAAGGTAATGTTCCCATGAACACTTCTTTAGCCGCACCGTTGAACCAGTAAGCTAGAGCCGCAAACAACACCACGCTCATCAGCAGGATAAACGAAAAGCCGCTGTCCTGCTTTTGTGTTTTCTTGGCAATCCCGCAACCGATGAGAAAAACAACCACTGCTCCAGTTGCAAAATAAATGTAAAACCATGCATCGACAGACAGCATAAACGGACCACCTCCTATTAAGAAATGAATTTCCTTAATAAGGAATTTGCCGTTTTAATCTCTAATCCTTTCGCACGGTCAAACACTTCAATCGTACTAACAAAAACGACCGCCTGAAATCAGGACGGTCGTTTTGCTGTGCAGTATGATGGTCCGCTTTAAGAAGAAACGACTTCCTCACCCGTCAAATCGATATGTCCTTCGCCCCACGCACACATGGCGTCGAGAATCGGACGCAATGACCAACCGTAGTCGGACAAGGAATAGATGACTTTCGGTGGGACTTGTTCGTAGACGGTCCGGATGATGACACCGTCCTGTTCAAGCTCGCGCAATTGTTGCGTCAACATTTTTTGCGTGATGTTCGGCATCAGCTTCTTCAACTCACTCGTCCGTCGTTCCCCTTTGATGAGATGACACATGATGACGACTTTCCATTTGCCTCCGATGACTTGCAGCGTCGCTTCGACCGGAATGTTATAGGCCATGCTGATTCTTCCTTTCGATTCTTGGAGTACAGCGGGACAGGTACTTTTTAGTGACTATCGTACTTAAAAGTGTGTACTTCTCAAGTGCATTTGATGGGTTTATGATAACAACTGTCAACAGAAAGTACAAGTTGCTTTCGTCCATTGATTTGATGAAAGTAGGTAAGGTACTTTTTAGTGCCTATGGTACTTGAAAGTGCGTACTTCCTTAATTCAACTTGCCATTCTATGATGGGATGCAGAAGCTTCTCCTTTTCATCAAGCAGACTGGGCCCGGTCTGCCGGCAACAAACTGTTTTTTATTCATTTCAACCTTAGGAGGAATTATCATGAATCAATTAAACCCCCGTTCCGAACAGGAACAGGTTCCTAAAAACGGTCGCCTCGCCCTGCTTGCCCTCGCAATCAGCGCTTTCGGCATCGGAACAACAGAATTCGTCCCGGTCGGATTGCTTGCTGCCATCGCCGGTGACTTAAATATCGGCATCACTCTTGCCGGGTTGATCATTTCCGGTTACGCGATTGGCGTCGCCGTCGGTGCCCCGATTCTGACTGCTTTAACGAACCGGATGAACCGGAAAACGTTACTGATGGCATTGATGGTCATCTTTATAGCCGGTAATCTCGTCTCTGCCGTCGCTCCCAGTTTTGAACTGTTGATCGTCGCCCGTTTTATCACCGCATTCTCGCACGGTGTCTTCTTCTCGATCGGTGCGACGATTGCCGTTCAGCTCGTACCGGCAGATAAAAAAGCCAGTGCCATCGCCTTGATGTTCACCGGACTGACGGTCGCAACGGTTACCGGCGTCCCGCTTGGTACGTTCATCGGTCAAGCGTTCGGTTGGCGCGCGACGTTCTTCGCAGTAGCCGCATTAGGTCTTGTCTCAATCATCGCCAGTTTCTTCTTAATTCCAAAAGACTTGAAACAATCCCCACCAGCGAAGTTTTCCGACATGTTTAAATTGTTGACGAACGGGCGCTTGATGCTCGGTTTCTTAATCACTGCGCTTGGTTACGGTGGAACGTTTGTCGCCTTCACCTACTTGACGCCGATCATGCAGGACGTCACGAAAATCAGTCCGAGCCTGATCAGCATCATCCTGCTCGTCTACGGCATTGCCGTCGCGATCGGCAACGCAGCAGGTGGAAAACTCGCCAACGGCAATCCGATTAAAGCATTGTTCTATATGTTCATTTTGCACGCCATCGTCATGATCGCCTTGTCATTCATGATTCCGTTTAAAGTCGCCGGTATCATCGGCATTATTCTAATGGGATTGCTCGCCTTCATGAATGTCCCGGGACTGCAACTCTATATCGTTCAGCTCGCTGAAAAATATGTCCCGGCTGCCGTCGATGTCGCGTCTGCGTTAAACATCTCCGCCTTTAACATCGGGATCGCCCTCGGTGCAACGATCGGCGGACTTGTCGCCGACACGATTGGACTCGTTCACACACCGTGGGTCGGTGGCATCATGGTCATTCTCGCCGTCATTTTGACTGCCGTCTCCCGTCGTCTCGAACACCAGTAAGGAGGAAATTTCATGCTTGACAATCATGCCAGTTACCGGCGGATGTACCGTGACGCTCGGTCTCCACATTCCGCTGGAGAATTTTAAGATGCAGACACCGACCCTCGCGAAACAAATCGAGCTGGCACAAAAAGCCGATCAGTTTGGTTTTACAACCCTTTGGTTACGCGACGTGCTGTTGAAAGATCCTTATTTTCTTGATCCTGCCGTCGGTCAAATTTATGACATGTTGATTTATGGTACTCACCTACTCTGTCAGACGAAACAGATTGCCCTCGGAACATCTGCTTTGGTCCTGCCGCTCCGTCACCCGTTACGGGCTGCCAAAGAACTCGCGACGATTGACGCACTGTTCCCGGAACGGCTGATACTCGGTGTTTCGTCCGGCGACCGGCAAGCGGATTTTCATGGTCTCGGGATTGATCATCCGAGTCGGGGTGTCCAGTTTAAAGAAGCGTTACGCGTGATGGAGCAAGCATTGTATACGGACTACCCGACGATTCAGTCTGAGTACGGCGATGTCACCGGTGCGACACTCGTGCCGCGACCACAGAAGCGGATTCCGACGATGATTACCGGGTTTGCCCAACAAAACATGGACTGGCTTGCAACCAACGGGGACGGCTGGATGTATTATCCGCAAGGACCTTTGGAACAGGCAAAAGCGATTGAGGATTGGCGCCAGACGAGTCAAGACGCCGGAATAACCCGGTTCCGCCCGTTTTCGATGCCAATGCATCTCGATCTATCTGCTGATCCGGATGAAGAACCGACACCGATCCGACTTGGATTCCGAATCGGACGCAATCGTTTGATTGAACTGCTCCATCTCTACCGTGACCTAGGTGTCAACCACCTTTTCTTCGCCCTGTTCGACAGTGAACGACCGGCGGAAGAGGTCATTGATGAACTCGGAACCTATGTTTTGCCGCACTTCCCGCCGTTACGTTGAGGAGGTGCATCACATGACATCTGATATACGCGCACTTGACCATACGGTCCGGATCCTCGGGACCAAGTTCGAGATGCAGATTATTCGGGTGCTGTTGCAAGCTCCCTGTTCCTTCGAAAAACTGACAGCAGTCGGATCAGCACATTCCACACCTGAGTTGACCGTTTGTCTCGCGCAACTCGAACAACGCGGAGTCATCGAACGACCGGCATCCATCTATCGCCTGACACCAATCGGCGAGAGTTTGCAGCCCATCTTTCACGCCATCGAAAAACAAACCCGGCATCCGTAAATGGATGCCGGGTTTTATGTCGTCGCGACGAGCGTGAATTCCCACGGGATGTTTTCGCCGTTCCAGCCCCGGTGCTCGTCCAATTGTGCGAGGGTGAAGCCGTTCCGGATGACCGTGTTTACGATCTCACTCATCGTATAGTGCCGCAGCATTACTTTCGGAAACTCCGTTTGCTCAGCGGGATCAAAATGTGATTGATAGGCGATTTTGTCTTCGTACACATCCTGATCGAAATAACGCGGGATGTACGTGTCTTCATCAATACAATGTTTGATCGGGTGATAGTCGCTTAAAATCAGCTTCCCGCCCGGCTTGAGCAAGGCAAACAAAATCGCCGCGAACGCCTCCAGATCATGAAAATAATGCAATATCCCGCCTTCAAGATACAAAACATCAAACTGGTTGCGATACCGGTTCAAATCCATTTCGTAAATATCACCGACGATGTATTCAATTTCTGTCCCGGCACAGGCGGCAAGCTCCAGCGCATAACGGCGGTTTTCTTCCGAGATGTCGAAGACCGTGATGTCAGCACCGAGTAACGCCAGCGGAACCGCTTTGCGTCCGTTCGAGCCGCAAAGATTAGCAATCTTTTTGCCGGTCACTTCCCCAAAATAATGCTGATGTTTCTTAAGACTCGCTTTTGGATCGGCCAGGATTGCTTTCGCCTTGTCCGCCGGCGATCCGTCGCGTTGATTCCAAAATTCATAAGCCCGGTATTCCCAGGCGGTTTTGTTGATGGCACTTGTTTTTTCCATACCAGTCTCCCCTTTTGACGTCCCTTTTGATTTTAATGCGAAAAAGTGTCTGATTGATTTTTTAAACAAAAGCAGCACACTCCCTTCTTTACTTTAAGTTCATTTGAACCTATAATTGAAATATGAACAGAACACCACTTAAAAGGAGGAAGCGCTGTTGACACTATTGATTGTATTTTTAGCGATCGTCTTCATCATGCTCGCATTGGACCTTGGCGTATTTCACAGGAAAGCCCATGAGGTTTCGCTCCGCGAAGCCTGGACGTGGACGTTCGTCTGGATCGGACTCGCCGTTGCCTTTGGCGGTTGGTTATTTTATGCGCAAGGCAGCGACGCTGCCATTGAGTACACGAGCGTCTATTTCATCGAAAAGGCACTTGCGATTGATAACGTCTTCGTCTTCTCACTCGTCTTTGCGTACTTTGCGATTCCGTTGAAGTATCAGCACAAAGTCCTGTTCTGGGGCATTCTCGGTGCCATTCTCTTCCGCGTCATCTTCATCGTCGCCGGGGTGTCGCTCCTTGATAACTTCGCCTGGGTCTACTACATCTTCGGTGCGTTCCTCGTCTACACCGGTTACATGATGTTTAAGAACATCGGGCAGGAAACGTCGCTTGAAGAGAACAAGACGGTCCGTTGGCTTGAAAAACGTTTGCCGATCACACAAGACATCTCGTCCGGTAAGTTTACGCAGCGAATCAACGGCAAATTGTTCTTCACACCGCTGTTGATCGCGTTGATCTTCATCGAAATCTCGGATATCGTCTTCGCCGTCGACTCGGTCGCAGCAAGCTTTGCCTATTCGCGTGACCCGTTCATTATCTTCTATGCGAACATCATGGCAATCCTCGGACTTCGCAGTCTCTACTTCGTCCTCGCGAACCTGATCGACCGCTTCTATTACCTGAAGCACGGTCTCAGCTTCATGCTCGTCTTCATCGGAGCGAAGATGATTCTCGGTGATGTCTACAAAATGCCACTCTGGATGTCGCTTGGTACGATCGTCCTCGTCATCCTGATCAGCGTCTTCTACAGCTTCTATAAAACAAAGCCAGGAAAATAATTGATGACAGGAAAGGGAGAATGATTCTTCCTTTCCTGTTTGTTTACGTAAAAACAGCATCCCGGCAGGATGCTGTTTTATATTTACTTCTTCATATACCGTTCAATGATTTTCGTGTACAATGCGTCTAATCGGGCGTTTTCCTCGACGACGATCGTGTCTTTCGCATACGTAAAGAGTTCGTTCGCTTCTTCGAATTTACCGGCGTAAATCAACAGGAACATCTTGCCACGCGTGTCCCCTAACCGTTCTGACGATTCTTCCCGCGCGTTTAACATCCGTTCACTGTTAAGGTCGATAATATCCGCTTTTGCATCCTTGCTGTAATGGTTTTCCGTTAAATAGTTGTCCAAGCGCGTGAGATAGTCACGGTAGCTGATCAGCGTCAACGCTTCGCTGATTGAACCGTACCGGCTTTCAAACGAGAGGATTTGTTGTTGCTCATAGTTTGTGATGACTTTGTACAGGGCCTGGCCCTGTTTTAACAACGCTTTTGATTTCGCCTTCAAGCGCGCCGTTTCTTTCTTCAAGGCCGCGACACGTCGATCCGTTATCTTTTTCTCCTTCGCCGTGTTCACTTCAGGAATGAATTTTTTTAGTGCTTTGACTTCTTTGACCGCAGCTGCATGGTCTTTTTTATACGACTCGACTTTTTTATTATAACGTTCAACTTGTGCACGGTAGACAGGATCAGTCACATAGTCCGGCACCTTGATGCCACCAAATCGATCCATGTGAAAGAGGGTGCTATCGTATGAAGCAACAGCTTTCAGTTGTTTCGCACGATATTTTTTATAATCCGTCTTTTTTTTCACGACTTGGGTCGTCTTTGTTTTTGTCGCTGCATCCGCGACTCCCCCCTGAAAGGAAGCCCCTGTCAATACAAGCGCTGTCACGACACCGCTTGCTAACACATTCCGAAATGTTATTTTTTTCATACGAACCCATCCTTTTAAATAAAATTAAGTCAATATAAGGAAAAATCTCCCATCTTTTATTTTATCACTTGACATTTGAATCGACCTACAACTTTTTAACCGTTCTCACTTTAATTTTTCTTCCGGGATGAGGAGAAAAATCCCGACAATGATCAAGATGCCAAATAAGACATAATCCATTACCGGAAGGCCGCCTCCCCAAGCAAGACTACCGTCATTCGTAGCGATATATGCTCCTGCTTCCGCAATCGTATCTGTCATCTTGTCGAGTTGAATAATCAGCATGCCAAACAAGATCGTTTGTACAAGAATGATGAGACCAATCCATTTTTTCATCTTATTTCCTCCTATGTATGGTTTGTAACAGCTTAATGATTTCCGGATACCGGTGTTTCAATGCAAAGCCGAGCGCTGTTCGCCCTTTTGCATCCTGACTGATGATCCCACTCTGCACCGTGTGCCAGCAACACTTTCGTGATGTCCGTCAGACCATACTGACTGGCAAGCATCAGGGCTGTATTGTTAGCGTCTAACGTATTTTCGATTTCGATGTCTGCTCCTGCCGCCAGTAACGCTTCCACCGCTTTGACATGCCCTTCTCCCGCTGCGAGGTGCAATGGTGTGAATCCGTTCATTTCGATGCGATTGACATCAGCTCCCGCCGCTGCCAACATGACAATCTTCTTTGTTTTTCCTTCCTGCGCCGCATAATGCAGAGGTGTATATCCTGCTCCGTCGTCCGTCTGCCAGTCAACACGTGCCTGATCTTCAAGTAAACGACGCAAGACTCGTTTGTTGCCAGAGCGCGCGGCGATGAAGTGCACCGCCGTGAATCCGTGTCCGTCAAAATCAAGAGCGGCACCACGGTCAATCAGTTGCATCGCGATAGCGGACCGGTTTTCATACAACGCAAGGTGCAACGGCATTAACCCGTGCCGGCTCCGTCGGTTGATGTCTGCCCGGTGGTCAAGTAACAGCGTGACGATGTCGTCATTCCCTTCCTCGATTGCCCAGTGCAATGCCGAATTTCCTTCTTCATCCAGTGCATCCAGATCGTCCCCGCGATCGATGCACTTTTTTACCTTTTTGATGTTTCCGTAAAAAGCATGGTCCTGCAGTGATTTTTTAGGCAAGCTGATTTCCCCTTTTTAGATATTGTAAAAATTGAATGCAATCACCAATCTTCTTCTGAATACTCTTGCAACGGACTGGTTTCAATCGTCGGTGCACCTTCATTTGCTTTCTTTGAAGGGTACAAGTAATGCTTTACAACTAGTAAAAGAAGAACAATTGACGACAGAATGCAGCTAGTCGCATAAACCGGTTGCAGGACATTTTCCAGTCCGAAGACTGACAGAACTTGTAACAGTGTCAGGATAAAAAGCGTCAGGTGGAAATACTTGCGCACAATTTTCGGAATACCGGTTTTCCCATAAATCCCCCACCAGACATATAAACTTAAGCTGAATGCCACGACGTTCGGAATCGTATAGGGACTGACGAACAGTAAAATACCCATTAAAAGCATCAACCAGGCATAACGAATCGCCTGCTTAAGAAAGGTTGAATCGATTCCTTCGTCACCGTTGACGATTGCTGCTTCCTCTTCCGCTGTCAACGACCGAAAGCCAAGTGCTTTCTTTTCTTCCGCCAAGTGCCGCATTCTTTTTTGCATGCCGATGTACAGCGGATACCGTTCTTTCGTCATTTCGCCGTCATTCGATTGACCGCTTTCGTTCTCCTGGATAAAACCCTGATGCAGCGTCCGACCAATTCGGTAACAGACCCAGTGGTCAACCTGCCGACCGTTTTCCCGTTTCAAATAAATCATTTGTTTCGCCTCGTCCTTCATAGAGTAACTTTCTTCGTCTCTTCTTCTTTTAGCGTTTGAATCACATGCAACAGTAAGAGAAAACCGGAGACGAGGCACACCGTACCGCTGATCGAAAGATTAATCGGGTTTAAGTAGTCTTTTGACGTGCCGCCCAAGGGAATCAGCATGATGGCTCCGTACCAGCGATAGAAACGGGCACGGCTCGATTTCCCTTCATCCATCGGCCAAACCCACGGGAGATAAAATAACGGAATATAACCTGGGACGGGCAACACTCCCGTCAGTGATGACAGTCCACAAAGCATCGTGAACAGTGCGACAAATACTTTCCGTTTTTTACTGCGACGTTCAATCCATTTGTCCATCGTTTTTGACGAAGGGAAATCTGACTTGAAGTAGCCATCCGCTTTCTTTAGGCGAATCCATTCTTTCTTTTGCCGATATGCTGCTATTACGTGCCGACATTTGACTACCACGGTCGCTGCTTCAACATTGACCTGGACTAGTTCGTCACTTCCCTCTTGCTTCTCCTTACTGGCAATCCCTTCCCGGTAAAACAACGTTCGTCCTTCCTGGTGATAGACGATGTGGTGCACTTGATCGTCGATTTGTTTTAATAATTGAATCATCGTGCTCTCCCTTTACTCCGCTTTATGTACTACTTCCAAGATGAGTCAATTCCTCATCTCGATCGTTTACCAGACAGAATTGACATAGTACAGTACGAACAGTCCTCCTGCGATACATATATAACCATACTGTCTGACGGTCAACGAACAAAAAATGATCGTTCCGATTGAGAGTAGGATGCCAAGAACGAATGAATCGATGTTGTCGACGTAACTCCCATGTCCCTCTAACGGCGTCTGCTTCGCATGCTTCGACCGGATGAAGTACGTTCCTACTATCAATAAGAAGAGACCGACAACAAGACCGATGAATGGTAAAATCACAAGCGCTCCCTCCAAGATATGTAACGAAGCCGCTGTGGATCAGCGGCTTTTTAGCTTTTACTCTGTTTCGTGATCAAAATATAGGTTCTTTCAGGAATCTCAATGTCTTCCAACTGATTAAGTTCTAAAGACAGTGTCATGCTTTTCTCTTTTGGATATGACTCTTCCCCAATCCAACATGTATACAGTTCAAACGATTCACCCTCGTCTAAGAAGTCGTTCATGAGCGTAAACAGATAGCGCAGCTTTTCCTTTGACTCCTTTGAAACCCTGGAATCAAAAGGTTCGACGATCTCGATTCCCCAATCACTTGAAATCTCATATACATACCATTTATGAAAATGTCTCGTTTTTACTTCATACAGACAGTCTTTATCCGCAAAACTGGGTCCTATATATAAGGGAAGTGTTTCATCTTCTTCATCCAAATTGAGATACTGATCAGGAATTTGTCTCTCCATACAGATATATGATGCTAAGCTCATTGTGCTTCCTCCTTATGTTTGATGTTGCCATCGTTACTTGAAAGACGTCTCTACCTCATCTATTTTTCCAAAATGCGCAATTTTTCCATTCATACAAAAAGTGATCGAGCATGCCAAATACATGGGAAACGGTATCGATGATCGTCTGTTCAATCATCTGTCTCATCCGTTTTTGATCCGCTTCGCTCGACTGCTGGTAAAACGCGATGCAGGCCGTATAGTCATTGACGTTTGGATTGACTTCTTCTTCGTAGATGTCCTTATAATCCGCCATCCCCTCTTTAACAACCGTTCGATAAACCGCTTGAACGAATTCTTCCACCTCTTGATTCATGAATTTTCTCTACTCCATTAACACTCAGTAGTTCATATCTCTCATCTTGAACGCTTAGCGTTTACATCTGTTAGTCAGGACTACTTCTTATTCTGACCAGACCGACAAACGGGTGCGAGGATCATTGTCATCGGTCACCTACTCGATTCCGGTATATCCACGTCTCACAGCGTTCTCATAAAACGCTTCGGATACGCGCTGCTCCTTACAATAGATCTCGACGTACGTGCAATCATAAATCAAAATCGCGATTTGGCAAGTGCTTTCTTGAAACCATTCATAAGTCATTCCCACTTCTTCAGTCTGACCACTTTGAAATGCAAACAATTCAGCAAAAATCAGGTAATTACTAGGTCCCCTTAGCCATTTCGCTAATTCATGTCCTGTCGCTTTCTGATTGGTTGAAAACTCTTCTAAACTGTCATACCATTCCCCGTCCATGGTTTGAATCGGAAAATCAAAATTGCGAAGAAACCAATCATACGCTTTCATCTCGATCGCACTTAATATGTCGATCAAGACACGCCCCGGTTCATTCGGGATTTCAAACGATACACCACGCAGACTCATTGAATCCCCTCTTTCTACCTTGTCATAAGAAGGCTGCAGTAAGAAAACACTGAAGTTCCTGTTCTTCACTCGAACTCCCCCACGTACAAACAGCGTAACCTCGTGCGGTGAATGTCCTAACTATCTCGGTGACTGGTAAACTTCCGCTTTCTGTTAAGCCGATGTCATGTACCTGCGCAAGTAGCTCCTGACAATATGATGGTCGATCATGATTCGTACAAATAATGGTATACATAGATGGAGAAGCACTAATCATCTCAATGGCTATCGTGAGCTGTTCGAGACCAAATTCAGCGATCCCGACGTAATACGGTTCTTCTCCCACTTGGACCGGTACTTCTATTCGAGAGGTGAAGCCCTCGAGCATCTCTTCTCGTTCGAGCAAACGCCACAGCTTGTAGTAATCAAAGATTCTTTTAGACTGGAACTCATTTCCGACACGCACTACTACATAAAAGCGATACGTGCCCAGCGCATGCTTTTTCGCTAGCTCGTCACGGAACATCTCACTACTGATTTGTTTGAATTGGACGATGTCTTCTGGAAACAAAAGCATCTCACCGACTACACATAGACAGCGAATCGATGAACTCGCATCCGCAAGCCATGGGAAGAT
The DNA here is from genome assembly GCF_018618655.1 of Exiguobacterium sp. s95. NCBI lineage: Bacteria > Bacillati > Bacillota > Bacilli > Caryophanales > Exiguobacterium > Exiguobacterium sp. s95. The sequence goes on along the minus strand of NZ_JACSMM010000001.1, from coordinate 227,712 downwards.
GCGTGTCGCATCGCTATGCTCTTCGACATACGTTTTCATGAAGAATCTCCTTTTTTAATCCCACTGACACGTCACGCTTTGATTCGTTTCAAACTGTAGATATACGAGTTGATTCGTACCAAGATGAGAGATTTTGAATGATTGTTGTGATGCTTGCGAATAAGGCAATTCGAATTTGACACTTTCGATTTTTTTCAGTAAAAAGTATGCCCAGTGCTGATCGTATTCATTCTCAGACAGAACTTCCCATAACGCATCCTCACAATGATTTGCCTCGCAGATATACAATTTCATGACCGTATTCTCTGCTATCATGGGTAACGCCGCAAATACGGAATGGTTCGGAATTCGCGGTTTCTGAATGACCAAGGTATAGCCATCTTTCAGAAGACGATCCAATTGTTCTCGGCTATCCGGAATCTCTTCTTCGATGACAGAAGCCGGAAGTTCTCCGATCCGGATCGGTAATCCCACCTCATATTCAAATGGATCTTCGAGTGCTAACAATTCTTCGTGAGAATAGGTTACTTTCATACTGTCATTTTCCCCTACCTTTGTGCAGTGCTTTGAAGTTTTAGTCATATCAGAAATTGATTCTTTAAAAGGGTTCGTAATCTCTTTGTTTCATTCATATGTAGCGATCTCCACATTCAGGAGATTTTTTCGATTTTACGTTTGTGCTTGCTTCGAAGATATAATAAGAGTGCCGTTCCTGTACCAATCGAAAGGATTGGGAATAGATGCGGAATATACTGCACTTGCCGAAAACTGACATGCATCAAGAAATAATCGACGAAACAGATAATCCGTAACCACATTGGTAACTGATCTTTACTGATGAATGCTAAGAACATCAGAACGATACCGATACCTAATACAACAATCGGTAATAGAGAGAACGGTGTCACGAACTGAAACAGACCGAGTCCAACAAGAAGATAAGCGAGCCATTTCGTCCGGCGTCGAAACGTCTCGCGTTCTTTCCGTCCGGGTTGCATCCCGTAAATATCATCCTGCTTGTATCCTTCCGCTTGCTTCTCTGTAATCAATTCCTCCATCCGTCGTTTTGCTTGGCGCCGAAATGTATATTTTTCTTCAATTGAATCACTGACATCTTGATCGAGTTTCCATTGCTCCGTGACTCCGTGATACATCTGAATCGTTCGACCATCGCGGTACAAGAACCAGACATAGGTGATGCCACCCACTTGTTTACTGAGTGTCTGAATCATGTTAACCCTCCAGATCTGCCAGAACATCTTCCGAATCAAGCTCAAGTCCGACGAGCTCCGGTCCCCAGTTCAAGCCACAATAGAGTCCGTCGTCGATCATGTTCGGTAACCAGCCATTCATGAACAAATTCAGGTCTAAGCGAATCAGGTGATAGTTCGCCCATTCCTTTGTCTGTAAAGCCTTCGCTGCTGCTTCCGTCGAAAAGAATAACAGCACATCCGTTTCCTCTTGGTTCGACGGACAATACGCCCAGCCCGACTGCTCAAACTTCGATAGCCCATAAACAACGCCTGTCTCAAGAACTGTCTGTACGAAGAGTTCTGTTTGTTCCGCACTCCGTTCCATTTGTTGTTCCTTTTCAATGAACGCCTTCAACGTCGGTGCTACCGGAAACAACTCTTGTTCTTCATGATCCCATAAGACGATCGTCTCCGTGTCCGGAAGCTGATACCCGAGTTCGTCACCTGTTCCGTCACTAGCAATCCGCAAGAACCCGGATGGATAGTCCTCTGCATCCGTCGTGTTAACACGAACGAGATCGTCCCATGTCCGTTTGATATATTGCTCGTCCTTGATCGGATGAAATTCCCATTCGCCGACGCTGAACTTGTTTTCGCGCTTGTACCTGTTTCGTAGTTCTTTCGGAAGCTCGAAGCCGAGTTCTACTTCTACCTCTTGTAGTCTCTCTTCTGTGATACCTGGTAAGCCGATTGGGTATTCCATCAATATGACTCCTTTTATCTTAAAATAAATTATTTGTAGGTATTTAAAACGTGATCAATCTGATAATCCGGTGGTAGGATCGCTTTTAGCTGATCGACGCTTTGAAAAGCATCTCCATTCGAAAACCACATGAAACCGAGCGCATCATGCGATGGAAGAATAAACGGTAATCCATCACGTGCATCAATCACATGGGTATATTTCGCTTCTTTAAAGATCCATCTCCCAGAAATCTTCAACTCAAACGTAGGTCGCGCGAACGTGATGAGGAACGTTTCACTATAAGCAGCTCGAAAAAAGGACTCTTCTAAGATGAAACGCAGAGCATTCGCATCCAACACTTCGATACAACAGTAAAAACTGGTACGCCGATGATCGCCTTCGTACCGTGGATGTTCGTGGCATACGAATAGTCTCGATTTTAAACGGTCTAAGAGGTTCATCTCATCTTCTCTAATCTCATCAAAATTAGTCGTGATATATAAAGGAAAATGATTGTAGCGAACTAGCGTGTCATACAATACCCCCTCCGTCAATTCACTTGTAAAGCTACCTACTGTATGGTCATAACACATGATTTTGTAGATAGTTTGTAATGGACCAAGCACGTTGATTTCGGATGTCTGAAGCATACGTTGTATACTCTTCGACTGAAAAGAGTATTCGTCGATCATCAGCTCGTTCATACTGTACCTCCTACCTGTATCGTCATCGTTCAATTTTTCCGGTTAAAATTCTTGCCTGCGGGATAAAGTCCGGTCAAGCGTCTGCCGTAATGAACCTCTGCCTGCCCCACCCGGATCTTCGTCACGCCATACTGTGCCTTAAAATATTCAATGACGGGTTCGACGATCTGAGACGGTTCGAGAACATAGAGGACGAATTCGATTGCTTCCGGACCATAATCATCCTCAAAAAAATAACCGTTTCCCGACGAAAAAAGAAATTCATTGAGTTCCTCTTCGATGTTCGCGCGATGCTCCGAGATGACGTCATATTCTTTCTCCTGACAAAAGATTTCGATGACAATTTCGTAGTAATCCGCTTCTTGAACGACGTAGTATCCGTCTTTTTCTTTCTCTACTACAAGTTCCCGGATGTAGGCATCCAGATTAAAAAAACGCGAGAATTTTTGCTCGCTCATTGGTTCTTCTAACCGCTCTCCCATGATGCCGTGAAACGTGTAGAGCGTCCGACCATCCTTTTCGAACAGCCAAAAATGATTCTGACCGTTAATCTGTTTGATGACTTGCATGCCTTTCCTCCCGTTCTTATAAATCCGCGAACCATTCTCCATTCAGCTGCCGAATCACCGTATCGCTTGGTAACTGTTGACGCAATCGTTTCGCCCAGTCCGTCCGAAGATCATAAGCGAAGTGTTCTTCGTTCGAGAGCAGATAAAGCATTGCACCATCATGACCGACGATCACGACCGTCGAATCCTCCGGATAAACGAATCGATCTTCTAACACACGTGTTTTCCGGTAGATGGTTTCGATCTCTGTTTGAATCGCCAGATGGTCGGAATACGAAAACATGAACAGTTCGTTCATCAATGCGACTCCGTACGCGTGTTCAAGGATGAGTTCGAGTCTCTTAGCATCTTCAATCTTGACCGTGAAGTAATGCGTCTCAGTCGTCGACGATCGTTTTCCGAGTAACCATCCGTTCGTTTGTTTTTGTCTAGACAAGACATGTGAGGTGAACGACATATGATGTTGCGCGAAGAACGACCTGTTTTCTTTGGCTTCCTCTTGAAACGCAAAAAAGGTCGCGTATACCGGAAAACGATTTTGATGAATCAAAAAATCATACAGGAAGGCTTGGTTTAGGACAGAATTACCTCGTTCTTCCGATTCTACGCTGATGTCATACGCCTTCCCTAAGGGTCCGTCCAGTACTAACGGCCGTTGGATGTCGTCTTCAAAAAGGTCATCTGTGATCTCACATTCGAGAACGAAGACCTGTCTGTCAGGCCTTGATTCATCAATCATTTCATCGTCCCCGACGAGTGGATGCCGCTTTAAATTGAGCAATTGCATCTCTGTTTCATACAGCATGTCATTAAATTCATCAATGCCGTACTGCTCGATGTATGCGACTTCCGAAGCAAAAATCGGCACGAACCAGACCGGTAATACCGTCTCCGGTTCTCCGGACGCCGCATCTCCGTGATGGACTTGAAACGATTCCTCGAAGTAGAACGGTGTCGTCACATACCGAGCAGCGAAGCCGTACTTCGATAACAATCCATCCGGCAGCGGTAAGTACTCGCCTAAATCATAAGCATGTCCAGTCTTTAATGCTTCCAGCGTCAAGCGATAGACCAATTCAACCAGGTCCGATTCGGCATCTTGTTGCATGACGGACAGCATCACTTCTTGATGGACAATAGCGCTATTATCGAATCGCAACGGGTTGCGCAACAGTCCGAGTGATGTCACTGTACTCGCATTCGCAAACGGTGCATTTTGAAACTGCACCAATTGAATCGCCTCTTTTTGTAATTCTTCAATCTCGAGATGACCCATCATCTTGCCACAATGTTTTTCCAAATGCTCGATATAATTCATATGTACCTCCACTATGTTGCCTTTGATTAAATTTGCTATTCTAACGTAATCAATTTCCATTTCTCATATTTATTATATAATCAGAAAACATTTTTGGAAATTTTTATTTAGTGGAGTCGATTGATACACAAACAAAGATAATTTCTTTCACTCAGTGAAAATACTGATTCCATTAGTACATCACACGCTAACGTTGAGCGGCCCTGTCAGCACCCATTGCCGGGAGACGATATCGATGTCGCTCAAGGCTTGTAAATCCATCAAGACAAAAAAGGTTAAAACACATCCCATTCGGGTGGTTTTAACCTTTTTTTGTAGCATCACCGATACTATTTACAATCGAGTCAGCTATTGACGACTTTTTCAGTTGTTTCTGCAGCCATGACCGATCGGTTGATTGACAGTTGTTCCCCTTCTTTTAAACGTTTTTTGAATTCAGCTGTCGCCGTAAACAGAACGTCTGTCGAAGAGTTAAGACCTGTCTCAAACGAATCTTGCAAGACTCCGATAATGAAACCGACCGCTACAACCTGCATCGCTATATCATTTGAAATACCGAATAGACTACATGCGAGCGGAATCAGGAGGAGTGATCCGCCTGCGACACCGGAAGCCCCGCACGCACAGACCGCAGCCAGGACGCTTAAGATGATTGCTGTCGGAAGATCGACTTGGATGCCTAACGTATTTACCGCTGCGAGCGTTAAGACGGAAATCGTAATTGCCGCGCCGCCCATGTTAATTGTCGCACCGAGCGGGATGGAAATCCCGTATGTTTCTTTATCAAGACCAAGCTTCTTACAGAGTTCCATGTTGACCGGAATGTTTGCTGCCGAGCTCCGTGTGAAGAAAGCCGTAATGCCGCTCTCACGAAGACACTTGAAGACAAGCGGATAAGGATTTTGACGAACATTGATGAATACAATCAGCGGATTGATGATCAGTGCAACAGCGAGCATCGAACCAATCAAGACGAGTAATAAATTGAGGTAACTAAGCAAAGAGCTGAGACCATTTTCCGTGATCGCTCCGATGACAAGCCCCATGATACCGAGCGGAGCGAGCTTGATGATCCATCCGACCACTTTAGCGATTGCGTCCGAGAAATTCGAGATGAACGTCTTCGTCGTATCCGAAGCATTTTTAAGCGCTAACCCTAAGACGATGGCCCATGCTAGAATACCGATGTAGTTCGCATTGATTAACGCGTTGACTGGATTGTCGACCACATTCAAGACGAGCGTCCGGAGAACTTCGACGGCATTCCCTGGAGCAGTCAGTTCTTCTGTATTTTGAGTCAGAGTAATATCTACCGGGAACAGGAAGCTAAACACGACTGCCACGATTGCTGCTAAGAACGTACCGAGAAGATACAAGAAGACGATTGACTTCATGTTCGTCTGCTGTCCTTTTTTATGCTGGGCAATCGACGCCATGACGAGGAAGAAGACCAGGACCGGTGCAACTCCCTTCAACGCGGAAACAAACAGTGTCCCAAAAATCGTTAAGGATTTTGCGGCTTCAGGAATCGATACAGCTAAAATAATACCAAGAATCAAGCCGATTGCAATTTGTTTCACTAAACTGATTTGGTTCCACATCTTCAACACTTTCATACTTTCCCCTCCAGGCTTAAAGCAAATAAATTATTTAGAATTTGAAAAACGACGATTTTCTCTTTTATCCAAAAAATCAGATAATCTATTCGTTCATTTTTCTAAAAATTCTCTCAGTTTGTTGTCCTCTATTTTTACACAAAACCTAAGAAATAAAAACTAGTTTTTTGCAAGAGAAACGATTCATTTAATCTGCTGCTTTAATCGAATACGGATGCAATCGGTTGCATAAATACAAAAGGAAGACCCTCTCGTTACGAGACATCCTCCCTTGGCTTTTCTTTTTTTTCGTTAAATTTTGCACTTAATATTAAAATTCGTCATATACTAAAAGAAGAAATGAAAGACGAAAGGAAGATTTGTATGTGGAAACCACTTTTATTTTTTTCTGTTTGGCTCAGTATTACCGTCCCACTTCTGTTAATCGCCGTCTTTACAATCTTCCAATCGCTTCTTACTTTTGATCAGAGCGGCATCATCATGCTCGGTATCCTCTTTGTCGTCACGGTCGGAAATGTGTACCTCGGCACCCGGGTTTGGCTGTGGATTGAAGATAAACTGTACAAACGAAAGCATTTTATGTAAAGTAACTGAACTAGGATGGTTTTAAAAGTTTTTCATATTTAGTTAACACTTATATTTTCTTCAAAGATGTTAATGATGAAGTGGTCAGCTCTTCGCTTTCTATAACGATTGCAGTCAACCCCGTATCTGTTTTGGTTTCATGCCATTCATCTTTATCCCAGAATACGGCTTCCCCACTATGAACTTTGATATATTCATCCGTCTCACCTTTGACCCAGCCTTCTCCGTTTACAACTACAAGAAGCTGAGAAACAACAGCCTGATGATAACCGATTAATCCATCCTCATCTAAATGCACACATCCGATATGTGCTACTTTGTCTGTCTGTGTAATACGTGACATCACAAAATCAGAGTCGAACTTTGTAATTTTCTTACCCACTTCTTTTTTAAATTGATAGATTTCCATATAATCCTCTCCTGACCAACCGCTTTTGAATATGACCGCTTTGAGAAGATAAACCGCTACGTTTACAAGCTTTACAACTTTCAAGTATCATGTCGTTTCACGCACAATCAGCTCGAGTGGAATCGGCTGACAGATGGGAGGCTCTTTTCCCGCAGCCAATCGATCGAGCAGTTGGACCGCTTCTTTTCCGAGTCGTTCAATCGGTTGGGCAACGGTGGTCATCCCCATTGCCTCCGCAATCGCCTGATTGTCAAAGCCGGTCACAGCAAGCATATCCGGAATTTTAATACCTTCTTGTTTCGCCTGATGAATGATGCCGGCAGCGACATAATCGTTTCCGACAATCATCGCAGTTGGTCGGTCTGTGAGCGTCAACAACTGATTCATGACCTTTTGTCCATCGGCAAAGGAATAGTTCTCCTCAAAATACCAATCCGGCGAAACGAGTAGTCCGTGTTCCTGAACGAACGCTTCGAAAGCATGACGGCGAATCAAACCAACTCCGCTCGCCGGATTTCCGAGACACAGTCCGAGAGAAGAATGCCCCCGTTCCACTAGATGAGATAACACTGCTAAGACTCCGCTTTGATGATCAACAGCGACCTGCGCGAGACTTTCTTCCCGCTGTTCGCAGATTACGACCGGACCATCGCGTCGAACACGCTCAAGTGCTTCCGGCGGACTGACTGACGATCCGATGATCAGCCCGTCGATTTGTTTATGCCGCAGTTGTGTAAACGACTGCTGTTCCTGTTCCCTGTCATTAAACGTTTGATGAATCAGCATCGAAATGTTCTGTTCGGCACAGGCAATACCGATGCCCTCGATCAGTTGACTGAAAAACGGATGGTTGATTTGCGGAACCATCACACCGATGACATTTGTTTTGCCACGCGACAAATGAACCGCATTTTGATTCGGCCGATAATCCAGTTGCTTCATTGCCCGTAAGACGGCCTCCCGTTTCTCAGCAATGACATACGGCTGATTGTTCAACACACGGGAGACCGTCGAGCGGGAAACGCCGGCTTCCTTTGCGATTTCAGTAATATTTGCCATCCTGTACTCCTTTATGTCCGACTTGAATCGAACGGAACGTTTCTAACGCCATGGCAACTCCATCGTCATCATGATGTCCTGTCTTGTAAGTCGCCAGTCGTTTAACGGTGTCTTCCGCATTCCCCATTGCAATACTTGTCCCGGCCACCCGAAACATCGGCAAGTCATTGTGATGATCGCCGATCGCTACGGTTGCTGTCAGTAGAATTCCCATCCGTTCAGCAAATTGTTGCAACGCCATTCCTTTATCACTTCCGCTCGCAGTCACCTCAAGGTTAAATGGGCCAGAGCTTGTAACGGTGCAGTTTCGTGACGACAAGTCATTTTGAATCTGTTTAAGTACGACTGCTTTCGGACTGACAATCATGAATTTCATGACTTGCGTGAAATTGACATCAGAGAAATCCGTTACTTCCCGGACGCCATACTGCGTCAATTGAGGGTGCACGGATTTAAGAAATTTGTCAGCTTGAAACGACGGATTGGTTCCTTGTTCTTCTTTGATTTTTTTCATCAACTGATCCGTCGCGTCATACGTCATCAGAATTTCATCTTCCAAGTAAATTTGAAGATATACGTTCTGCTTCAGCAAGCAGTTCAAGATGGCTTCACTCTCATCAGAGGGAACATAAGTATTTTTCCGTATCGTTGTTTCTTCATATTCTGCCCGGAGTTCTGCTCCGTTTGAACCGATGATTGGACAATTGAGTTCATGGAACCGTAACAGGTGCGCTGCGTCAAACGCGGCACGTCCTGTCGCAATCACGACGATGTCTCCATTCTTCTGGCATTGCTTGACCGCTGAGACATTTCGTTCTGAAATTATATGAGTTGAGTGTAACAACGTGCCGTCTAAATCAATGGCAAATAAGCGCATGGTGTTCCTCCTTGCGGGATAATGTACTGTTCGTCTTCAGTATAGATTCTGAAACGCATCCCAGAGCAACCCCCTATTACGGGCAAGCGACCTCAATCCGTATTTTCCAAGAAAGTCGAAACACATGGATGAAGTTCCATTTCCTGATGATAGTTATCCAGACACGCTAATAATTGTTCCGCTTGTTTCGGCAGCTTTCGTTGGAGCGCTGAAAAGCCGATCCATATGATTTCGTCTGGTAAACCGGGGTCTTCCGGATCGGTGATGAGATCCCAAAATGCATCCCAGTTCTCGCCGTAATGTCCAGGGAAGACCAACTTCTGTTTTAAGAGCCGGTGCAGCTCAACTGCTGATTGAACCGCGGTGACGTCTATTTCAACGGTCTTCATGATTTCTCCCCTTCCGGCAACTTTCGCTTTACTTGGTATAGGTCAAAAATAAGGTCTCTTTTTTACGATCATTCCACCTGACGCTGATGCGAAAGATATCAGTCGTCGTGGCGACACGATAACTTTCTGTCGTTTCGGTTGTTGAACCGCCCGGGAAGGTGCCGACCGTCTCATTGAAATGGCTTACTCGATTCGGTGAGCCATTTATACTCGAAAGAAGACTGTCCACTTCCCATAGAATAGGTTGTTCCTTCTTATATAACCGTTTCATATCTTTACCGATGTACTGAAGAGCGTAGCGTTCACTTGTATAATAGGAAAACAGACCGTTCTTTGCCTGCTTTACTTCGATCACACTTTCCCATGAGGCACTTTTCGCTTGATAGACAAAACGGGTTGGTTTCTCCATCGTCCATCGTTCATAATAATCAACAAGGTATACACTACTTATCAAAACAACAAAGCCAAGACCTATGAATTTTGTCCGTTGTGTCAGCTGTTTCATTTACGTTTCACATCCAAGACCTGACCTTACTTATTCAAAGAAAAGAGGCATCTTCTACTCATGACTACTATTTATTTCGTACGCCACGCCGAGTCTCCAAAAACCGATTTGAGTGAGCGAACACGTGGGTTGACCGATGCGGGACAGATAGCCGCAGAACGCGTCGCGCGTTTTTTAACGACCGAAAAGATTGATCTTTTTTACTCAAGTCCATACGAACGTTCCTTGTTGACGATTGAAGGAGCAGCCCGTTCACTCGGACAAGCTATCCGGATCGACGAAAACTTGCGGGAATGTGTTTTCTCCGGACAAAACCAGACGATGCCGCAAACGGATGTTTACCCGCTCGTCCGACAGATGTTTGCCGATCACACTTTTTCGCATGACGGCTCGGAAACGTTTCGTTCCTGTCAGCACCGCGGCGTTCAAGCGTTGACCGCCATCTTGCAAAATCATCCTGGGAAACGAATTGTCATTGGCACGCACGGAATGATTATGACGGCGATGCTTCACCATTTTGATGCGATGTACGATTTTTATTTTTTGCAACAGACGACAAAACCGGATATCTATCGAATTACCTTTACCGGAACAAAACTCGTAACCGTGTCACGTATCACATTGCCGCTTTATAATTGATGCGTTGCAATAAACTCGAGCAAAATCAGGTGTTCCGGCGGATTGATTTTGTCTGGTAATTCGTCCAAACGGAAGAATCGTAAATCTACGACTTCTTTATCGTCCTGAACCAATCTTCCCTGATGGTCGCGGCAGATATAGGCCGAGATAACGTTATAGACTTCATCCCCGTGCGGATATTTATAGTAAAAGTCGTTACCTGAGAAGACATTGAATAACTCAAGCCGGTTTCTTCAAACAGTTCGCGGACAGCTGCCTGTTCCAGCGTTTCGCCCGGCTCGAGTGCTCCGCCGGCGAATCCCCAACAGTGATTATCGCGGCGCAACTGTAACAAGACTTTATTTTGATTATTCAGGACGATGACACAGGCGCCCGTTACGACGAGCGGACGCGTGCCGATCAAATTTCGAAGTTCAATGATATGGTTCATTCTTTTATTCCTGCTTTCCGTTTTATATCGTACATAACCTATGTAGAGACTTTGCTTTAAATACCACGAAGCTTCTGAATGAATGCGATCTTCCCCCTTCCATTTTACCATCATCTGGTTTTAAAATAATCTAAATGTTAAAATGATGGAAATACATTTTGAACGCCGATATCACCATTTTTTAGAACAAGAGTCGAAGGACATGATCGACCATGATACACAAATCAAAGTTCTCCTGTACGGCAATCCGTATCAGTTTGCCTGCCTTACACTGAATGTCTCTGACATGCGGAATCATTCCTACGCGGACGTGTTTACGGTCACAGAAGCCGACGTCTTCGCTTATACCGAAAAATACGGGTTGCCCGCATCACCGGCCATCGACCGGTTGACGGACGGATTTTATTACTATGAGGAGCAAGGGACCTGGTGTACCTTTTTTCGTGAACGCGGGATCACGTTTGATACGCAACAGTTTTCGGGTACTCAAACGGAAAAAACCTACATCGTCTCGATGCTGTTGAAGCTGACGATGACCGGCTTGTATTAAATGTTTAAAGAAGGAATCACTTTGACGACACTTGCATTTCCTGTACTGACGACAACCAGGCTGACATTACGTGAAGTCACACCGTTTGACGCTCCAAGTCTGCTGAAGTATCTCGCTGACGAACGCGTCGTCACACAAATGGGACTCAATCCGTTCCAAACGGAAGCCGATGCGTTGGACGAAATCAACTGGTATCACTCCATCCGAACAGAACAGAACAGACCGGTCTCCGCTGGGGCATCACCGAACATGCGACTTCTGATATCATCGGCAGTTGCGGCTTCCTGAACCGTTCTTCCCGGCACCAGCGGGCGGAACTCGGGTTTGAACTGAGTCCTGATTACTGGGGCAAATGACTGGCACAAGAAGCCGTTCGGGCTGTACTCGCACACGGTTTTAATGATTGGGACCTAAACCGGATCGAAGCGCTTGTTCTGCCGAACAACACAGCCTCTCAACGGTTACTAGAACGGCTTGGTTTCCAGCGGGAAGGACTGTTGCGTCAATACGAGAAGACACGCGGACAGTTCGACGATTTGTATATGTATTCCTTGTCGAAGGCAGAATGGCAGAACGGCTCAATCCATAATAAAAATACCCCATAAAAGTTGGATTTTTATGTCCAACTTTTATGGGGTATTTCATATACTAGCGACGTGTTTTTGCGTTTACCCGCGCGGCGGGAACGGATCATTGCCATATGAATCTTTATCGCGGATCTGACCTTCCTTATTATGAATGATCAGCTCGACCTGTTGCTTTTTCGCAATTTCCCGCCCGGCTGCGATGGCTTCTTTTTGTGTCGGAAATCGCTTCGTTGCTCTCGATGCTTCTTCCGCGATGACCTGATAGCCACCATCCGAATGGGGTGTAACATGCTGATTCGCCATGCGTTCACTTCCTTTTGAGTGGATTGTTTTAGTTTGATTCTATACTTGATACCCTTAACCGGAAATCTTCATTCATTCGGAGATGTTCTTAAACATAATGGGAAAGTACACAACAACTGCCAAGGAAGGAACACTTTATGAAACTAAAAGATTATTTCCACACTCACCTCGACAATCCAGATGTTTTGGAAGAATCTTTTGCGGAGCGTCCGCTGACACTTAGTCTCGACTTGTAAAAGGAACTGTATCAGATTCAACCGGATTCCGATGAACTGAATATGGCGTACTTTGAGAAGGTCTATCAAAAATCCCTCGCCTTGTTTGAAGATCTGTTTCAGAAAGACGACCGTCTGTACCTCATTGTACGTGTCAGAAAAGAACTCCATTCTCCTCCGGCGAAAAGTACGGAGATCTTTAAGCGCTATCTCAAAAATAACAAGAATCGATACGCGCTTGAGTTCAAAAAAAAGGCTGTCCGCGATGAGGAAGACGTCATTCACCAATACGCCTGCTCAACATCGGAAGTTCTTTCAAATAAGAACCGTAAGACAGGCGTTTTCCTGTCGTTTTGTATGTCTCATCCCACTTCGATAAGAAGTGATTGAAGACGAAGCGTGAACAACCAATGGTCTTCGCGTCAGGATTTCCTGTTCTTTTGTCGGGTATATTCTGAATGTGTAGGCCTTGTGTGTCAACATGATGTTCACCTCCTTGCAATGGATATACCCGAAAGAGAGGGCGGCGATTCACCTCCCACTTTCACTCGGGCTTCACCCGGACCGTTTAGAAGTGGGCGTTTTTCCGCCTAATTTTAATAAAGTATCCTCTAGTTCTCCTTTAATAATTGATAGGCTACCGTCTGTTTCAAGAACAACAGCTTTCACCTCCTCTAATCCTCCGATTCCTTTATTACGCACAGCCTGCAAGATCTCATTTTTGCTTATTCTTTCTTTTTTCATAGCCCTTTCAAGAAATTTGCCTCTTAAATATAGCAACTGTGGTTCTGACTTAATGAGTTTATTGAATTTTTCAAAACGAACAGCTATGAATGTCATCATGAATTGCATTAAAATTAATAGAGTAAGTGCAGTCAATCCTTCTAATAAACTGACATCCTTACTAAGTAAAATAGTAGCTAAAGTAGAACCAAGTGCGACTGTTATCACTAAATCGAAAGCGTTCAATTTAGTTAATGTCCGCTTCCCAGAAATTCGTAAAAAAATTATTAGACTGATATAAGCTAAAAAACCTACAGTGGTAATGCGTATAAAACTCTCTATTGTTATTGAAAACATATAGTCATCCCCTATCCTTTCAAAATTTCATACTACTGGTCCTTCAGTTCAATCTGTCGTGGAAAGGCTCAAATTGAACTACCTCTACCTACGCTTCGCTTAGAGGTTAAGGTCTTGCCGTACCATTCCGCTTTGTATTCGAGCATGCGGAAAGTTTTCCTTTCTTATCCAAGGCCAACCGTTGACGAAGAAAGCTTGCGTTGCTCACGCGCCAGCTTTTTCTCAAGCTAACGAAAAAAAAAACGGTCATTCTTGTACACCGTGCCGTTCGACAGGATGGCGAAGGTCTTGAGTCCGACATCGACGCCGACGGATGAGCCCGTCTTCGGGAAGTTGAGACTTGCCCTGAATGTTCGTCCTATACGATTGAACAGGGTTGCACTTTGACTTGAAGCGTGGCCGTTCGTTCAGCTTCTTGAAGAAGCGGTCAAAAGCACCGTCAAGATGTTTGACGTTCGTTTGAATAGACGTGCTATCAACTTCTTTCAACCAGTCGAACGCCTGCTTCAACATCGGAATTTCTTCCGAACAAGAACCGTAAGACAGTCCTTTTCCTGTCATTTTGTATGTCTCATCCCACTTCAATAAGAAGTAATTGAAGATGAAGCGCGAACAACCAATGGTCTTCGCTATCAGGATTTCCTGTTCTTTTGTCGGGTATATTCTGAAGTTGTAGGCCTTGTGTGTCAACATGATGTTCCTCTCCTTGCAACGTATATACCCGAAAGAGTGGTTAGCGATTCATCTCCCACTTTTCACTCGGGCTTCACGCGGATCGTTTAAAAGTGGGCGTATTCTCGCCTAATTTTGAAAAACTGTCAGATAGACGTCACCGTGCTCTTCGAATAAAAATTTTTTGGTCAGCTTTCTCTTAACGGAAGAGGCGTTATCTGATAATCCTAATTACATTGCTTATGCTAAGCCTGACGACAAGACGACAATTGTGTTCTCTGATAATAATGGTAAAGAACTTGGTCAAAATACGATCATATTTGGTACAGACCCTGTCGATTTTGAAATCAACGTCAAAGGACTTCGGGTGACGGCTGAAGGACTAGATACAGTGTCGACAGTCATTTCACCCGTGTTAACAAAGTAATTTCCTTTCATACACCATGAACTCTCATCTTTGAAGTATTTCTTAAATTTAAGTGGCGCACTCAAAGGAGATCACACACGAAAAATACTGCACAATAAAGCACGTCCAGTTTGTATGGACGTGCTTTATTGTGCAGTTCTACCAAACTTCGGTCATCCACGTGGCGGAAAAGGATCATTTCCGTAAGAATCCCGATCGCGGATTTGACCTTCTTTGTTATGAATTATTAACTCTACCTGTTGCTTCTTCGCAATTTCACGACCTGCGGCAATAGCTTCTTTTTGCGTCGAAAAACGTTTTGTGGCTTTGGAAGCCCCTGCCGCTTTGACTTGATATCCACCATCCGGATGTGGTGTGACATGCTGATTTTGTTTCGTCATGAGTTCACTTCCTATCGTTAAAAATTCTCTTGCAAAAAAATGCTTTTATAGAAAGTACCCTTTAAGTTTAATTTTTATTTTCTTGTCTGAAACTTTTAAAATAATCGTTCCAATATTGATGAGATCTACCTGCCGCTTCAAAGTAGTGACTCGTGTTGTTTGACTTACCTTCTCTGATTCCTTGATAAATTCCAGCCACAACTGTTCCAATAAATTCACCTAACTCGGCAATTCGTTCTTCTTTAAATTTTTCCACACTGATTGACGTGTAAGTTAAATCGACATCAAAAGCATTGCTCAAATAATTTGCAAGTTCGTATTGAGTAATGGCTTCGCCATGAAGATTGTATATTTTAGAATCATGCTTATCTTCTATCATCATTTTTGCATACGCATAAGCCAGTTCAGTTCTTGTCGTATAGCCGCATCTGTTGTCGCCTGCACAATTTCGAATGCCACCTTCTTTAATATAGGAGTCGATGTATTCAACATCGGGTTCAATATATATTCCATTGCGCCCAATAACCCACTCTAACCCGCTTTCGATTACATCTTGTTCAGTCTGTCGATTACTCTTAACAATTGGTGAAAATGCAGTCCCCTCCTCTGCTCCTTGTATACTAGTGTAGACAATTTTCTTGACACCGCTATTTTTAGCAGCTCGAATGACATTGCGGTGTTGAATTACCCTCTTATCAGGTGCATCCATACCGGATACAAGTAACAACACATCAATCCCTTGAAGTGACTTCTCTAATGCTTCCAGATCGTCGTAATCGCCAGGACGTACTTCAATCCCAATATCCATTGCTTTTTCAGGCGTTCGCGCTAGTCCGATCACATCGCTTTTAGGTAATAGCGAGACCGCTTCTTTAATTATTGCTTTTCCCAACTTACCATTCGCAGCCGATATTGCTATTTTCATTTTTTCTCCTCCTTCGCGTTTTTTAACTGTTTCTTAAAATACAGACTAAACGTAGTAAAAATCCCAAAATGAATCGAGTCTCAAATAAGAAACAGAATATCTTTTCACTACTAAACCTATCCGGATGATAGTGAGTATTTCCCTTATACGCCGTGCTTCAATCTGTTTACTTGTTAAATGACTATTTTAAAAAATCACTACTTTTTCGCAAATCATTTCCTACTCCCAGCCCGGTAAAGGGCGTGGCAATTGTTCTGCAAAGGCCCGGTAGCCGTCATACCGCATGATTTGGGTTTGCGGATGTTCGACTCGTTTCGCGATCTGTTCACCGATGATCCAGTAATGACCATAGTCTTCATCAATCAGACCATCTCCCTTGGGCTCAATTGTCTTTTCGATCACTTCCTCGAGCGGATACAAGACCAGCCCCTCGTCGCCTAACATGAACAGTTTTGCTCCGTCATGCAGTTCGAAAAAAGTCTGATATTCACTTGGTAACGGTTGCTCGAACTCGGCTTGGAACGCTTGAAGTGTTTCCGGTCTGATCGGTTTTGGCAGATGGAACGTGCTTGACCGATTGAATTGTAACTGCGCTGGATGAACGTCGATCCGTGATCAATTTTTTGTTTCAATCCATCCAGTACTGCTGCGATTTGCTTCATGATCTCCACCCTTTATGTATCTCTATCTGAAACTTGCTGATACGTCTTCCTCGATTCTACCATTTTACCAATAATTTGGGTGATTCGTCTTTCCTGTTTCTATGGTATTCTTTTTCTAATCATAACGGTGCCTATGTCACATCAGTCACCGATTTATTTGGAGGTGAACTATGCAGAAACAGTCTTCGATGCTACTGATTTTACTCGCAGCGATGTTTTGGGGCACGACCGGCACGTCACAAGCCTTTGCGCCGGAAGCGACTCATCCGATTGCGATCGGTGCAGTCCGTTTAGCAGTCGGCGGATTCTTTTTACTGTGCCTCGTCTTACTGACGGGAAAGTTGACCTTAAAAGATTGGCCCCTGCTCACGGTTTTTCTAGCCGCCCTCAGCATGGCCGCCTATCAGCCGTTGTTCTTTTCCGCTGTTCTCATGACCGGTGTCGCCGTCGGAACGGTCGTCGCAATCGGCAGTGCGCCGATTTTTTCCGGAGTCATTGAATGGTTGGTCCTAAAAAACCGTCCCGGTACGATTTGGTGGCTGTCGACATTACTGTCGATTGCCGGTTGTTTGCTGCTCGTCATAAATCAAGCGGCAGTATCGGTCAACCCGCTCGGCATTTTGCTCGCTCTCGGTGCCGGACTCTCCTTCGCCGCCTACACGTTCGTCAGCCGGGATCTGGTGAAAACCCATCCGCCGCTGTCGGTCGTCGCCGTCGTCTTTACGCTCAGCGCCGTCCTGTTGTCGCCGCTCCTGTTCCTGTTCGACCTGTCATGGGTCTTCAGTCTGCGCGGTGCCGGTATCAGTCTGCATCTCGGAGTTTTTGCGACCGGTCTTGCCTATCTCTTGTTCGCAAAAGGGCTCGCGCATGTCTCGTCTTCGACTGCCGTCACGCTGTCGCTTGGTGAACCGTTGACCGCTGCCCTGCTTGGAGTTTTTGTCCTCGGGGAAACACTCAGTCTGTTGTCGTGGATCGGCATTTTACTTTTATTTTGCGGCATCGGATTACTCATCTGGTCGTCACGACGGGTGCGACAGCCGGATATCCTCGAACTCGCCAAGGAGAAGCACTCTTAAGGAGGAATAGTCATGCACATCACATTTGAGAAACTGTTGTACCGGGAAGACTATCAGATCGCACTCGATCAATTGGTCACGGACGAGAATAACGGCCATCAAATCGCCCTCTATTTTCGCGGCCATACAGATCAAACTATGGTGATCATCGGTGATTATTCCTGCAATTATTTCAAACTATCGTTTGAAGCGGACAGTATCCTGCTTCGTGCACCGGATTTATATGAACTGGATGAAGGGCTCGAGTACAGCTCGATTCCACTTGTCCTGTTTAAGGAATCGGCACTTCTGACCTTTGCGACGGCCTGGATGGGATTGAAGCGGGACCCGTCGCGAGACTGGACCCACTACGCCATCCGGGCATTTGAGGATGACATTCATATCCTATCCCCGCGTCCACCCGCTTTTACGGACCTCGGTCACAAGATGAGCGACTATATCGTGAAACAGTCGTTAAATCCACAGGCGGATCGTTGATACAAAAAAGCCCTACCTCGCCAAAGGTAGGGTGATGCGATACGCCTGTCCGACGGCTTGCGCCGGACGGGACATAGTTTCATTATACATAGCGCGCCAGTGTTTTTTCAATCGTCTGGATTGAATCGACCGGGGCAAACCGCTTGACGACCCGCCCTTGACGGTCGACGAGAAACTTCGTGAAGTTCCATTTGATGGTTGACGAAAGCAGTCCTCCCTGTTGCTGTTTCAAGTACGTATACAACCGGTGTTCTGCTGGCCCGTTGACGTCAATCTTCTGAAACATCGGAAACGTCACACCGTAATTCCGCTGACAAAACCGCATCGTTTCTTGCGGATCAGCAAATTCCTGACGGTTGAACTGATCACACGGGAAACCAAGCACCTGAACGCCTTGCTCGGCATACGTGTCGTACAACCGTTGCAAGTCTCCGAGCTGACCGGCGAGCCCGCATTTGCTGGCTGTGTTGACGATAAGAAGTACCTCTCCCGCATAATCTTGTAATGAAACGGTCTGTCCGGTTGCATCCTGTACTTCAATCTCATAGAGTGATGGCATCCCGTCGCGCCCCCTTTTCCGTCAGTATACGCCGTTAGAAAAACTCCGTCTTTTTTGAACACGCGGCGACCTGCTTACCAGACAGATTCTTCCCGGTCACTCAGCTTAATGACGAACGGCATGATCAGTAAAAAAAACAGGCTGACGTATCCGAGCGACAGATAATGCTGCGTATCTTTTGAAAGATACTGCTTTTCGCCACAGTTCGGGCATGCCTTGCCATGCTTCGCAAAGCCGACAGCCAGTACGTCTTTCGTCTTCCACTTGTAATCACAATTTGTACAGCGTACCATCTCATCATCCCCTTTGAATTCTTTTACCTGTTTGTTCCAGTAAAGGTTTCACGATTCGGACGATTTTTGTTGAGTATACCAACGAAAGACGCTCATTTCTTAGTCTTTAGGCTTTTCTCCACTTCCTGAAAGTCTTTTATCCAATCCCGAAAATCATCGTCCACATGAAAATACTCAGTCGGGCTATTTTGCAAATCCATCCCATAGACCGTCGTCAGACAATGAAAAACAGCCAACTCCTCCTTTGTCAACACACGATTTTCTTTTTCTTCCATCCATTCCATCGCCGTCATCACTTCATACGCCCAATCCGACACTTCTTCCCGTGTCAGCTGGTTTTCTAAAACCATTTCCAACTTTGTGATGGTTTCACTGATTTGAACATTCTCCATTACACCAACTCCTATTGGGTATTCTTTCTTGATTGTATCGTGCATTTGTTATTCTTCGCTTCTTTTTTGTAAAAAAACGGAATATGCGAAACCTTATACGGTAGTCAACGTAAAAAAATATAACAATGTATCACTATAACAAAAGGATTACCGCAGAAGCGTTTAACCCTATGTTTACGATGGTCATACAAATTAAAAAGATGGTGTATTTTTACATAAAATTAAAAAATGGAGGTCATCCCCTTGAAAAAAGTAATCGTTCCTTTGCTTTGTGTCCCGTTCCTTCTGTTATCGGCATGTTCAGATGAAAAAGAAAAAGCAGTGACTCATGAAGAGTCTGCAGCTTTCAAACCAGAAACTATAAAAATCGGCAAGGACAGCGAACTGACGATCGTACCGCTGTACGCGCCGTATCAAACATATTTGAAGGCATCGCTTAAGAAAGACGACTCAGCGATGGACGTAAAAAATTATGCAGAATATGTCCTCGGCTACATTGACAAGATCGGGGAACAGGAGAACTTCAATACAAACAGCCTAAAGAGCTTTTTCTTGTTGCAATCAACAATCAATGAGCAGGATCTGCTCGATCGTACGAATGAATTGGCGAAACGGAATGACGAAATCAAAGAAATCATTACGAACAGCTACCTCGCTTCCCATAAGGTTCTCCCTAAAAAAAACAGCACGATTTTCATCGCACCGTCCAATCCGGAATTTTGGTCGATGATTGATCCGTTAGGAGGAGTCGGTGGAGCCGCTTTTAAAGATTCCATCCTCTTTAATCTAAATCCCGACTTCAATCAGGACGTGCTTGCCTATACGGTCGCACACGAATACCATCACCTGGTCCTGAATGACACACCCGAGTTAAGTTCAATCGATACGTCCCTCGACTCTGTCATCTTCGAAGGGAAAGCCGATGCCTTTGCCGATCGCATCATTAAAGATGTCAAGCCGCCCTGGGATAAACCAATCGATGAGGCAGCGAAGAAACATGTAGCGCGTCTGATTGGGAACGGCGAAGCCGATTATCAGGAGATTACAATGGGAAACACTGAAAAAGACATCCCTTTATGGAGCCGCTATTCTTTAGGCCGCGATATCTTGACGCATCACCTGAAAGCAAACCCTGATCTCGCCGTCAAAGCATGGACGTATGAAGAGAATGATGACATCTTAAAAGGCTACAAGTATCAGGATCTTCTCAAATGATGAATAAGCAAAATAGTAGTGAAAAGAGCAAAGATTCAATTGAGTCAGGTTCGGTGAATACAAAAAAAATATCGTTGCAGGATGCTTTCTTAATCGTCAAGTCCGTCCTTACATTACGTTTGATAATGGCCGAATTGTCTTTTCGATGATGTCGAGAGAAGCCGGAATCTGAATCCATCTTTCCATCTCCGGGTCAAAATAAAGTCCCTGTTCTCGCATGGTTTCTTTGCTGTTCATTTCATCATATTCTAAAATTTGATCCAGATTTTCATCGGACTCCTCAAAGTCATCGAACGGTCCCGACCCATAATAAAAGAGTAAGCCTTCTTTTGTATATCCCTCTAATTCTTGAACCGTTTCTTCCATTAATTCGAGTGGACGTATGCGGGCTTTCGCGTAATCGATGATTGTCGGATAAACGTCAAATGGTATGTCGTGTTCTAAAAATCGTTTCGAATACCATTGCCAAATCCATTTCCACTTACAGATGAAATACACGATGTATTCGACTTGTGATGTTTCTTCCCGCTCATGCATTTCGTAAGACAACGTGATGGTGTCTTGTTCCAGCTCGAATTCAATAATAAATTCACCATTCCGATCTTCCTCTTTCAGAAGTTCATCGATTCGTAAATCGTTTAGTTCAAGATAGTCCAACAATGGAACTGGTCGTTTCGCTTCTTCGCGAAACAACACCCTTATATTTTTAATTACTTCGATTGTCATTTGGAACCTCCAGAATGAGTCAAGCAAAGAAACCTTGCTTGATTCATTAGTTTTTTATCAAAACTAGCCACAAATCTGCCTACTTCTAAACATTAAGGACGAAATCCTCATGAAAGTCATTACCGCGATACCTACCTATAAACAACACATACAAAAGGAAGGAGTAGAAAAATATGTTTTATGATGAATACGAACTGCTTGAGTTATTCGAATCCGAACCGGAAGAACTTTATCAAGAAGGTGCCGGTTTTTATATGTATAAAAAGGTCGACAAACTCGGATTTCAGCTATTACTGTATATCTCACAATATGAACATAAATGTGACGTCAGCTTAAGTAATGATGAATACAGGTGGACGATCTTCGATTTTGAACTATATTTTATAGAATCAATCAGAAATGAAAGTGAGTGTTTAAAAATCAAAGGCGATTCAGGAAAAACGGAAGTTGATATACAGTTTAAGCCACATTTCAGTTTAACTCATATTAGATTATCTGATTAAAAATATGATTGATTTTTTAAGATACTACTTGCGTAGGAGAACAGTTTAAAATGCGTAAATACTTATTGATTGGTTCTGTAATGATCATCTTTGCGTTTTTTGTTCAATTCGAACCCTTATGTAATGAGCCGCCAGATCCCCGTGTCGAGATAAAGGGACAAAGTATTTTAACGGTCCAAGGTACATTTTGCTGGAGTTGCATGTTTAGAGGTCAATGCGTCGACAAAATCTACGCAGACGGTCTGCACATGACTGAAAAAAGTAACCCGGTTACGTTAAAAAATAAGCAACTCGTAATACCAAAAAAGAGTGGAACGTACGCATATGAACTTCAAGCAGGATGGTCGGAGAATGGTGATGGTCAGTATGCTCTCTTAATCAAAATAGATTGAAGTGAGAACGAACTCGCATCTATACTAACATCTAAATATGTATTACAATGTATTACAAAGGAGATGATAAGTATGAGTACGATTTCTGTTCGACTCGATGATGAAGATACGCGACTGATCAAAGAATATGCGAAAGCAAAAAACATCACGATTTCTACACTTGTTCGCGATGCCGTTCTCGATCGTATTGAAGATGAGATTGATTTACAACTCTATCATGATTCCATGGCAGCACACCGCAAAAAATCAGAAGCAATCTCGTTTGATGATATGATAAAGGCACTTGATTTAGAATGACAGCATATATAGTCGAGTTTGAGCTCGGAGCTCAAAAGTCCCTTAAAAAGATGGATCCTCAACAATCGCGGATCATCATGTCCTGGATCAAGAAGAACCTGGTCGGGACGGATGATCCGCGTCGTCATGGAAAGGGTCTGGTCTCGAATCGTTCGGGTGAATGGCGGTATCGCATCGGTGATTATCGTCTGATTGCTGACATCCAAGAGGACAAAGTCGTGATCTTGATTCTTGAGATTGGCCATCGTCGGGATATCTATAAATAAGGAAGCTAAGACCCACGGATAAGTAAACATCTTCGTTTCTCTTTTTAACGACTGTTTTTGCAAACGTCGCTTAACCATTATTCATACGTATGATGAAAAGGAACAAAGTGCCTTCACCTCTAACAAAGAAGGGATTTGGCTCTTTTGATGACTTTAAGTTCGTGGTTTTAAATAGTTACAGGTAAAAACATTTAAGACTCCCCTTCCCGAGTTGGAAATTTTATGTAAAAAATGTATAATCATATAACAAATCAAACAGGATGTGATTGGATGCAAAAAACATTACTCTACCTTTCGATACTGAACAGTCTTTACCTCGTAATTAATTTATTTACGTATTCCGACAGTCTCCTTAACGCCCCGCTCGGCTTAACAACACTGTTTGCTGTCGTTTTGATGTTTTTCAATGACAGAGCAAAGAAAACGGGACGATCGTCCTTTACCAAAACAACGGATGTCCTCAGTTTCATCAACATCCTGATTGGATTTTCGCTGATTGTCTTTATTTAAGAAAGGAAAATACCGATGACGATTTTTCTACATAGCCGAATCTTATTTAACGGCACATAACGTAACGAAAGAGGAGTGGGAACCTGTTTATGTGTACACTCTTCTTTTTATCAATCAAGCTGATTTTCATTATTAAAGTAGGACTACTCGAAAGTTCAGTTCTTCAAATTCTTCTTTAGGACGTAGACAGCAAGAGCAATCAGACCACATCCGATACCTAGCACTAAGGCTATAAAACTTGATAAATGTAGCAAATTCAACCTCACCTTCTTTACCTGATAACCTATAATCAGTGCCAATTTCATACTAACATTAGTTCTTCTTCTTTCACTTGTTACTCAGCTTTGATACGCTTTTAACCAATGGTATGGTTGCAACTCATGGAGTGCTTTAAAGACTAGTGCTTGCTCGGGATTCGTGACGGCAGCTTTGACGTCCGCACCAAAGTAAAACAGACGCTCCTGGCAGACACCGCATGGACTCAAAATCTTGAACGGTGCCTGTTCATCGTCCCGCACGACACAAATCGTATGTGTGATCCGACAATTCAACTTGTGTGCTTCGAGGATGGCACCAGTCTCGATGCACAATTCCGTCGACGCATTGACGACTTCCGGTGCGACACTCGTCAAGATCCGCCCGTCATCGGTCGCCATCGCTGCCGCTCCACCCCATCCGTTCGAATACCTCGTTTCGATTAATTCTTTTGCTGCCTCAAATAACTGCTGTTCAATATTCATTTCATCACTCCTGTATGCAGACGCATTTTGACGAATTCAAAGCTTCCACCGTTCGTTTCTTGCTGAAACCGTTCAATCGGCTCAAAACCGCTTTTAGTGTACAACCGGATTGCCCGTTCGTTAAACGTTGCGACGGCTAATTCAATGTGGCGCGGTTGATACTGCTTGATCGCAAAGGCAAGACCGGATTCCAAAAAAGCCGTTCCGTTTCCCCGTCCCGTCAAATCAGGTCGCATCCCTAACGCCAATTCAAGGCTGCCCTGTCCGGGTTCGAACACAAAAAATCCGATCAGTTGCGTACCGTCCATCACCGCATAGTAATGTTCTTTCCGTTTGTCCGGATCCAAAAATTCCGCCAGGTCCTCCTGATCATTCGGCATATCGCAGAACGCAAAGTCACCCTCATATTGCCAGTCATACGCAATCTGTTCCGCCTGATGTTGTGTCAGTGGTAAATAGGTATAGGTCATTGCAAGCGACCTCCCTTCAAAAGGAATTTATGCATCAATCAGGATCGGTTTTTTCGATATTCGAGCAACAGTGGTGCCAGATTCAGTCCAATCGACACAATCGTCAAGAACCACCAGACGCGTTCCATTCCGGGAACAACGTCTGCCAAGGCCGCCCAGTCCTCCGCTTCGACCCAGTTCGCAATTTGACTGTTTTCCGCACACAGCGTGAGCGCCGTAAGCGATAACCCGGCAGCCATTGCCAGCTTATAGTCCTTGCCGATGAAGTACAAAATCAGATTCACCGCCGTCGCGAAGATGGCAAGTATCCCAAACAGTAACCACATGACCGTATCCCCTTTTTTTCCTGATTGTTTGTCCTATTATTTTATTTATTGTCTTCAAGATAAAGGGTTTCGTCGATTTCTTCATACGTTGAAACCGCGTCATACATGACAGTGAGTTCAGTGTCTTCAGACCACTGCCAAAAATAGTCGCCTTGCGCGATGATCGCACGTTCTAAAAAACATTCGAAATTTAAATTTAACGCAACCGCCGTGTCTAACCCGTCCGATGGATGCACAACCGTGATATATGGGTTTTTAAAAGAGTCTTCTGCATCTGTACATTGATTTTTATCAATTAAAATCCAATTTTCATCGATTTGACCTATGATCCAGTAGTTTCCTTCCGAGAGGAGACCGTCTTCTGAATGGTACTCTTCCGACATTTCAAGCATTTCCTCAAGCGGAAACAATTCTAGGATTAAATCGGATTCTGTCTCAAATAAACCGCACCCATTATGCAACGTTAAAAAATGTTTGTAGTCCTTTGGCAAAGAATACGTATCTTTCAGGAAGTGTGAATCAATCTCTTTAGACGTTAACGGTGTATGGAAGGTGCAAGTGGCCCATCCATTTCTCCCGTATCTCCCCATAATAAATCTCGGTTCATCTTTGAACATTTGTTTGAGCAAAATCAACGTTCTTTCAATTGGTTTCATTTGATACGCTCCTACTTTTTTGAATTCCTATTACATCAAAAACATTACCTTCATTTTATACCTTTAGTTGGAAATAAAGATACTAGGTTACAGATTTTATGATATGATCAACGCAATACCTTAATTACATTTATTACCTATTCTATCTTTAGAAGGAGGGCTTTGAGTGAGTGGTGATGGACTACTTTGGAGTGTATTATTACCAAGCTTAATCGGATTTAATGGATCAGCCATCCTTTTATACAGAAAAGGGAAAATGCCGTTATGGGGATCCGGCTTACTAATTGTCATACTCGGACCAATCATCGCTTTGATAACCAGCTCTGTTTTTTTAAAGATCGACCATAGTATGGGCGGATACGGTTTTGGAGCAGCTTATTCAGCAGCTTTTATTGGGTTCGTTATCGTGGGTAACGGGATTCTTTATCTCTTCATCGGTCTCGTATTAGGGATTAAGAATTTTATTAAACGACGGCAAGTAAATCAGTTAAGATGAAAATACAGAATAGAAAAGGAACCATAACTTCGAATCATGATGCACGGTCTGTTCACTTGAAATCCTGTATTCTCATACGATTCCATTCTTTTTCTTGATTTGTACAAGATACTTCTCGACCTCGATCCCACTCTGCAATCAAACAAAGCAGACCAAAACCTGTCATTAGCAGGTAGTGCATTGTACTAACGGACTCCACGTTAACATACCGCCAAGTCATTCCCGCTACAAAAAGCAACGGAACAACTGCCCCTAAATACACATTCTTTTGACTCGATAATACATACTGCACTCCGAGTATGCCGGCATAAAGTAAACCCATCCATAGAAAATCCATTCTTCTTCCTCCCCTAGTCGAGCATATTTTAAAATCTTCAACCGTCAAACGCCTTTTCATACATCCAGGCAGGTTTCTTCAACCATTTGCCAACATCAATAATTTACCATATTAAAACGAAGAATGATTTGATATTTCTGATGATTACAAAAATGTAAGCGAGCACCTAAATTAAGCAAAGCTAAAAAACGATTCTTCTCGTGTAAGAGAACAATCGTTTTTCGTCTTCAATCTGAAGTCCCTACTGGATGCTATTCTCTATACACGCAAGGATGATGATTTGACTAATTTTAATCAAACGAAGCATAATGATAAACAGCAAAGCGTTACACAACTCACTCTGCAATGAAAGGATGTTGGTTATTATGTCATCAAAAAAAGTATGGTCAGTAGAAGGTTATGAGGAACATGGTGTAGAGAACCATCAAAAAGCAACTATGACGGAAACGTTTACGAATGAAGCCGATGCTCGTAAAGCTGCTAAAAAAATGGCGGACAAGTACGATCAACTCGATGTATACGTCATCTATACGAATACATCAAGCGGTAAAGCAGAAGAACGTTTCTTTAATTCGAATGGATCTTATAGTGAAGAAGGATTTGAATGGTAACATCTCAGCCGTCGATTTGACGGCTTTTTTGTACGATGAATTACACGATTAAGCACAATACCTAACTGAATACACAAAAAGAACCGCTCAACAGAGCGGTTTTAAGGATGAATATTGCATTTTACACCAAGTTTGCAGTGATTTTCATTGAATGTTGGACGTAACTTACGCTTGCGGGCGTTTTCGGCGCAATCCGTAGTATTGGTAAAACTGAACTTCGATATTTCCGTTATAGAGTTTACGGCGTTTCGTCGTCGGACGACCGAATGCTTTTTCGAACTCGACGTACGACGTGATCATGTAGACACTGTAGTACGGGAATTCACGGAACTCATTGCCGATCTTCCGGTACAGCTGATGGACTTCACGGGCGTCCTCCAGACGTTCTCCGTACGGCGGGTTACCGACGACACCAAAGTCTCCCTTCGGCTTGAAGTCGGCTGCATCCCGTTGCATGACGTTGATCGCGGCCCGGACGTCAGCGAGCTCGGCTTTGTCATTTGCTTTCTTGATTGCATCGAATCAAGCTTTTTTCGGAATACCTGCCCAATCTCGCGAAGTGAACTCGCGGTTGATCCTCGGAGCGATATTCCATCCGATCATCGCGGCTTCGATGGCCAGTGTCACGGAACCGGTGAAGACGTAATGAAACATCTGTACCGCAAAGTAAAAATTACCGAGACTTTTTTACTGTTTTTCTGGAATGAGTTTCATAAATTGAAATGTACAATTTTACGATAGACCTAAAAGTTCATTCAAAACTCTAATTATAGTTAATAAACCCTTAGGTAAATCATCATATATTTCAATTTGACGAATTGTAATATTAAGTGCAATACCTAGCTGAAAACACAAAAAAACCCATAACGGCCTCGTGTAGAATAGAGTTACCACACAAAATTCAACGGAGGATTCGTTATGAGCTATGTTCATCTCACCATATCAGAAAGAGTCAAAATAGAGACGTATCTCGAGCTAGGTTTCTCTGTCCGAAAGATTGCGGGACGCCTGAGTGTCAACCTTCTACGATTTCACGAGAATTGAAACGAGATCCTTACTACGATTCTTCTCATGCTGACCAGCGTTATGTGGAGCGAAAAAAGAAGTGCAGTGCACGTACGAAGTTTACGCTCGAAAAAGGAGTCTAGATCCTCGAAAAGTTACGGGAGACGTGGTCCCCTGAACAAATTGCCGGACGATTATTCCAAGAAGAAGGACTCTCGTTCAAGACAATTTATCGTTGGATTTATAGGGGTCTCATCGAGGCCAATTCTGGACTCCTTCGGCAAAAGGGGAAGCATCAGAAACCACGTGTGAGACGCGCGGACGCTTCGACGTTGGACTGCCAATTAGCAAACGTCCGTCCGACGTCAAAGATCGTCAAACATTCGGACACTGGGAGTTAGATACCATCGTCTCAGGCAGAGGGAAGTCCAAGGCCTGTGTCGCGACGTTCGTCGAGCGGAAGAGCCGTTTCTATCTCGCTGTACCGATGGAAGACCGGTCAGCTCAATCGATGGAGTTTGCGATTCGAGCATCGCATCTCTATTTCCCACCGGGAAAGTTCAAGACCGCGACGACAGACCGTGGAAAAGAGTTTAGCTGTCATGAACGAATTCGTGAAGCGTTAGGCTTACTGATGTACTTCGCTGATCCGTATTCTTCTTGGCAGCGTGGGATTAACGAGAACACCAATGGTCTTCTCCGTGAA
The DNA here is from genome assembly GCF_018618655.1 of Exiguobacterium sp. s95. Taxonomy (NCBI): domain Bacteria; kingdom Bacillati; phylum Bacillota; class Bacilli; order Caryophanales; genus Exiguobacterium; species Exiguobacterium sp. s95. The sequence continues at coordinate 198,820 of NZ_JACSMM010000001.1, read as the reverse complement.
TTTTCCCTAAGGGGACTGATTTCGGAAAGGTCAGTTGTTCTGAAATCGCTCAAGCGCTCGCCTAGATTAATGGGAGACCACGAAAATGTCTCAACTGGAAAACTGCATACGAGGTCTTCACAGAAGAAGTCTTGCACTTAATTTTACAAATCGTCATTTACATAAAACTAACAAAAAATATGACTAAATAATGAAATGCTTGATCTAATTCAAACATTGCTAATTTGACTGTAGTATCATTTGGATTTTCTATCCTTTTAATTTTTTTTGCCCACAAATTTAAAAATTCACCTTTGTCTAAAATTACATGTGTTATAAAAATAACAATAATTGCTGACCAACTAATAAATCCTAAAATTAAGTACGGTAACACGGTTAATATTAATGTATAAATGACACAATGAATTAATAATGGTATCCATTTTTGAGTTTTATTTAAGGCTTGATTATTAGTTTGGAAAAGATAATCAGCAATCTTATGAGCTATATATAATACTATAAATAATTCGACATTAAAGTTGAAATTCCACAAACTACTTATTTCTTTAATATTAAATGAGTTTTCAACAAAAAAATAAATCAATATAATAAAAAATACTATCATAAATCTCATTAATAACGAAATTGATTCATTGACTCTATCAATTTTTAGGTTTCTAATGAATGAAACCTTTTGTAACTCTAGTACTATTTCAGTTTCAACTTCTATTTTTGAAATTTCTTTAAATTCTTGGATATAATCTTTAGTTTTTTTCCCTAATTTTAATTCTTCATGATTCTTATAAAGATATTTAAAATTGAGTGGACCCGGCAAATTATATCCATGAATATAAAATAATCCTTTCCCTTCGATGCCTTCTGAAATAATGTGCGATCCAGGATTATTTCTTGGTACCAAGACTGTATAAGCCAATGTAATGCTTCTTATTAAATAATTAATCATTGTAAAAATTAATATGCATACTAAAACTACTTCAGCCCAACTTTTCATATCAGTGACATTATCTATCCACATATTTTTCATGCTAATTAATGCAGATATAAAAAAAGTCCAAAATGCTATTACTGCTGCTGCTTTTGTATCTGTAAAACGTATAGTATTTTGTCCATCCTCTAAAGCTTTGTACAAAAATTCTTCTTTATACGAATTATCATCATTCAATAATAAATCTCCCTTCGCTTAACTTAATTAATCTAACTTTATTATCAATAACTTCATATAATTGATAATTTAAATCACCAGAATTCCATCCCACAATAATAAATATAGGGGGATAAAAAAAATTGTACTTTTTACTAAATTTTATCATTGTGGAAATATCGATCAATGAAGCATTTAAACTAGTGTCAGAGGGGTGAGAATGCCAGGTTCCTAATATATAATAATCTTCACTGATTTTTTGAAATGTATATTCCGCAATATAATTCAAGTCAAATGATATACTATATTCACTAGATTGCGCCTTTTCACCCGGACCTGAAACATCGTATATTTTAACCCAATCAGGATTCATTCTTCCATAAATCAAGCCTCCTGTTTCTAAATTTTTCGAAGACTGTGTAATTAATTTTATCTTATAAATGCATTTTTCTAGCATTCTTATTTTTCTTTGATTACTCATAGTTCCCCCTGATACAATTGCATAAATTATGTTTGGGGATATTCCCCATAGTAGGAGTTGCAATTATATCGTTAAATCCCCAAGCAAATACAAAATAATTAAAATTAAATTCTTTTTTTCTATTAAAATAGTTAATTACTGAAACTATCTGTGTAGCGAGAAAAACGTTTTTTTCCCACTGTGATTCGGTGTGCGGTTCACCACAAAAATCATAATTGTAACTTGATAGTCCACTTAACTCGATATCTTTAAATTCATTAAATTGAATTAGTCTATCATTTTCTTTTGACAATTGATAATAACAATTCAAACACCCAGTTTTAGGAGTTGTTATAACGATTTCTTGTAAAACGTTATAAGGAGAAGTCCATGCCCAAATTATTGGTTTGTTGTAGTTTATTAATTCATTAAACGCTATACGGTCGTATTCTTGCGAACTTCCAACTGTAACTACAAGTAAGTCAGATTCCTCAATCAGTTTATCACTTGAAGCAACTGTACTTATTTTAGTATCAATGCTACTGAAAATTAGTTTATTTTGAAGTGCTATTGCTTTATTTACGCCTAAAAAATTACCTGTTAATTCATGATGTCCTAAATTATCAGAAGAAAAAATTTGGTTATCGTGTAGTATGATTTCTTTCGTTTGTTTGTCATTTAGTAAACTAGCTACCTGACTTCCTAGTGATCCTACACCATATAGCCCTATTTTTAGATCAATACTCAAAGGCCGATTAGGTATTGATTCAACTTTTAATGGCTTCACTATAAATTTTTCTTTTCCTTCTATAAATTTTTGATTTGCTATAAATGAGACTGCTTCGAGTTTTCCTAAAAAACCTTTATATAAAACAATAAACGGAAAACTTTTTTTTTGACTTCCAAATATTTTTAAATTAAAGTTATTTCTAACCTTCATAAGTAGCTGATAGAAAGTTGTAAATTTATAGTTTTGAGGTAATCTAAGAACTATAAATTCTGTGTCGATACACTCTTCTTGTCTAATCATAGACAATTTTTTGGCGAAACCGTGATTAGGATAAAAAGAATAACTCTGAGAAAAATCAACTTCTTCTATACTATATGCTGTACCTTCTTTTTTACCAGAAACCTTTTTCCCGCTTTTTAGAATATACATACTTTGCTTAACTTTGATCGTTCCAATAGCCTTAGCTTTGACTTCTTTAATAACATCGTAACCTAAGTATATTTTACTTGTGCTAAAATGAGGCATCATGCGCCATCCCTGTACTTCAGATCCTTCTTCCCACTTATCTTCACAGTTTGACCGCAACCAATCCAATATTCTTCCGTATATAAAAACACCATTGTGTTCATCACTTGCTTTCCAATTGTGTAAACAACAAATTGAAAAAAGAGTATTTTCAATATCTTCACTATAAACTAGCTCGTCTAAATGCTTCCATTTATCGGGTATTATTTCATATAAATTGTATTCGTTATTTATAGCTTTAAGAAAAATATTAGGAGAATTATATGGAAAATCGGTTAATATTATTTCTACTTCGATAAAAAAACCATTTAAATCACCATTTTTTGGAACTTTACCTACCATTGTTTCTTTATCAACTAAACAAAAGCCTAGCTCTGTAAGCTCGGCTTTTATTTGCATCAGATTATCCATGTTGTATTTTTTCACCTTCTTTCAACACTTTGATATTTTGATTTGTTACCTCTTCATATGAAGCATACACGTTGCACATTTTAGCAACTTGATCAAGACTTACAGTATTATTTTTATAAAGAGTACAGTCCAAGTAATGTATCGTTCTTGATTGATCAGTACCAAACATTCGTTTCTTATATACTTGATCTAATTTGCAGATTTTCACGTCTTCCTTAAACTCAATAAGTTCAATGAATTTTTCACCTAACATAACTAATCTACCGTACTTCGGATTAACATCCAGCTTACTTTTAGCATCTTTATAATATCCAAGTAATTTGGCTGAGAAGTCTACTTCAAACGATGTCGCTTTCACTTCGCCTACAGCAACAGTATTAACTATTACTCCTTGACCGTTCATTAGAGTATTTGGAGAATACTCTAAGCCTACTTTGATATCTAATAAATTGTGAATATTAGTTGTTTCCAAACCTTTTTTAGCAAGAGTTTCTTTTAAATGATTATTTAAGATATCTGTACTTTCTAGTACTCTCAAACTCAACAAAAAAGCTCTTGCACCTATTGTCCATTCATCCTGATCTTCTAACTGTTTACCGCCGAATAAGACCATGAGCCCGTCTCCCGTTATGGAGTGAATATGACCTTGATAGTACCTAGCTAATTTGATCCAAGTAGAAATTGCTTTTTGTTTTAAGTCAGCAATTTCCTCTATAGTTTCTCCACTTTCTTCTGAAATAAACAACGCTCTTTTGGTAAAATTAGTTAAATCAATAAAAAGAGAACACATTTTTACGTCTTTTTCTCTAAACGAGTCATCTAAGAAATGATCGTTACTCTTAATTTGATCAATTAAATAATCATAATCCGGATGGCCGCCTATTCTAAATTCTTCATTTAATTCTTCATCTATTATTTTTTCGATTTCTTGCTTTTTTATATCTTCTTCTAGGCTCTTTAACATTCCGTCCTGTTGGAATAATGCTTGCAGTGGGTTATAAGTATCTTTGTAACGTTGCTCTTTCTGCATTAATTCATAATATTTTGTCGGTTTCATTGGTCAACCTCCCTAAAGTAAGTAAAAAACAAAATTGTTAGAATAATCATAACATAATTATTGTAGTTAAGTCTTTTTGACCTATGTACTTCTCTTTTAGCGGACGCTTCAACGTTGGATTGCCAATCAGTAAACGCCCGTCCGACGTCAAAAAGCGTCAAACGTTTGGACATTGGGAGCTTGATACTGTTGTATCGGATAGAGGGACGTCAAAAGCCTTTGTTGCAACGTTCGTCGAGCGAAAGAGTCGTTTTTATCTCGTTATACCGATGGAAAATCAGTGCGCTCAATCGTTGGAGTCTGCGATTCAAGCATTACTTATTTCCTTCCCATTTGGAACGTTCCAAACCGCGACGACAAATCGTGGAAAAGAGTTTAGCTGTCATGAACGAATTCGTGACAGGTTAGGCTTACCGATGTATTTCGCGAATCCATATTCTTCTTGGCAACATGGGAGTAACGAGAACGCCAATGGTCTTCTCCGTGAATTTTTTCCAAAGGGGACAGATTTCGGAAAGGTCAGTCGTTCCGAAATCGCTCAAGCGCTCGCTTGGATTAATGGGAGACCACGAAAATGTCTTAACTGGAAAACTGCATACGAGGTCTTTACGGAAGAAGTGTTGCACTTAATTTGACAAACCGTCATAGAAAAAAAGCCATTCAATATGAACGGCTTTTTTTAAATCCTATTCTTAACAGTTTTTTAAATAAATTTACAATATAAACACGATTAAGAATAGATATCCTTTAAGACTGCGGTCTTTTCCGACGCAAACCATAATATTGATAAAATTGTACTTCAATATTCCCGTTATAGAGCTTACGGCGTTTCGTCGCCGGGCGACCGAATGCTTTTTCGAACTCGACGTACGACGTGATCATATAGACACTGTAATACGGGAATTCCTTAAAGGCGTTACCGACTTTCCGGTACAACTGATGGACTTCACGTGCGTCCTCGAGACGTTCCCCGTACGGCGGGTTGCCGATGATGACACCAAAGTCTTCCTTCGGCTTGAAGTCGGCTGCGTCCCGTTGCATGACGTTGATCGCGTCCCGGACGTCCGCGAGCTCGGCGTTTTGTTTCGCGAGCTTGACCATCTCGGGATCCGTATCGTTGGCATAGATTTTGAGCGGCTTGTCCCACTCAGCTTTTTCGTTTGCTTCCTTGATTGCGTCGAACCAAGCTTTTTTCGGAATCGCTGCCCATTCCTGCGAGACGAACTCACGGTTGATCCCGGGTGCGATATTGCGTCCGATCATCGCCGCTTCGATTGCCAGTGTTCCGGAACCCGTAAAGACGTCGTAGAGCGGCATGTCCGGCTTCCAGTTCGTCAGCATCAGCATTGCCGCTGCCATCGTCTCTTTGAGCGGTGCCGCCGAGTGGAACTCGCGGTAGCCGCGTTTATGGAGCGCGTCACCTGACGTATCAATCGTCAGCGTCGCGATGTCTTTTAAGAGCGCGACTTCAATCGGGAAGCTGGCGCCCGTTTTCGGCAGCCACTCATCCCCTTTGTTGTACGCTTCCTGCATGTGCGAGACGATCGCTTTCTCCGTGATTTTCTGACAGTCCCGGATTGAGAACAGCTTCGATTTGACGGACCGCCCGTTGACGACGTAGTTCGCTTCCCACGGGAGCAGTTCGCTCCACGGGAGGTCTTTGACTTGATCAAATAATTTTTCGAACGACGTCGCCTTAAATTCCGCGACGACCAGTTTGACTCGGTCTGCCGTCCGGAGCCACAAGTTCAAACGTGGAATGTCTTCCATCTCACAGTCGATGTAAACTTTTCCGTCTTCGACCGTACACTCATATCCTAAATCGCGGACTTCTTTCGCGACCAATGCCTCGATGCCCATCGCTGCCGTCGCGATGACTAAACGTTTTGCCATGATTGTTCACGCTCCTACCTGTTTTTAAGATTTCCAAAATCATTTCAATAAAAAAAGAGCCCAGTTGGACCTGGACTCTCGTTCAAAGTAAAAATAACAGCCTATGTGGTCCTGTAAGCCATGTTCTGTTCCCTAGTGTTGCAAACGGTTTGACCCTCACACGTGGGCGACAATCATCTATCTCCGTATTTACATACGCTCTCCTTCGCGTTCAGTTCCGCTCCGGAAATTCCCCTACCAAATTTGGGTTTCTCGCTCGTGGGGTTTACCTCGTTCCACCCTTACTGTTTCCAGTAAGGCTCCGTCACTGTGGCACTTTCAAGAAGTTTCGGCCGTATCCGAAGACTTAGGCGTTCCTTCTGCCGTCAGCACGACGCTGCCTACACTTATCTTTTCGTGTAGCACGATCACTACAACCATCGCAGGTTGTGCGAGCATGGACTTTCCTCAAAGCACCGAAGTGCCCCGCAATTGTCCGAACCAACATAGTCACTGCTTAACAGTGTAGCGTACTCCCCTGTTTCCCGCAAGGTTTATTTTCAAAAACGACAATCGAAAAAGTTGCGTGTTCACGTGATTTCGCGGTATAGTACAATGGTTCAGAAGGGGGCATGTACTATGAAAAAACGACGCTCTGGTACGAACCAGCGTACCGTCCGGAAGCTGACGTTCTTGATCGAAATCGATGAAATCAAGGCGCTGCATCTCCGCAACGGCATCTTTGCCTTTTATCGTAAAGGAGAACTCATCCATGCGTTCGAGCCATTTAACGTCAAACAACCGGATGCGTTATCAAAACGAAGCTATCATTTCGACCAACACGATATTCTTTTGATGAACGAACGATTCCCACAACAAATTCCACTCTATGATGAAGCGATGACATTACGCTCATGGGCGGAACAGGTTGAATTCGGTTTGTATCAACTAATTGATTCGGGACGCCTCTCGTTTGTCCATGAGGATGATACCGGGTATAAAATGGAAGCTAAAATCGAGTGGACAGGTGAGACGCTCACTGTGCCGACTCCCGTTTATAAAAAAGGAAAAGACCCAAAGCAAGATCTTTGAGTCCTTTCTTCGAGCCAGTTCCTCACATGAGGAATTGGCTTTTTTTATTTGATTATTTGACCGTCAGGACACGTTCGACCGTTCGTGTATGGCGGCCGGCAGACGTCGTGAAGACGAGTTTGTACGTCCCTTTGTCCTTTAGCTTGTAGGAAAATTTGTGAAGCCCGTTGCGTAAGTTCGAGTCGGAAAACGTTTTGACGACGGCACCGTCCTTATACAGACGGGTCCGGGTCGACGCACTCGAATACTCATTAAAATAGAACGAAAACGTCTGGTTCGGTTTAATGACGGACGGCAACGAGATTTTCGAAATCGGAGCCGGTACTTTCGCCAGCATCCCGGCATTCAGACGGCCTTTCCCGTAATGAAGCGACGTATCGCCTGATTTTTTCGATGCGGCCGCATAAAGCTTACTGCGGAGCGTATGGTTCGAAATGAACGGGTTCTTTGACTTCGCAAGCGCCATGACGCCACTGACGATCGGTGTCGCCATCGACGTTCCGTCGAGGTAGCCGTATTTGTTCCCGACGATCGTCGAGTAGACGCCCTCCCCTGGTGCCATGATGTTCAGTCCACGTCCGTAGTTCGAGAATGTCGATGCCCGACCGAGCGTTCCGACCGAACCGACGGCGACGACTGACGACATCGACGCCGGGAAGAGCAATTTATTGCGACCGTCGTTGCCGGCAGCACCGACGACGATGATGTTATTCGCTTCCGCCTTCTTGATTGCTTTTTCCATGTACGGATCAAATTCATATTGACCGAGCGACAGATTGATGACGTCCGCGCCTTGCGCGATCGCATATAAAATCCCGTCACCGATATCAATCGAACTGGCGTAATCGCCGTCAAAGACGTCCGCGCCGATCAGCTTGACACCGGAAGCGACACCGACGATGCCTTTTCCGTCTTCTGCAGCTGCGACGATTCCAGCGACATGCGTCCCGTGATCATCCGGTTTACGGATTCCGGAAATTGTCGTCGTCTTATAGATGACGTTCTTGAATTCCGAGTGTTTCGTATCAATCGCGTCATCGATGATTGCGACGCGGATATCTGATTTCCCATGACTGTACTTCCAGTAAGTAGGGATGCGTGATTGATCAAGATATGTTTGTTGCAATTGTGCCGAATCGGTCGCCTTCTCGACATCCGTGACGGGAATCAAGTCAGCTTTGACTTCATCCGCATCGAGGTGTGCGAGTGGCTCGACGAGCGAAAATCCGTCCTGTTTCAGCGGACGTACTTCTTTTAGGCCTTGGTCTTTTAACCAGGTTTGTTTTTGTTGGTCAGTGAACGTCGGATCGTACTGGACATATTGGGAACTAGCGAATGCCGTCGTCGGTAGACCGACCGCAAGCGCGACAGTGAGTGATACAAGTTGCTTTTTCATATGGACCCTGCCCTTCTGTTAACACACGCCGATTCGATTGATTTGCTGATTCAACGGACTTAAAAAGGAACAGTGCCACCTGATTCTTCGCTGACTTCAAATGAAGTGATTTTCCCAATCGTGACATACGCATAGTACCGTGCCAGGACGGCGCGCCAACGCGCGGCGTCAATCCCCGTCAAGTCTTCTCCGAGCGGAGAACCGTCAAATGTCTCAAACTGCTGACAAAAAAACGCTTCTTCGTCCTCGTTCCATATCACAGACTCGCCAATGAAACCCGTTGAAAATCTGACGAAATCCGCAATCGAGGGACCGATTACTTCTGCCGGGAGGCGTTCACTCATTCTCCCGACCAGTTCATAGCGGTCGCGCTGAGCTTGATCCGCGTCTTCTAACGTCTGACAAAGTAATACTTCGCGATTGATTTCAACTAGAACGATGTAGTCACCGCTCGGTACATTGACGTGTATCATCACTACACCCCTTGGATTAAATTCGTGTAGTTTCTTGATGTGACTTGCTGTTCACTGCCTTATAATGTCCATTTTCGATCAAACATCAATTCAATCGGTTCGTTGTTCTTAGACTTTAACACATGGACGCGCGTCGTATCAATTTGATCGAGTAAATCAGACTTTTGGAGCGAGCGGATTTCAGTCGCTTCCGACTCGGCGATGCGCGCCCGGTGTGGCTCAAGCAACGCTTGTTGCTGACTTGCGAGGGCATACCAGGCAAGCCGCGCAAACGGCTCGTCTTTCGCCGTCTCAAGAGCGTAACTTTCAAAAATGTCCGGCAAGTAGCTGCTGAATTGATCGAGCGCATCAATGCGTTCCGCTAAATCGAGGACCGTCAACCAGCTCGGTAACGATAACAACGATTCACTTGACCACCAGTCGATTAAATCGACGTGCTCTTTAAAGAGTTGTTGTGCTTCCGTCCGGTCGATGAAGTGGTGCATCGTTTGAATCAATTCATTCCAGGCGACCGTCCAATATTCTTCCGACGGGTTCGCCGAGATGAAGAATTGACGATACACCGTCAACAGCTCCGATACGTCACGGAGCGTTTCGACTTCCAGCCGCTGGTTGAGTCGACTGACTGCTTTCGTGAAATAACTTGGTTCTAATGTTAGCGCCATATAAAGTAATTTCGGGACATCTTTCAAATCTCCTTGATCGACAGTCTCAAATAATTCTTGAATCCACTCTGGTTGTTCGTTCGTCATAATAAATTCTCCTCTACATAGTAAATTTATTTACTATACCCGAAAAGAAATAAATGTAATCCTCTTCTTTAAAAAGCACCAATCCGTTTAGCTGTTTCTTCTCCACATAACACGATCAACAATGAGCCGGACGGAATCGTTTCGTCGAGCCTTCGGTTCAGGTCGAGTCGCTTTCCGTCGGACAAAATCGTCACGCCTTCTTCGAGCATCGCATGGAACGCTTCACGGTACGTCGTCCACTCCGGTCGTACCGGAATCGAGAACATTCCGTCCCCGTGTTTCGTCAATAAGTTCGTCACGACTTTCGTCACGCCCGGGTGGTGGGAGGCGAGAATCGCCATCCGGGAAATCGTTTCGTCCCCGAGAATGACTTCGTCGACCTTGATTTGTTCAAAGCTGTCGAGATGTTCTTCAAGCATCATCTCGACGATTGTATAGATGTCAGGATTCGCGCGTTCGATACTCGAAGCAATCAGCAGCGTCCGGCCGTCCGCCAGCGCCGGTGGCATTGAATGATCGGCGAGGACGATTGCACGCGCCGCCTGTTTGACGTTCGCCCGTTGTAACGTCGAGGCGAGTGCCGGGTCCCCGTTGACATAGTGGAACCGTTCGTGACTGAATGGTTCTCGCTCCAAATCATCGACGAGGATGACATCCGTCGTCTCGAGCAGTTCCTCGATGACATGTTTCGACCGGCGGCTGTAGCCGAAGACGATCGTATGGCCTGACTCTTTCACTTGCAACAACCCTCTCTCTTTTTGATCGCGGATCACTTGGACTCCGTCGACGAGCTTCGAAATTAAACTCCCGACGATCCCGATCCCGAAAATGAATACAAAAATCGTCATCATCCGCCCGAAATCCGTATTCGGGAAGAAATCACCGTATCCGACCGTGACGACGGTCGTCATCGTCCAGTAGACGGCACGGAAATACGAGCCGAACGTCTCCGGTTCGACGAGATACATCAGCAAGGCGACGCCGAACACAAAGAAAAACGACGCATAGCCTAACGTCCGCATCTTTAAAAAGGACATTTTTCGTAAAAATCGAAACCAAATCATCCTTTTTTTCACTTCCTTTCGAACAATATCTCTTCGCACCCTGTTAATAGGGGCGAAGGAGGTGATACACATGACACAAGCGGAAGAAATCAAAACGAGTCTCGTCGTCGTCTTCGAACGAGCGGATAAAGTTTCACCGAACGGAGATGCCCTCATCGGCCGTCGTCGCTTCAACGGACTCCGTCCAGACTTAGCACCTGAAGCTGTCGCTGCAATCGGTCAAGCCATCGGCGCAATGATTACAGGAACATACACACACAGTGAAATCAGTCGTGACTACGCTCTACTCAACGCCTAATCTTAAAGGAGGATTCTCATGGAACATACCATTTTATTGACGTTCGACACATCGACGAACAAACCGTTTCGCCTTCGGTTATCCGGTGCGAAAGCAGACACGACGGTCGCTGAGGTCAAAGCACTCGGCAACTTGATGGTCGCACACGATCCGTTTTATAACGGCATCATCAAACTGCGTGAAGCCGAACTGCAAAACAGCTCGGAATCCGCCTACGTCCTCTAACACGCACCAGTTGTCATCATCACCGATTGAGGTGATGATGACTTTTTTTTGGTATACTAGTGTTATCAACCAGCTGGAAAGGAAGTCAATTTATGGCCAAACGCCCTCTTACCCCTCGCGAATGCGAACTCGTCGTCTGTAGTCTCTATGTAATGGAACTGATTCCATTCGAAGGAATTATGGAACGACTCGAGTCGATCACGCTCCGAGACATCATCGGACCGGTCGCGACCGGTGACGCGACCCGTCAACAAGCAGCGGAGTCGCTTGATCAATACATCAAGGTGCGGCGCCGCCGTTTCCGTAACGTCCCTCCGGAACATTTATGGTCGCTCGACGACCGGATGGAGCAGGAAGCATTACGGATGATCCGTAAACGCTCTCCCCTCTCTGCCGGAGAGAAGCTCCAACCGAAAGCAATCCCGTTCGAGATGGGTGACACCGTCGAGATGAAGGTTACGGAGATTCAGGAACGCAACAGTAAAGTGACCGTCATCGGGAAAGTCGGACAAGTCACGGCAAAACTTCCCGTCGCGAACCGCCAAGCGCTCAAAGGCAGCAAAACGATAGCAGCTTGGGTGACGGGCATCGAGAAAAAACCGGCCTTGATCCACTTGTCGACTTCCGACTACGGAAAACACCAACCGTCGGCTGAAGTCCTCGCGGCATACGTGACGGCCATCCGGGGCTTACGTCAGTTTTTCGAAACGAACGAGCTGCCTTCGACAGAAGAAGTCGATTTAGCGAAATCCTTGTTCCAACGGATGATCCGCCGCGATCAAAATGACTGGTTCACGGTCTATGTCGCAATGGGCCGTCCCCAACTCGACCATGTCCGCCGCTGGGTCAAGGTCATCCAAATGCTCGGCAAGTCACTGCGTGGCGACGAAGATGCGACACGCCAACTGGCTTCACAGGAAGATCGCTTCTTCAAGGACGCGTTACTCCGTGCCTGCCGCTCCGTCGAGAAGAATCTCGATTCGCGTACGTAACCTCTTTCGACTCTCACACATGAAATACCTATTAAATGAAACCGATTTTCCGAAACAAAAAAATGCCGCTACCGTCGAACACTTACTTCGAGGTAGCGGCATTTTGAAATTAAGTGATGTCGAGCGTCGACTCAAGGGCCCGACACGTTCTGCGGATCGTCGGTAAAAAGTCCGTTCGTTTCGCGACGCCGCCTTTAATATGAACATGATGAATCCCTTTTGTCCGTTGAATCGCCGTCAGGACCGTGACGAGTTCGACGAACCAATTCGAAATCAGTTCTACGACCTGCTCATCAAAAGCAGCCGCTCCATACACATCATACCCGTTCTCGCAGAGATGGTTCGGGAATTGTTGCTTAAACCGAAAAATTAACGTCTCCGTCGTCGGAATCGACCATTGCTGAAAGAGGATGCGTCGCTCATGATCCATCGACGTTTCAATCACTCCGTCCGTCTTTAACTTTGGCTGACTACCGATGTTCAAAATCCAACTCGTTTTCTTTCGTTCGCCAGTAGAAGTGATCGTTCGCATGGTTTCGTCCATCTCCTTTGATGTGTAAGCGTTTACTCTCTTATTCTACAAGCCGATTGACCTTTCGTGCAAGTGACAAACTAATGAAACTGAACGATGCCTTCGTCTGACGTTCAGTCTAACAAACTTTTCCGCTGTTGACGATGGCAGTAATTAACAACATTCCCCGCGTCTTACTTTTTTTAACCGCCTGGACGCAAATCGGCAAAAAATGATCGAATCCTGCGACACCATCCGTCCCGTAAAGAAATAGCTACTAGCTCCACTAAAAATGTGATACCATTCAGTGGAATCATCGAAAGAGGAGAGAACATTATGCGAAAGTTTTTACGAGTTAGCATCTTGTTCGTACTGTTCGTCCTCATCGCCGGCAGCTTCGTCTACTGGCAGAATCGGGAACGTGTCCAAAATGAATTGTATCGTACCTATTACGGGCAATACGGCGTCCCTGCCGAGAACATCGACATCTACGAACAAGCCGGTGACCGTTATGAAATCGATTGGAAGCTGTTAGCAGCAATCCATCGGGTCGAGACGATTTTTTCGAACTCTTCCGCGATGCAGTCGTCCGTCGGCGCCATCGGTCCATTCCAATTCATGCCGAAAACATGGGTCGGTTGGGGATATGAAGGTGGTACGTCGCTTGGTGACATCGAGCACGACGGGATTGATTTGACGGATCCGGAAGCAATTGAAAAGTATGGCGGTCTTGGGGTCGATGCTGACCAGGACGGCAAAGCCGATCCGACGAACCTGACGGATAGCGCCCATACGGCAGCGAAGTACCTCAACCAGCATGACGTCACGAAAACATCTGAACGCCAGACGCTCGAGTCCGCACTGTTTGAATACAATCGCAGTGAACAATATGTCGTCGACGTCCTCGCACAATACGATAATTATCAACAGCAAGTCGAGACGATTGATGCGAACGACCTCGACTTCAAACAAAAGACACTCGCCCTACTTCTTCGCGTCAGCTCACGTTTACTCAATTAAAGGAGGCACCACCATGACACAACCCGATCTTTCATCACTTCAGATCGAGGAATCGTCGATCCGCGTCAAGACGACATTTGATGCAGACAAGACGAAACGTTATTTGCGAAGCTACATCTTTGACGACATCGAGGAAGGAACGCACGTCGCCGCGATGATTTATACACCGCGGACGACGGACGCCTTCTTGTCCGGGACGACGACACAACGGGCGTATAACTTGATGAAGAAACACGTCAGTGCTCCCGTCAAACAATACGATATCATCAGCTTGATGCCTGATTTACTCGTCAGTGAAGATTTACCGTTCGCTCAGGCGAGCTATGACGAAATCAACTACCAATTCGTCGAACAGACGTTACAGCAAGTCCGGGCCAAAAATGGTGTTGTCTTATGCGGATGGGGCTCCCCGGGTCGCTTGATGCACCACTTGCCTGCATTCGAAGATTTATTCAACGAATATGCCGACATATTATACTGCTCCGGCATCACGTCTAAAGGCGAACCGAACCACTTGCGTCTGACCGTCGACGACAGTCCGATGATTACGTATCGTGAGATGCAACAAAAAGCGAAAAAACTGCGGCGTAAATAATGCGTCAACAAAAAGGTGTTCTTCCCGGATCATACACACGGGAGAACACCTTTTTTTAGGACGATTAAAGCATTTACGTCTGGATGCTGTCTTGTCTCATCGGTAAAGCGGTTCGAATCACTTTTCGACTTCGACTTCCAGAATAGCTTCGATTTCTGCTTCGACTTCTTTATTCACCATCTGCGAACGTTTTTTTCTCAATTCAAGATCCATTTCTTGATCGATGAACTGGTTCGTATGCTTATCAAAACAGCTGTAACAAACCGCATGAAAATCTTTTTCATCTGTCTTCAAAGATTTAAATTCCCACGTCTCCAGTTCCAGATAACTGACTTGGTTATTCGTTTCTTTTCCACATATTTCGCACGTCATGTTCATTCCGCTCCCCTTTTCAGACATCTTGCTTACTTTTTCCTAATTGGCGTTCTTTGATTCGTTTTAGACGTCCATGATATTTCATGATGTTCGCTTGTGATTGTTTGGCTTCTTCACTCGTCGATTCCAAGTTCTCGATATCCCAGTATTTCACGACGACATCTAATACTTGGTCGAAGTATTGGAGTGGTCCGTAATTCGTATCGACGGCGATGGTTTTCATGCGCTCGGTAAAGTCCGGCATGACGGCACCCGGCATCGAGAAGTTAATGATGACATCTTCAAAGAACACGATGAAGTTCGGATCGAGCTCAAGGTGTGCCTTTACCGTATCGCGATAGAACGCATAGTGAAGGGCTTCGTCTTTCGCCAAACGGCGAAGCAGCGTCGCCAAGTCTTTGTCATGCGCCCCTGCCACTCTCGCGACGTTGTTATAGAAAACGAGTGTCGCAAGCTCCTGCAACGACGTATAGGCCATTGTTGCTAAAGGATTCGTAAAGTCCGGGAACCAACCACTTTCAACGACGCGTCTTCTTAATTGATGCAACCGGGTCGGATTGACGTTTCGTGTCACGAGTAAATACGTTTCGAGTAAGCTCGAATGCTGATCTTCCTCCGCCGTCCACGTACGGACGAAATCATTGATGACCTCCATCGAATTTTTAAAGGTGTAATCCAAATGCGACGTGTACCAAGGTAAATTCACTTCTGTCAGCAAGGCCGTTTCCACCGCAACGATGACACCTTCCGGAAGCGTGACTTGACTTTCCTCCCAAGGAACCCGTTTAAATGACATCGCCTTGTCCCAAGGAATGAATTCGTGATAGCTCCAGTCGATATGTGCAGAGCGTTCCTTATGTAATCGATATAATTCTTGAATGCGCGGTTCTAAACGAATATCTAAATCTGAATTTAACATGATCATGTCTCCTTTAAGATGTTTTTTTAACCTTAACCCATTTAAATGTATTTAACCATTATAATGATTTAAATCAAACTTGTTTATGGCTATAACATTTTAAGGAGCAGGTCGTATTAGCTACTGTAGACATTATAAAGTGAGACGCCGTCCTATCCAAGAAAAAAAACCTGCATTCACAGATTTTTTAAAAATCCATGCATACAGGCTTATGACTCACTTGAGAAAAATCGCTAAAATGATTTGAATACTATTCACCCTGTCGTTCATTTTCGCGTCAGTACAGCATCAATTCAAGTAAACAGTCGACGAGATCCTTCTCAAGATCCAGTGCCTGGAGCTGATGCATCAAATTGATCGGCTCAAGACGTTGCGTCAACAGACGATAGAGACGGTCCTTCAAGTCGTAGCCGATTTCCGCCTGATCGAGGAACTCATATAAGCGTTCCATCCGATTATCGTTCGTTGACATTTCGACTTGGAGCGATAACGTGACCGTTTCCGTCACTTCACCGAGCGAAACCGTCAACGATTGTTTTTTCGGGTCATATTCGCCCGGTAACGTTTCTCCGTCACGGACGATATACCCTTCGTTGACACCACGTAAAATCACGGTGATGACCCGTTTTTCAGGCAACAGTTCCTGTTTTCCGATTGGTGCTGCGATCGTCATCGTCCGGGCGACCCAGTCGAGTTCGAACGATGTCTCGACGTTTTCCCCGTCCCGGTGGGCGACACCGACACTGTCATCCTCAAACAGCGTGAATTGGTTCGAGGCGCCAGGGAATACGTGAACATCGAGGTGTTCCGGATTATGCAAGGCGTTCGAGTGCTCGACGTGTCGACCGAGCGGAATGATCGCGCCTGCTTTCGCCAGAACCGCCTGTTCGTCAAGCTTTCGGAACAGACGCATTTGTTTCCCGCCTGTATAACGGTGACCGGAGAAGAAATCGAACCATTCCCCGTCCGGCAACCACGCCGTCGTCGCCGCGACGTGTAATTTCTGATTCATCGGTTCGACGATCGGTGCGACCATCATTTCCGTTCCGAAATAATACTGGTTCGGGACGGCATACGCAAGTTCGTCTTCCGGATGCTCATAATACATCGGTGAGACGAGCGGCAATCCGTCAAAATGATTGCGGGCATTCATCGTGTAGATATACGGGACGAGTTGATGACGCAACCGTAAATACCGTTTCATGACTTGTTCCGCCTCGACCGAATACCGCCACGGTTCCTTCCCGTTAAAGATGCTCATCGTACTGTGCAAACGCATGATCGGGCTGAAGACACCATATTGGAGCCAGCGCGTCGATAATTCATCATCTTTTTCACCGCGCTGGTGTCCGCCGATATCGTGACTCCACCAGCCGTAGCCGATGTTCGACGCCGTCGCCGTGAAGTACGGCTGGAACTTGAGTGATGCCCAGGAGATGATCGTGTCACCGGAGAAACCGACCGGATAACGATGACTGCCGGGTCCTGCGTAGCGTGAGAAGATTAACGGACGATTGCCGTCACGGGCGATATCGAGCGCATGGTAATGATTGAGCATCCAGAGCGGGTCGAGCCCTTTAATCTTCGAGTTCGCTCCCTGTTGCCAGTCGATCCACCAAAAGTCGACGCCGTCCGCCTCATGCGGGTGATGCAGTTTCGTGAAGTAGTTTTCGATGAACGTCTTGTCCGAAAAATCAAACGGAATCCGGTCTTCCGTATCCGGATCAAGTCCCATCGCGACAGCCATCGCTTCATAGGCCTCTTCAAACCCGCGAACACCGTCCGCCGGGTGCAGGTTGAGCGTCACCATCCGGTCATCATCCTTCAACCATTTCAGGAAGCCTCGCGGATCGGGGAACAAGTCGCGGTTCCACGTATAGCCGGTCCAACCGCTCCCGTATTTTTCCGGAATGTCGGTCACGTGCCAATCCATGTCGATGACGCTGACGGAAAACGGGACGTCTTCTTTTTTGAAACGTGTCATCAAGTCTTTGTATTCTTTTTCGTTATAGCGCCAGTAACGGCTCCACCAGTTCCCGAGAACTTGACGCGGCAGCATCGGCGTCGGTCCTGTTAAATGATAAAAGTCTTTCAGCGCTTGTTTATAGTCATGACCATAACCGAAGTAATAAATATCTTTTGCCCCGTCTTGGCGCGGCTCGACGAAATGATCTTCCGTCAGGACGAACGAAGCCGAGTCGTCAATCGCCGCGTACCCTTGGCGGGAGATGATTCCTTCTTCGAGCGGAATCTCCCCGTCCGCATGGTCGAGTGTCCGCGCCGTCCCTTTGAGCGTCCGGAGCGGTCCGCCGAATGTATAGCGGCTGTAGTACGTACTGAAGTTCCCGAGCACGTCGACATATAACGTGTTCTCAGCGAACGGACCTTTCGTATAGTGGAGGTGCACATGTTCCGTGATGATTTGCAATTCCGTATCGTCTTCAACGATTCGGAATGAAGGGACGGGAAAATCGCGGTTCCAGACCGTTTGCGTCGGCCGGTCCTCAAAGCGACCATCCTCCGCGTATTCCATCCGAATCATCCGACTCGTCAAAATCGTGAAGCGGTAATGATCACCTTGAATGATCGCTTCCGGTCGTGCCAGTGGTTTCATGTCTCGCGTATAGAAATGGGATTCGTCAATTGTTCGCATACGGGATCAGGACGAAATCGTCCTTTTCACTTCCTTCCAAAAAGTAAGTAGTGCAACCGATGTACACCCTAAGTGTATAAAACTGTTTGTTCCCGTTTCAAGTTCCAACTAATCCATTATTCAAAAAAAGTAGTCCCGCCAATGCATTATCGACGGGACTACGAACTCTGCTTTTTATAATAAGGGCGAAATCAACCGCGAGAATGATTCGAACAGACGGAAACGAAGCGATCGCTTGACATAATCATTGGACGACAACTGAATCGAAACTTCGAAGTCATCGATGAAGTCCCGCTCAAGCTTCGATGCACTTTCCGTATCATAGAGAAACGCCATGATTTCGTAGTTGAGGACGAAACTGCGAATATCCATGTTCGCCGTCCCGACGACGCCGATCTTGCCATCAATCAACACAATTTTCGCATGGATGAAGTGACGGTTATACGTATAAATTTTCACTCCGTCTTTGAGCAATGGTCCGAAATAAGAGCGTGTCCCGTAATACGACGTGAAGCTGTCCCCTCGTCCCGGCGTCAAAATCCGGACGTCGAGCCCGGCCCGTGCCGCAAGCCGCAGCAATGTCATCGTTTCATTGTCCGGAATCAAATAGGGCGTCGCAATCCAAATCGAGCGCTGGGCAGAGATGATTGCTGCAATCAGGGCATTACGGATCGCCGGATCTTTTGACGTCGGTCCACTCGTGACGACTTGTACCGCCCCGTCCGTCTCAGCGTCATGTTTCGGGAAGTAGCGTGCTAATCCGTCCTCGCCACCGAACGTCTCCCATGTATCCGTCCCTTCAAGATGCGCATAAATCCAGTCATCCAAAAACGTCGCCTGCAACTCCTTGACGGCACGCCCTTCGAGTCGAAGGTGCGTATCGCGCCAAAATCCAAATTTCTTGTTTTTACCATCGTATTCATCGCCGACGTTCAATCCACCGGTAAAGCCGACTTTGCCGTCGATGACGACGATTTTCCGGTGATTCCGGAAGTTTGCCGTGAAGATGAACAAGGGACTCGAAATCGGATCATACGCGGCGATTTTTGCTCCGGCGTCACGGAGCGGACGTAAAAACCCTTCCCCGAGCATATAACTGCCGAGCCCGTCGTACATGAAGCGGACTTCGACCCCGGCTTCTAGCCGTTCAATCAATGCTTCACGGATCGCCTTCCCCGTCTCATCGTTGCGGTAGATGTAATACTGGATGTGGACGTGATGCTTCGCACTCCGGATCGCCTCAAGAATCGCCGGGAACGTCTCCGTTCCGTTCGTCAAAATTTTACTTGCCGTATGGACATCGACCCCACCGCCACCGAAGTTTCGAATTGTGTTGGCGAGCTTCAGGTGATTTGCCGGCAATTCACTGACGGCAAGCGAACGGACCGGCCGGGTCGCTTGTTTGAGTAACATCCGCTCATCATGCGACCGGCGGTTCCGGCGACGGCGACGCGGGTTCCGACCGAACATCATCCAGATGATGACCCCGAGAATCGGTAAAAAGATTAAGACTAGAAACCAGGCAATCGTCGATTCTGCCGTCCGATTTTCGATGAAGATGATCATGATGACGGCGAGCGGCACGACGACCGCGGAAATCGTTAATACAAAATAGAGGTAATCCAATTGATACAATGTCCAAATGATACCTCCAGCGACTAAAAACACGAGCGCGAACTGTAAAACCCGATTGCGCACTTTACTTCCCCCTCTATGAAACATACTCTCTTATCGTTATTTCCCTGTCTCCTTTAAAAATATAGCAAAAAAAGAAACCACAGATGTGATTTCTTCAAAAGTTGACCTGAATTTAAAAAACTTCATCGTACATCGCGCGACCCGGAAGCGGATCGGCGAGCGAGGCCCAATCAGTTTCATCCCGCTGAACGAGGCAGGCATCGAATTGTGCTTCAAGCCGTTTTCGATCCAAACCAATCCCGATCAGGACGAGTTCCGTCCGGCGATCCGCTTGCGTCTCGAACCGTCCGGCGTATTCCATATTCGACGCATATCCTGCCTGATGAAACAAGAGTGCCACTTCCGGTCGTGTCGCGAGGAACAAAAATCCTTTCGCGCGGACGATTGTTTCCGGCCACGTCTCAATCAACGCAAGCAGGCGCTCCGGATGAAACGGTACCTCCCGCCGATAAACAAAGGATTGAATCCCGTATTCTTCCGTCTCCGGGACATGTTCCTCGGCATTGAGCTCACGGATCCAACCGGCACTTCCTGCCGCCTGCTCAAAATCAAATAAATCGACGTCAAGAATTGCTGCCGGGTCGACTTGTCCGTAGGTCGTCTCGATCAGTTTCGCCACCGGGTTCAGTGCTTTCAAATAACGGATGACTTCGATACGTTCTTCCGCCGTCAGTCGGTCCACCTTGTTCAAGAGAAGGATATCCGCAAACTCGACCTGGTCGACGAGCAAGTCAACGACTTCCCGGACGTCCTGTTCATCAACTGCCTGTTGCCGTTCAATTAGTGATTCGCCGGACTCAAAATCTTTCAGGAAACTGTACCCGTCGATGACCGTCACCATCGCATTGATTTTCGTCGCGTCCGTCAAATCGATTCGGCTGTCTTCATCGACGTACGTAAACGTTTGGGCAACCGGAATCGGTTCCGAGATCCCGCTTGATTCGATGACGATGCCATTCAGATCACCTTGGTCGACGAGGCGACGGACTTCAACTAATAGATCATCACGAAGCGTACAACAGATGCAACCGTTCGATAACGTCACGAACGACTCCTCCGTCCGTGAAAAGCCGGCCTTTTCAATCAATGCCGCATCGATATTGACTTCACTCATATCGTTGACGATGATGGCGAGCTTCCGCCCTGCCCGATTATGTAATAAGTGATTCAAGACTGTTGTTTTTCCTGCACCAAGATAACCGGACAGGACCGTGATCGGAATGCGTGACATGTAAATCGTCTCCTTTATAAATCGTAATGATTACGTTTTAAATAGTAACGATTCCGATTTAGACTGTCAAGTCCCGAAAAATAAAAAAAGTCAGGACAACGACCGTCCGTTCATTCAAAAAACGTCGTCCGGATCAACTGGACGATTCTTTCGGCAGCCTCTTTTGAAAAACCGGCAATCGTGTAATGGTTCGTATTCGCAATCAGATGGAATCTCGCATCCGGCAAACTATCGGCAAACCGTTCATGAGCTGCATTGATCCGTTTCGTCAAATCTTTGTTCAGCCATTTTTCAGGCATCCCGCCCGCCCAATCAGAAGCTGACAATACAAGAACCGGTGGCGTCACGTGCGGGACGAGCTGCAAAATCTGCTGATTGTTGTGTGCGACGGTGTCCCACTCGTCAAGCGTGCCCCGCCAGTGATGCGTCCGGCTCAACTGTCGCCACAGCGGGACACGGTCCGCTTTCGGAAGGCTTTTGAACATCCGCGCCCCAAGATTGTCCGGAATCAACCAGGCGAGAGGACGGATATGACTGAGGACATACAAAAAACGGTTCCACTTTTCCTGCATCCGCTCATACCAGTCCGGCAGTTCAACATCAACTTCCGGATGTGACGGATCGAGCAAGACGATGCCAACCGTCTCGTCCGGACGACGGCGCCCGAGTTCGAGCGAGATATAGGCACCGAGCGAATGACCGATGAACAGAAACGGTCCGTCGATTGTGAGTACATCCAGGACGCGTCCGAGTTCAGCCGCCTGCTGACTAAAAAATCGTTTCGTTTTGCCGCGCGAGGACTTGCCGTACCCGAGCCGTGAATATTCAAAGACGCGTCCGAGCTGCAATAACTCGCCGCGCAACCAGCCCCACTGGTGGTGGTTCGACATCATCCCGTGATCAAGGATGAATGTGACTTCGCCCGTTCCCGTCAAGCGGGTGTCAAACCGTCCGTCAACCGTCTCAACAATCCGTTCCACTTTAATCCCCCCTTATTCAAATAACGCCAGCTCGATATCGTACCCGAGCAGATTTAAGTAATCAAACAATTGTGACCGGTGATGATACAAGTGGACGGCTGCTTCCACCAACCAACCGGACGAACTGTCTCTGACGCCCCAGTAGGTCGGTTCCGTCGCAAAATCACCCGCCAGCCGGTCTTGATAATACTGCCATGACTGGTCCAAGCGGTCGACAAGCTGACCGGTCAGCACCGGGATCGCATAAAACTGCGCCATCTCCTCTGCCGTCGCGCCGGTCGCAATCCGCAAATCCGCTTCGAGCAACACGGCAAGATGGGCGGCGACTTCATATACGGACCGCTTCCCCGCAATCGGTCGCTTCTGCCAATCGTCCTGTCGAATCCGTTCCATCAATCGGCTTGTCGTCCGGACACCAACGGCGACGTGCCGTTGTAACGCCTGTTGCCACTCATCCACGGGACCACCACGTGAGCGCCCGGTGTTCCATTTCCTTGACGAACGCATCCTTACCGGCGATATAGGCACTGATGTCGACCGGATGCTGCTTCGCCAGTTGTTCCTTGATGTCGCTGTAAGCTGTCGCTTCTTGCGGATGCTGCCGTAAGTAATCGCGAAAGACGACATGACGCCTGATTTCCGGACTGCCGTCCGCATAGAGATGGATGTGATGCGTCCGCGCATCGCCGCCCTTGCGGTAGTAACGCCGTCCCGGCATGCCGAACTCGCCCATGACTTCGTAACCGAGTGCTTCCATCGCCGTGTCGAACGACTCAATCTCACCCAGCGTATCGACGACCGGTAAGATGTCGATGATCGGTTTTGCCGACAGTCCCGCGACCGATGTACTGCCGATATGATGGATGCCACGCAACCGTTGCCCGAAAATCGCCCGCAGTTGTGCCGCTTCCGTTTCAAACATTTCTGCCCATACCTCTTGATACGGTGTAACGATGACTTGTCTCATACCAATCCTCTCCTTTGTTATTTAGTATGCCAGTTCTTTAAACAAAAACAAAACGACCTCAAGCGTGCGAGGTCGTTTTCGTTCGGTTATTTTTTCGTGATGAAGTAACGGGATTGATCGAGACGATCCGATGCCGTATAGACATTCATCTTGTACGAACCTGTCGCAAGACCCGTCCGCATTTTCAAGACGTAGTTGCCGTGGTTGTCGGCGACGTCTTGAGCAATCAATTGATAGCCGCTGCTCGTTTTTTCGAACAGACGGACGATTTGACGTTTTTCGACTTTGCCCGTCAACGTCTTTTTACCTGTCCATTTTTTGACCGGGTAGGTGTTTTTAATCGTGAATGATGCTTTTTTCGTGACTTTGTGCGAGATATCCGTCGATTTGACCGTGTATGTCCCTGTCGTCAAACCGTTTTTGACTGGAATCTTAAAGCCGCTCGCTGTCGTTTTTGCTTTGGCAATTTTTGTCGACCCTTTGTACAGCGTGACATCAAGTCCTGCTGTCGCTTTACCCGTCAAGACCGTCGAACCGTAGACGGCTGATTTTTTATCGATCGCCGGTGTCGCGACGAAGCCTGTTCCGACCGTGACGGTTGCTGATTTCTTCATGAATCCGAGTTCCGAGACGACCGTCAGTTTGTCACGGAGCTTGACCGGACGAACCGTTACCGCATACTTTCCTGTTTCGTCAGCAGTCGCCGTTCCGAGAACCGTCGTTCCGAGTTTGACCGTAATCTTCGCTCCGGCAACAGCTGTTCCTGTGACGACTTTCGCTCCCGGTTTGACGGTTGCGACGTTAACATTGAAGTTTTTCATCGGCACGTTCATTTCGAACTTCAGGAACGTTCCCGTTTCACCGGCACGTGTCACGCCTGTATTCGTGATTCCTTCGTAACGTTTCGTATATGCTGCTGCCGCTTCCGCTGAATCGAAGTTGACCGTCATCGGTTTACTGGCAACAAGCGACCAGTTCGCATCGGCCTTATAGTCGACCGGCTGCTTGGCTTGGATGAAGTCTGAGATGACGTTCCGTGTTTCGTACGCTGACTTGTAGACGATGTTTTTTCCGCCACCAAGACCCGGGAACGACGCACTGCCTGCACGGTAGTTGTTTGTCGCGACGAGGAATTCCTGCTCATCCGTGATTTCCTTGCCTTCGTACTTGATGTCTTGGACACGACTCGCATCCGCGTTGACGACGACGCCGTTGTAGTCATACTTCGCCGGTTTCGTAATGTCGATTTCATACGTCAATCCGTCGAGGATATCGAAGTTGTAGCTGCGGAAATCCTTGTTCAATAAATCGGTTTGTTCACCTGATACTTCATTGAATTGACCGGCCGACATCTCGAGCCAGTTTTTGACGTCTTTGCCCGTCACCTTGACGACTTCAAGCGTGTTCGGATAGACATATAGATCAGCGACGTTTTTCAGTGCGATCGGGCCTTTTTTAATCAACGTGTAGTCTGCCGCATTGACTTGATTCCGTCCGCCTGTTTTGAATGGTGCACCGGCAGATAAGAGTGGCAAATCTTTATATTTCGCGAGTTCCGCATTGTCTTTTAACTGTTTTTCGACGTACCATTTTTGAGCGTTCGTGACGAACTGGACGGAATCATCATCCTGGACGAGTGCAAAGAAACTTTGGATATCGTCGTTGATCGTTCCGACTTCCTGACGGATATAGTCGAGTGTTCCTTGATGCGACTTCTCGATCAGCTTGACCGCACCGGCATCAGCGACCGTCTCTTTCGTGACGTCAGCGAGTTTCGCAGATGACGTATCGATCGTCCACTTGCCGTCGACTTGTTTTAATTGCAGATCGATGACACCGACATTTTTCCCTTGTGTGTTCGCCATGACGACCGGTTTTCCGTTAATCAGCCCTTTTTCGGCATCGACGTTCGGTAACTTATTGAATGCCGAGTCAGCTGCCGGGAACTTTCCGTGCTGGTGACCGGTCATCAAGACATCGATGTCGGCCAGTTTCGATAACGCATACCCGACGTTCTCATCGCCGTCTTTTTGGTCGATCGTATCCCCGATTCCGGAGTGAGCCAACGCAACGACGACGTCTGCACCAGCGTCTTTTAGTTTTTTCGCCGTCGCTTTAGCGACCGGGATGATGGCTTCCGCCGTCACTTTACCGGTTAAGTTCCCCGCGTCCCACGCCATGATTTGTGGTGTAACGACACCGAAGACGCCGACTTTGATTGTTTTCGGTTGATTGTTTTGATCCATCACTTGCCGTTCAATGATTTGATAATCTTTTCCGTCTTCATTGTATTCCGCGACGATTGGTTGTTTCGTCACGGCGTCGAGGACGTTCGAGTTGACGAACTTGATCGAACCGCTTGAAGCACTCATCGCTGACTTCAGAAAATCGAGTCCGAAGTTAAACTCATGGTTGCCGAGCGTGACGGCGTCGTATCCGAGGTATTCCATTAACTCATACATCGGGTGTTTGCCTTTGTTGCCTTGATCGTACTGATTTTTGACATAATCCCCGAACGGTGTGCCTTGCAGTGTGTCCCCGTTATCGAACAGGAAGCTGTTCGCTTCGCCGACGACATTTTGTTGCTGTTTGATGACTGTCGCTGCTTTGACGAGACCGATCGACTCATCTTGCGCATCTTTAAAGTAATCATAATTCATCGAGTTTGTATGTAAATCTGTTGTTTCTAGAAAACGTAGTTTGACGACACTGTCATCTGCTGCGAGTGTTTTGACTTGGATGACGGGTGCTAACATCGGTGCGATCAACGTGGTAGCGATAATAATTTTTGTAGCCTGTTTCATCTGGTTTCCCCCTAAGATATAAATGACTGCTCAATTAATTTAACACGCTTTGATTGTAGCTTATAGCCTCTTTGAATAGGTCGGACATCCGTCTTATTTAACCTTCTTAACTAATTCCACAAATTGGCTTTACATTAACCTTGAACCTTTACAAATTTACTTGTAAAAAAGAAAACCGCTCCCCGAACTTACGGGAAACGGTTTTCACCCTTCATCTATCACCATGATGCTGTCGTTTGATTGCGTAACCGATGAAACCGGCAATCAGTGCCAGTACCGTCGCATAGAGAATCGTCGTCACCGTCGCCGTCTCTTGACTGAACCGGACGAGAGCCTCGTCTTGCCATAAAAGTGCAAACGATGTCCCCGTCAGCGAACAGATGAACCAGCTAATCAAACTGGTCGCAACAGCGAAAACGACGGGATCGTATATTTTCTTAAAGGCCCGGATGCTGACAAGGAGATAGACGACGAACGGGACAATCAGAAACAGCCAAAACGGGAACGGCTTATCCTGTTCGACTTGATCAGCGGCCGCCGTTTGCCCGGCCGACCGAGCGTCCACCGCAAGGACGACATTTCGTGCCGTTCCGTAATCGACTGCGTCAAGCGTCAAACGCGTATTCGATAAATCGGGACGTTCTCCCCCGATGACAGTCAACAGTTGATTCGTGACGCGCTCGGCGTCGATTCGGTTGACGACGTCCTCCATCGATCGTTTCAACCGCGTCACGTCGGTTTCCCCGTTCAAAAACGTCACCGGGACATTTAATCTTGCACCAAGGACATTTGCCTTGTAGGTCACTTGACTGCCGTGCATCAAATCATACCAGCCGTCACTGCCTGCGTTTAAACTCGAAACAGTCAACCACGTCCGGGTCGAGGCGTCCCCCTCATATTTCGCTTCATCCGTCACCGTAAAGAACAGTTGTGCACTACTTGCGACCATCAGGATAATGATCGCAGCACGGGAGGCGGCTGACATACCGGACAGTTGTCGTGGATAAAACGCGAGATAAAACAGACCTGTCAAAAAGAGTAAAATGAAGATTCCGTTCCAGACGGTCGCTTGATCAATTGTCAGCACATCAATCCCGAGTGCTGTGTTGAACGTAAATGCAAACAAGACGAAACTCGCCGCTAAAAAGCTGATTGTTCGAATCGTCCAGGTCACACGCGTTGCGCCGATCCGTAAAACTAAGAATAAGATTAGGAATAGACCGATTCCGAAAATCGATAAGAAGGGACTGCCATATTCGGCGCGGAAGGATAGCGGTTCCAAGACTTGATTGAGATCGATTCCGAAAATCGACAAGATGTTCCCCGTATCATTTGCGCCAATCAGTTGATTCGTCAATCCCTCTTTGACGGCTTCCGGCAACGTGACAGCCATTCCGCTGATGAAAAACAGGAGGAACACGAGGGTCAATTCCAATGTCGTCCACGAGACGTCCGTGTCCTGCATCAGTTCGACGAACGCCTGATAATCGGCAGACTTCTCGATTTGTTGGACGAGAACGGTCATGACACCGAACAGGACGAGAAAACCAATACAAGCGAGTCCTATACCAAACAAGATATTGCGTAACATATGCGAGCGTTCCTTTCGCTGTTGCCTCCGCTCCATAAAAGCGCCTCCCCTTGACTAGATTGTTTGTATAGTTATTCCTGTTCCAGGTGATTTGAAAACGAATCTTCTGCAGTAAATACAAAAAGTAGCCCGTTCATGACGAACGGGCTACTTCCCAGACGCCGAACTCCGATTGGCAGGAACGCTTACTTTACGATTTTTTTCACGTCCGACTGCCCACCTGATCTAAACCAAAATGTTCCCGAAGCGTAGTCCCTTGATAGGCTTCTCTAAACAACCCTCTTTTTTGCAGTTCAGGAACGATCAGGTCTACAAAATCCTCTAAGCTTGACGGGAGTGACGGCGGCATCAGATTAAATCCGTCTGCGATACCCATTTCAAACCACAGCTCCATCTGATCGACGATTTCTTCCGGTGTACCTATCAGTGTCAGGTGTCCCCCACCAGCTGCCAGATAACCTAACAGTTCTCTTAGTGTAGGCTTTGTATCATCGATGATTTCAAGAATCGTTTTATAGCGTCCGACGGGTCCTGAAAACGCTTCGACAGGCGGTAAGGACGGCACCTCTTTGTCAAGATCCCAATCAGAACAGTCCTGTTTCAAAAAGAAACTCAGTTGCTTCAAGGCATTCGCGACCGGTAATTTTTCATCTAGTTCGGCTTTCTTCGCCAGCGCCTCTTCCCGGGTTCGACCGACGTATGTAACCAATCCAGGAAAGATTTTAATCTGCCGCTCCGGTGACTCACTTTCTTTGATTTGTTTCTGTAGACTTTCCCGGAATGCTTTCGCTTGCTTTACATTCCACGACACCGAATAGACGGCATCCGCGTGCTTTGATGCAAGTGCAATCCCTTGGGCAGATGCACCCGCCTGCATTGCCACCGGCTTCCCTTGAGGACTACGCGGTGTAGACGAAGGACCTTTTACGTTGAAGTAGGTCCCGCTATGATGGATCGGTTGAATCTTTTCAGGATCAATTAACCGGTTGTCCGTCCGGCTCGAAAGGAAATCAGCTCGATCCCAGGATAAAAATAATTTTTCCATTACAGATGCAAATTCATCCGCCTTTTGATACCGTTCGTCCCTTGCAGGGAGCGCATCCATACTATGGTTTAACGCTTCCCAGTCCGTCATCGACGTAACCAGGTTCCAGCCGACACGCCCGTTCGTCACGTGATCAAGGCTTAACAGTTGTCTCGCCGCTGTATACGGATTTGAAAACGTACTCGATATCGTTGAAACTAACCCGATATGGCGGGTTACTTGAGAAATAGCGGTTAAATTGATTACAGGATCGAGCCAAAAGGCCGGTAGTTCAGTTGCGTTTGCAGCAGGAAAAGATTGATTGTCAGCAAAAAATACAGCATCCAGGCAACCCGCTTCCGCTAGTTGAGCCAATCGCTGATAATAACCGCTCTCCCCGATTTCTTCAATCGCAGAATCCGGCATTAACCATGCCGCTTGATGATGGCCACAGCCGTACAATAAAACACCGATGTTTAACTGCTTCGTTTTCGTCATCTTTAGGTCCCTGACTCCTTTCTCCTGAGCGCTGACATCAGTTCATCGTCAATCCGCCATCTACGGTTAGATTTTGACCGGTAATGCCAGAGGCTGCTTCTGACGCTAAAAAGGCGACCAATTGCGCAACCTCTTCCGGCGTCGTCACTCTTTTTAACGGAGTTGATTGGGCAATTAAATCGAATACTTCAGCGGTCGTCACAGCACTGGCATCCGTCACTTTCAACAAGCCGCCGGAGACGACATTCACGTTTATGCCGTACTGTCCTAGCTCTGATGCAAGATTACGCGTAAAGCCGATCAACCCTGCTTTTGCCGTCGTATATTCGTGATAGGGAACTACCGGGTTTTGATACAGATTCGTGCCGATGCTGATGATGGTGCCGTTATTTCGTTCAATGAATTGCGGCAGAACACTTTGCACGACGTGGAACGCTGCTTTCAACGTGCCATCCAACTGTTTTTGATAATCTTCCCATTCCAAATCGATGAATGATTTTTGAGCGCGCGGATCGAACTTAAAATCGACTAATGCATTATTGATTACGACATCGATTTGTCCGTAATGAGCTGTCGCTAACTGCATCAATGTCTCGACGTCTTGTCGCTTCGTGACATCCGCATACAGGGCAATGGCATGTTCTGCACCGAGCTCATTTACGAGTTCCTCTGCCGCATCCTCGCTCTTATAATAATTAATCACAACTTTAAACCCGTTGTTCACCAATACTCTTGCAATCGTCGCGCCAAGTCCCCGACTGCTTCCCGTCACTAACACTGTTCTGTTCACTGTCTTCCACTCCTTCATCGTCTTTTGCAACTTAAATAGCGAAGTCGTAAACAAAAAAAGCGCAACTCTCCAAAAGGAAAGTTGCGCACGTCTAAATAATCACATAACAAAAAACCGACAGACTGGTCTTCGCTTGTTTATTAGAGTCTACACTTCCCTACGCTAGTACGAACTAGTTCAGGTTCAAAGGGTTTGAGTATCTACTCATCTCAGTTTAGTAACACCCCTAGTGATTCTATTCAAGTTACCTTCACTTTAGCGGTCTTAGAAATATCTGTCAATAATGACAGGACAGTTTTGTCGGTGTCTCTTTTGATTACGAACGAAAGCCTTGCCTCCGTCGACCGGAAGCAAGGCTCTTTTGATTGCCATGATTTATTTCTCTGTTATACGCCTTCGTAGGCAAGTTCCATGATGTTCCGAAGTTCCGTCACGAGCGGCATTTTCGGATTCGCTGTCGTACATTGATCCTCGAATGCATCGACTGCCATCTTATCGAGTTTTGCTTCAAAGTCGGCTTTTTTGATGCCTTGGGCTTTGAACGACATTTTGATGTTCAACTGTTGTCCGAGTTCTGTGATCGCTTGGATTAATGATTCGACACCTTGTTCCGTCGTCGCTGCCGGTAGTCCGAGATAACGGGCGATTTCTGCGTACCGTTCATCAGCGATGAATGATTCATATTTCGGGAACGAAGCAAGTTTCGTCGGTTTCGCTGCATTGTAGCGGATGACGTGTGGCATCAGAATTGCATTCGTCCGACCGTGTGGCGTGTGGAACTCCCCACCGATTTTGTGTGCGATCGAATGGTTAATCCCGAGGAAGGCATTGGCAAACGCCATTCCGGCCATCGTTGACGCATTGTGAACTTTTTCGCGTGCTTCGGCATCGTCACCATTCGCATAAGCGCGTGGCAAGTAGTCGAAGATCATCTTGATCGCTTTTAGCGCCAGTCCGTCCGTATAGTCGTTCGCGAGGACGGAGACGAAGGCTTCTGTCGCATGTGTCAAGACGTCCATTCCGGTGTCAGCCGTGATTGATGCCGGGACCGTCATGACGAATTCCGGATCGATGATTGCGACGTCTGGTGTTAATGCATAGTCAGCAATCGGATACTTGACGTTTTTCTCTTTGTCCGTGATGACGGTAAACGGTGTGACTTCAGATCCTGTTCCGGACGTCGTCGGAATCGCGACGAACTTCGCTTTGTTACCGAGCGCCGGGAATTTATAGGCCCGTTTCCGGATATCGAGGAACTTTTGACGTAAGTTCGAGAACGTTTCGTTCGGTTGCTCGTAGAAGAGCCACATGCCTTTCGCTGCATCCATCGCTGATCCGCCACCGAGGGCGATGATCAAGTCCGGTTTGAAGTCGCGCATCGCTTGCGCTCCTGTCTGAACCGTTGCAACCGATGGATCCGGTTCGACTTGGTCGAAGATCCGGTAGCTGACGCCTGCCGGTAAGTTGCGGATGACTTTATCCGCGTAGCCGAACTCGACCATCGCTTGATCGGTGACGATCAACGCACGTGAGACATCTTGAATCGATTTCAAGTATTGGACTGAATTTTTTTCAAAGAAAATCTTTTCCGGTACTTTGAACCACTGCATGTTCACGCGTCGTCTCGCCACCTTCTTGACATTGAGTAGATGTTTCGCCGTTACGTTTTCAGAGACGGAGTTTTTCCCGTAAGAGCCGCAACCGAGTGTCAGTGATGGTGTCAATTCGTTATACAGATCACCAATCCCACCGTGTGCTGACGGGCTGTTGACGAGAATCCGGCAGGCTTTCATCCGCATTCCGAATGTCGTCATCAAGTCGTCATTCGTCGTGTGGATGACTGCCGTATGACCGAGGCCACCGATTTCAAGCATCCGTTCAGCGACATGGAACGCATCTTCCGTTGACTGGACGCTATACGCACCAAGGACAGGGCTTAGTTTTTCGTGTGAGAGTGGTTCTTCTGAGCCGACTTTTTCAAGTTCTGCGACGAGCATGACGGTGTTGCTCGGGACGTCGATGCCGGCTTTTGCTGCGATCCATGTTGCCGGTTTCCCGACGATGTCAGCATTGACGGCACATGTATCGGTTTTGATGACGAGCGCTTCGAGACGTTTTTTCTCATCTGCTGTACAGAAGTAGCAACCGAGTGCTTCCATCTCCGCCCGGACTTCCGCGTAGATTTCCTGATCGATGATGACCGCTTGCTCCGATGCACAAATCATGCCGTTATCAAACGTTTTGGAGAGGACAAGGTCACTGACGGCACGTTTGATTTTCGCTGTTTTTTCGATGTAACACGGGACGTTCCCTGGTCCGACACCGAGTGCCGGTTTTCCTGTTGAATAGGCTGATTTGACCATGCCGGCTCCGCCGGTCGCAAGGACCATCGCGATATCCGTGTGGTTCATCAAGACTTTTGTTGCTTCGAGTGACGGTTGTTCGACCCACTGGATACAGTCACGCGGTGCGCCCGCTTTGACGGCAGCATCACGTAATGTTTTCGCTGCTTCGAGTGAGCAGTTTTGCGCTGACGGGTGGAAGGCGAAGATGATCGGGTTTCGTGTTTTAATCGCGATCAACGCTTTGAACATCGTCGTTGATGTCGGATTCGTCACAGGTGTGACGCCACAGACGACACCGACCGGTTCTGCGATATATGTTAGTCCGTTTTGAACATCTTCTTCTAAGATGCCGACCGTTTTTTCTTCACGGAGACTGTTATAGATATATTCTGTCGCAAACATATTTTTAATCATTTTATCTTCAAAGACACCACGTCCTGTTTCTTCTACGGCGAGTCGTGCCAGTTCAACGTGACGTTCGAGACCGGCAAGCGCCATGTCACGGACGATCGTATCGATTTTCTCTTGATCAAATGTTAATAATTCTTGTAATGCGGTTTGACCTTTTGCGACGATTTTATTGATTGTTTGTTCGACAGGTGATACGTCTTGTTTGATTTTTTCTTTGACAGCCATGTTTGGTTTCCTCCCTATTTTGGAACGAATCTGAGTCTGCATTTCCTTACTAGATGTTAGGAATGCCAAGCTGATATTCAATAGTTTGTGCTTTCCTTCACAAATCAATCATACCGCCTTTTTGATGATTTGTGCATGACCATCCTGTGAACTATTTCACATCATTGAAAACGTTCTCATTCTCAAAAGGTGTTGTCGGACAAGGCATCCTTTTTGAATCCCTCGCCTGTGACTTTTCTCACAGGACCTGTTTTCTTTGCTTGTCTGACGGACGAAACATCGTGTAATCTATTAAAAGATACATATTTATTTGTTTTGAAGGAGGAAGTTTCATGACAATCGTCAACCAAATGCTTGCGTTCAACGAACAATTCGTCGAAGAAAAACAATACGAACAATTCATCTCGGATAAATTCCCCGATAAAAAGGTCGTGATCTTAACGTGTATGGATGCCCGCTTGACGGAACTCCTCCCGCACGCGCTCGGTCTAAAAAACGGCGATGCGAAGATCATTAAAAATGCAGGGGCCGTTCTGTCACACCCATTCGGTTCCGTCATGCGCTCGATCCTCGTCGCCTTGTACGCACTCGGTGCAGAAGAAGTCATCGTCATCGGTCACCACGACTGCGGCATGAGTACGATCGATCCGGCAAACATGATTGCCGAGATGGAAGGACGTGGCATCAATCCGCAAGTCTTGCAGACACTCGAAGCCTCCGGCGTTGACTTGAAGCAATGGTTACGCGGATTCACGTCAGTCGAAGAAAACGTCGGCCATTCCGTCGGTCTGATTAAAAACCATCCATTGTTACCACCGGGCACGAACGTCCATGGACTCGTCATCGACCCCGGGACAGGGAAACTCGACCGCGTCGATTGCTAAACTTGTCCTTATATAGTAGAAAGAAGGTACGACCGACACCGGTCGTGCCTTTTTATGTTTTTTTCTTGACAGCAAAAAGAACGGTCTGTATGATACTTTAGTATAGTACAGTGATACCAAAAGAAAGCGTGGTTTTATAGTTATGTTCAATGCTGTTGTTTTAGCCGTTATCCTTTTATTTGTCTTAGCCATCTTCCGTGTCCACATCGTCCTCGCGATGGTCATCAGCGCTCTCGCCGGTGGTTTACTCGGCGGTCTTGGTTTAACGAAAACGATCGAAAGTTTCTCAGGCGGTCTTGGAGCCGGCGCAGAAATTGCCCTCAGTTATGCCTTGCTTGGTGCGTTCGCCGTCGCCCTGTCGAAAACAGGTTTGCCGGACGCCCTCGCACATAGCTTGATTGCTCGCTCAAAAGGAAGTGCCGATGCGACGTCGGTCAAGAAGTTAAAAGGGTTCATCATGTTCGCGATTTTATTACTCGCAATCAGTTCACAAAACGTCTTGCCGATTCACATCGCCTTCATTCCGATCATCATCCCGCCGTTACTCGGTCTGTTTAATGATTTGAAAATTGACCGGCGCCGGATGGCCATCATCATGACGTTTGGTCTCGTCACACCGTATATGTTTTTACCAATCGGTTTCGGTGATATCTATCTCAATCAGATTCTGTTACCGAACTTACAAGAAAACGGGATGGACACCGCTGGCGCATCAGTCATCAAAGCGATGGCGATTCCGGCGCTCGGGATGTTGTTCGGATTGTTACTCGGTTTATACAATTACCGGAAACCGCGTGAATATGAGATGCGGAACATCGCACCGGACGATTACGAGATTCCTGTCGTCACGAAATCCAAATTATTACTGAGTTCAATTGTCGTCATCGCGACGCTCGTCGTCCAATTGACGACGGAATCGATGATCATCGCCGCGACGACCGGCCTCCTGCTCTTCCTCGTGTTACGACTCGTCCGCTTCAGCGAAGCAGACGATGTCATCACACGCGGTATGCGGATGATGTCGTTCATCGGATTCGTCATGATTTCAGCGAATGGCTTCTCAAACGTTTTACGTGAGACAGGTGATATCGAACCACTCGTTGAAAACTCAAAATCGTTAATGGGGGATTCGCAGCTCGTCGCTGCCTTCGTCATGTTATCGATCGGACTTCTCGTCACGGTCGGAATCGGTTCAAGTTTCTCGACGATTCCGGTCATCGCCGCCATTTTCGTCCCGCTTTGCATCCAGTATGGATTCAGTCTCGAGGCGACGATTGCCATCATCGGTACAGCCGGTGCACTCGGTGACGCCGGTAGTCCGGCAAGTGATTCGACACTCGGACCGACGAGCGGATTGAATGCTGACGGACAACACGATCACATGCGTGAAACGGTCATTCCGACATTTTTACACTACAACTTACCATTACTGATTTTCGGTACAATCGCTGCCGTCATTCTTTAATGAAGAAATCATCTCGTTTTAACGACGGGATGATTTTTTTCTTTCCATTTTGCGTGGACTTCTCTAAAATGAAGGGATGAAGTGCAATTAAAGGAGTGTGGAACGTGTTATCTAGCGTCGTCAATACCGTCTTACTATATTTAGCCGACTTAGGTTATTTCGGAATCGCGCTTGGCTTGATGATTGAAATCATCCCGAGTGAGATCGTCTTATCCTATGGTGGGTTCATGATTTCTCAAGGGACGATCGGCTGGCCACTCGCTATCGTCGCCGCCGTCATCGGTGGATTGTTCTCGCAATTGTTTTTGTACTGGTTCGCCCGCTACGGCGGTCGTCCCCTCATCTTGAAGTACGGAAAATATGTATTGATTACGGAACACCATCTTGATCTCGCGGAACGTTGGTTCGTCAAATACGGACAAGGTGTCATCTTCGGGGCACGGTTCATCCCCGTCGTCCGCCATGCGATTTCCATTCCGGCAGGTCTCGCCAAAATGGATCAAACAAAGTTCTCAATCTACACGATTCTCGCAATCATCCCGTGGTCGATTTTATTTCTCTATCTCGGTGAGACACTCGGAACGAACTGGCGCTCGATTAAAGGCGTCGCCGCTCCCTATACGAACGGCATCTTAATCGCAGCGGTCGTCATGATCGTCTTGTACGTCGCCCTCAAGAAACGCCAACGTACGACGTAATCCGTTTACAGCCTGTCCTACTGCGACAGGCTTTTTTTAAAAGGAGTGATTTCTATTGGAGACATCAAAAACCGTAACCATGCATCTGGATCGTGTCACTGCCTCACATATCCGTGGAACGCATATCGCGACGGGACTGACGATTGCCGGTCATATTCTACTCGTCGAACAAATCTACGATGAAAAACGGCACCGTCCTTTCTTGCATGTCCATCGGATTCATGACCAGTGGCGCAATACGATCATCATCGCCCAGGAAGACGTTGAATTCAGTTATGTCGAATCGTTTTCCGACGGACGGATCCTGCTCGTCGCCTCGCGTTGTGATGACGATGTCGACGGATCATGGTTACCAAATGCTTTTATTTACGATCAAGTCGGCCATCTGATTAACAGTTATTGTCTAGACGACGGAATTCAAAATGTCCAAGTCGATGAGCGTGACCACATTTGGGTCAGTTATTTCGATGAAGGCGTCTTTGCTGACGCCGCGACCAATTCAGTTGGGTCGTTCGGCCTCGTCGCTTTTAACGACCAGGGGAAAGTCGTCTTTAAAAATCGCGACTATCCCATCGATGACTGTTATGCAATGAACGTCTCGTCTGCGAATGATGTCTGGTTCTTTTATTACTCCGACTACCGGATCGTTCAACTGCAAGGAGGAACGAGTCAGGCGTTCCACGCACCGAAACGGCCGTTCACAGATTTTGCTATTTATAAGGACTATCTCGTCTCGACGGATAATACGCAGACCCACGTCTTACAGCAACAAGGAAAACGGTATGTCGAGCAAGGACGTATGTCCTTCATGTCGGAGCAGGATGAACGCTTGTCCGGAACCATCAAGATGCGAAAGAATCAAATTGTGTTGACGACAGATACACGTCTTTATACAGGAAAATTAAATGATTTAAGTTTCAGAACAGTATAAAACACCTCGAATTCGAACAGTTTTTTTTGTTCGAATTCGAGGTGTTTTTCATTATTTTTTGAGTGCTCCCCGCGCGTTGAGTGCCGCAAACACAACCATCGCAAGACTGAGAACAGCCGCGACAAGCACCCCTTGCGTATAGACACTCCAGTCAATCGTCTCACGTAGCAAAACGGCCCGCATCCCTTCCATGATGTAGGTCGTCGGGTTGACCGTCGCAGCAATCTTTAACCATTCCGCCTCAATCAATTCTTTCGGGACGAATGTCGTCGATAGGAAAATCAACGGGAAGAACAACAATGTTCCGGCTTGCGCCGCCTGTGCATTGCGTGTTTTCAAGGCGACTCCGACCGAATAGCCGGCAAAGGCGAGTCCGAAGCCGAGCGCAAGGATGATCGTCAAGAAAAATCCGGCGGCTCCGGCTGGAATCGATAATCCGAGTAAAAAGCCCATGCTGAAGATTAACAACGTCTGGACGAACAACTGTAACATCCCGGCAAGCATCGGTCCAAGGACGATGGCTGTCCGCGAAACCGGCGTCAACAGCAAACGTGCGAAGTAACCGCTCTCGATATCTTTGACGAGCGCCTGCCCGGCACCCCCTGCCCCGCCGACTGCACCAGAGACGATTGAGACCGGCAAGATGAAGTTCAAGTAATCAACGCCGCCGAACTGGGGCAGACTCGAGATGCCGGATAATCCGCTCGTATAGACGAGCAGGAAAAAGACGCTGATGATTAAATTCGGGATGAATGAGAACGGATTCCGTAACGTCACGAGTAAACTGCGTTTTGTCAAAATCAAGGTTTCCCGCCACATGTCACTTGTCCTCCTTATACGCTTGACCGGTCAACTGAATGAAAACATCATCGAGTGACGGCTGTTTGACGGCAAGCGATCGTGCTGTCAGCTGATGGTCATCCAAATAGCGGACGACTTGTTTGAGCGTCTCTGTTCCATCCGACGGCAGGAGAACGGTCTCTTTTTCAATCCGTCCCGAAAATGCCGCTCGAAACGCTTCACTGGCGGATTCGTCTTCAAGGACAACTTCAATTCGTTCAGCTCCGTTCATCGCTTTCAGTTCTGCCGCTGTTCCTTCGGCGATCAACTTACCGTCATTGATGATCGCGATCCGGTCCGCCAGCTGATCCGCTTCTTCCAAGTATTGTGTCGTCAAGAAAATCGTCGTCCCGTATTCTTCATTCAAGCGCCGGACTTCCGTCCAAATCTGTAACCGGCTTGCCGGATCAAGACCCGTCGTCGGTTCATCGAGAAACAGGACGGTCGGTTGGTGAACGAGCGTCAGTGCCAAGTCGAGCCGCCGCTTCATCCCGCCGGAATACGTACCGGACCGGCGTTTGCCATCTGCTGCTAAACCAACAAGCTCCAATAATTCATGGGCTCGTTCGACTGCTTTCTCTTCGGAAAAACCAAACAATTTACCTTGCAGTACGAGCAACTCCTGCCCCGTCAAATCATTATCGATACCAGTTTCCTGCAGAGCGACGCCGATCTGGAGCCGGACGTTTTTTTGATCGCGTTCGATGTCGTATTGATTAATCGTCGCGTGACCGGACGAGACGGCAATCAACGTCGTCAGCATTTGAACCGTCGTCGACTTGCCGGCACCGTTCGGTCCAAGAAAAGCAAAAATCTCTCCTTTTTTTACGTGAAACGATATCTGGTCGACTACTTTTTTCCCGTTGTACTCCTTCGTCAACTGCTCTACTTCAATCACGGTCATCCGTCCTTTCTGCACTAAGACCATCTTTACGTTGCTTCATTACCTTTACCCCCTTTTCCTTGTTTGCACAACAACGGGCAAACCCCAAATGGATTTGCCCGTTGTTTTGATTCGTTATACCACGTCGTGTGCGACCGAAGCGACACACCACTTGTCTTTTAATTGCGCAATCCGTTGTTTTCCTTCATAGGAATTCATCCAAAGATTCATGACATCCAGGACTTCCGTTTGCCGATCTTGAATGAGATAACTTTTTTCGGCCGGAATCCATTTTTCCTTAATTTTCGGGGCACCTAACCGGACATCAAGCGATGCGTAATAAATCGCTTCGACGGTATCCGTGATCATGACATCCACTTCTCCCGTCGCGACTGCCGCCGGAATCGCCAAATTATCCGCATACATAACGATATGCGCCTGATCGAACGTCTGCCGGACAAACTGTTCATTTGTGCCGCCCGGATTCAGGCCGATTGTCACATCGGGACGATTGATTGTTTCGATTGACGTCAATACATCGAGATCGGAAGCGCGGACAAGAGGTGTCTTTTGAAACGATAGATAGCTTTTCG
Organism: Exiguobacterium sp. s95; assembly: GCF_018618655.1. Lineage (NCBI taxonomy): Bacteria > Bacillati > Bacillota > Bacilli > Caryophanales > Exiguobacterium > Exiguobacterium sp. s95. The sequence continues at coordinate 159,401 of NZ_JACSMM010000001.1, read as the reverse complement.
TGAAGTCGCCGACGATCTCCCGTTCGATGTTCTTCGTGACGCCGCCAACGACCATATGGAATTTCCCGGCACGTAAGTCACGTGTCAGCGTCCCCCATGTCGTCGGGACGAATTCGACTTCCAATCCGGCTTTCTCGGCAAACGAGCGGATGACGTCGATATCGAACCCTTCATATTGATTCGTCTGACGGTTCAAGTACGTAAACGGTTTATAATCTCCGGTCGTTCCGACGACGATCTTTTTCGTCGTGAAGACGTTTTGTTTCCCGACACTGAACGAACCGGTGACATCTTTTAATCGTGTTGCTGCCAATAGACCAGAAAGCAACAGACTTCCTCCAAGTGCTAATCCTCTTTTATTCACTCTGCTCGCTTCCTCTCTCTGTCTGACGCTTTTTTCTGTGTAATACTCAAAACAGTATCATATTGCGTTATGTTATCCAAGATTTTTTTTGATTATTTCGTCAAATCGGTTCCATTCGATGCGTTGTGCCAAGCCCTCTCGATTGCATTCCGGCTTACCGTTCTTCCATAATAAAAAAGAATCAATTAGCGAAATGGAGGAATGTAAGATGAGTAAAGTATTCATTATCGGAGCGAACGGGAAAGTAGGACGGCACGTCGCCAAACAATTGAGTGACTCAACTCATGAAGTCCGTGTCGGTCTGCGGTCACCTGACCAGTTTTCTGACTTTGAAGCACTCGGACTGACTCCTGTCCTGCTTGATCTCGAGCAGAACATGGCATCGATCCAGGACGCACTCGGAGATAGCGACGTCGTCATCTTCACAGCGGGATCCGGCGGACACACCGGTGCCGATAAGACGATGTTGATTGACTTAGACGGTGCCGCTAAATCAATCGCGGCAGCAGAGCAACAAGAAGCGAAACAATTCATCATGGTCAGTGCCTTGAACGCCGACTCGCCGGAAACTTGGTCTGACAGCATGAAACCGTATTATGTCGCAAAACACTATGCCGACCGGTTGTTACGTGACAGCAAACTCAACTATACGATTTTGCGTCCCGGCGGTTTATCGGACGACGCCGGAACAGGTGCCGTCACGACTGATCCATCTGATGCGGAGACAAAATCGATTGCCCGCGAAGATGTCGCAACCGTCATCGTTGCTTCAATCGGACAAGAAGCGGTATCCCGTCAAACGATTACACTCCTCGAAGGCGATACACCCATCGCTGACGTATTTGCATAAAACAAAAAACGAGCGACCCCGATTCCGGAGGTCGCTCGTTTTTTCATGACGCTTGTTTCACTTCAACGATGTGTGCTTGTTCGCGACGGATTGCCGTTACAATCAACGTAACGCCTAACGTCACAATTAAGATCATTACCAGGTTAAAGGCATACTGCGAGATATCTCCATCAAAGTAAATTAATCGTGTCAGTCCTGCGACTGCATTCGGGACGGGAAGAAACTGACCGAGCGACTGATAGAACGGTGCGAGCATCGATGGTGGCACGATATTTCCTGCCGTCATCAACTGGAACGGAATCAACGCGACGTTGACGAGCGGTGCGATTGGTCCAAATATCGCAAAGTTCATTTGCGTGACACTGATACAGGCTGCTGTTAATAAGACTTGGAATCCCCAGACTTTTAAAAAGGATGCTGCACTATCCGAGAACAAGAAGGCAATCGTCACCATGACGAGTGGAACGACGACAAGAACGATGCCATGCAACAATTGTTTACTCCAAAAGAGCGACCACTTTTGATGTTGCTTCTGAAGAATTTGTGTGACGAGATTAAACTGAATCCCCATCGTCATGACAGCGATGTAAATGACGAAGCCAAGGATGATCGGTAACATCGACGTCGAGAATTCTGACACGTGATGTTCGATGATGATATCGGATGTGAACGGGACGTCTCCATTCAGTTGATTGACGATTTGTCCCGCTCCCTGTTTCAAGATTCCATTAGCAAACTCTGCATTGGCCTGATTGACGTGGAACGTCAAGCGCTGTTCATTCGTCAAATCCGCGACGAGGACCATTTCGACATCCCCCTGGTCAAGTTGCTTCAGTCCAGCTTCTGTTGAATTGACTTGCAAGACGGTAAATGGACTTTCAGCTTTAAACTGTTGATAGAAATTTGCCGAGCCTTGATCCGCTACGACCGCGACGCGTAATTGATCCAGTCGTTCCGTCGCACCCTGGTACCCTGTCATCCAGATGACGAGGAAGAGAACCGGTACGACGAGGGCGAACATGAGCCCGACTTTCGTTTGTGTGATTGCAAATACGTCTTTCATTGTCTTCATTTTTGTATCCCCTTTTTATGTGCATTGCTTATAATAGCATGTGCAACTATTAAACCAAAAAAGAAAACCACTCACGTCACATTTTTGTGAATGGTTTCAAGCGTCCGAATGAACTGTTCAATCTCCGCTTTTGTCAGTCCATGAAACGCTTGCTCTTGCAACGCATCAAGCGTCGGTTCAAGCAATTCAAGCACGTGGACACCCTCTTTTGTTGTCAAAAGAATGAACGCACGGCGATCTCTCGGATCAGACGTTCGCATGACGAACCCTTTTTTGACAAGCTTATCAAGAATCTTCCCAACTGTCGTTTGATCCCGTTCCGTCACGAGCGCTAACTGTTTTTGGGAAACACCTTCTTGCTTATGCAATTCACTTAAGACAGAGAGTTGTTCCGGTGTCAGACCGTGCACGTCCATCCGCTTCGTCGCCGCCCGTTTAAATGAATGATAGCTGCGCGACAGCTGCATGCCAAGCGACCAATCGACTTCCTTCACATGCTTCCCCTTCTTTCCGATAAATAGTTGCACTACTTATTATTTCGACTTACTCACTATACTGGTCAGGAAGAGGAGTTGTCAATGAAATTAAAATTAAACAATCATTCCGGTTTGTCTGCAGTTTTTGCTTTATCATTGTATGTTGAATTTCGATTTTTCAACCGTTCCATTGCAGTTAACACTTTTTCTAAGTCCGAAAGATCGTGTGGTGTATTTGGCGTCGTCAAAATGTGAGCAACTCTCCGATAAGCTAATTTTTTACCATATCCCATCAAAACATAAATGGCCCGTTTAAAATCCCCGTTTTCTTCCCAGTCGACATCACCATAAATTATCCGATAGTACGCATCTCGACTATGTTGAGGTGCATCGATGTCAATATAATCGATAGGTTCTTGATGAATAGCCATGCTCTCACTCCCTTTTCATTAACGTGTCTCACTTGATTTTTTACGACGTAAACGATTTTATCGATTCGATATGCGCGTCTTTAATCATTTGATCGACTTGAGACCGTTGCTTGAGCTCCTCGTAAACGTTATCGACTTGTGCTCGTGTCAAACGATTAACCGTCGCCAGTTTATTGATGGTCCGGCGTAACTCATTCCGCTTGATGACATGGACATGGCTCGAATCGACCGTGATTTTCTTCAGTTCGCACCGTTCACTGAAGACGATCAGTGATTTAAAAACATCTGCCTCAACCGTTTCAGACAAAAACTTTTGAAGACTCTTCAGGTGCTGTTCATTTTGTTTGATTGGATTGTAAAATCGCTGTTTAAAGCGATTCTTGAACATCTGTGTCCACTGACGGTCTGCTTCTTTCCCGAAAATCCAGCCGCTGTAGTTTTTCGATTCGAGGACGTAAATCCCGCTCTCATGAATGAACGTGACGTCGATTTCCGTCAGGCCTTTCCCCCGTGCTTTTGGTACATATGTATTGATGACAAACTTTCCGTATCCGTCGATCTTTTCTAGTTGGCGTGTCGTCAAATACTCGCCCCACAGCCCTTTGTCACGGACCGCTTTGAGGAATCGTTCTTGTGTTACTTGCTTATATGTACTTCGTTCAAATGAGCGGCGCCGTAAGTAATACAGACTTGAGAGCGTCACGACGAAACCAACGAACATGACACCACCTATGAGGACTAACAACGGAATTAACGATACAATGATTTTTTCCACTTTTTTCATTCCTTTCACCTAAAAAACCTTTATTTACCACTTATTAAGAATAAACGTATTCTTATGACTTTTCCACTATTTGTTACATGGTACAGTCTATGCTACGGTGAACAAAAGGAGGTGGATGCATTGATGGATGCTTTATTCACATGGTTGCCCGTCTTGTTTCTTGCCATCATCTGGCAATCAATTTCACAACAACTAGCCAAGCAACGGATCCAGCAACAGCAATTAACGAAGGAAATTAAACGTATTCAAATTCACCTTGGAATGCCGGAAGTAGATGCGGATGAGGTTAAACTCCAACATCAAGTTAAACACCTTCTTCAAGAGGATCAGATGGTGGAAGCTGTTAAACTAGTCCGAAATCAACTTGGTTATTCATTACTCGAAGCTAAGCAGTATGTCGATTCTCTTCATTTTGATTCATCAAACTAAAAAGACAGGCAAACCTTCCCTAAGTGAGTGGAAAGTTTGCCTGTTTAATTCGGTGGATAAATTATTTGCTTTACTTCAATTATTGTCATAATTTAAACATCATTATGAATTATATCCAAATGATAACGTGCTGACGATGAAACCAATCGTCGCAAAGATGAAAAACGTACAACACATCGTCAACAGAACCAACAACGGTTTTGGCAGCTGAACTTTTACTTTCCAAATTGCCACGAGGAGCAGGGCGTTCAGGAGTAGGAATCCGAATAAAAATGCAAACAGACCGAGCCGTTCCTTCATCATGAAGATTAAATCCATGTCATTCTTCCCTTCTTCGATCTGTCAGTCAAACGCATGAGCGATTACTTTCTTCAACCTATCCATTGTTACAAAAATATCCAAAAATGACAACACGATTGATTCTTTTCAAGCAAATGATAGACTTCCTTATATGTCAAACCCCAACCATTCTTATAAGCTTATGAATGTTTGCGTTAAATCAGGACGAATCTTTTTAAACTTGTAATTGCGCGTGTCTTATTCCCTAACAAGATCCAAAGCAGCTCGTTTTGCTCCTTGTGAAAAGTGAGCTCATCGGCTATTCGATTGAAGCGTCCATCCTCGACTCCTATGGGAAAAAGAAGCGCGGTTCGCGCTTCTGTCAGGAATAGGTAAGACCCGGCATGCGAGCATGAAATGCGGGATGCCGCAGCTTACCTTCCGCCCATGGAAAGCGAGGATGGCGGAAACATCCGTTTCAAGGATTTATCTGGGGATAATTTATGGATCAACCCTGCCGCCTTGCGCCTCGCCCGAGGAAAGCACGGGAAGAAAAAAGCATTTGCCCAGCAACTTTTCATAAAAAAACACCGTCCCCGTCAAAACGGAAACGATGCGTTAAACAGGTTTTAGTCACGCGCGGCTAAACGATACAATAAATCGAGTAACTCGATATACAGCCAGATGATCGTCACGATTAAACCGAACGCGGCGACCCATTCCATCGACTTCGGTGCCCGTGCCTCGACTTGACGCGAGATGAAATCGAAGTCCATCACGAGTGACAGCGAGGCGACAATGACGATGACAAACTGAATCCCGATCGCGAGCGGCGAGCTGCCTGTCATGAACGGGAGGTCGACACCGAACAAGGCGAGCAGGAAATTGACACCGTACAAGACGAGAATCGAGAGGATTGCTGCCGTGACAGCGGAACGGAACCGTTGTGTCACTTTAATCATGCCGGTCGTATAGACGAACCACATCGCGAACGATACGACGAACGTCGCGACGACGGCTTTTCCGACAATGCCTGGGTACATGCTTTCGAACATCAAGGAAATCGCTCCGACTGCGACCCCTTCGACCAGCGCATAGACCGGCGACAGGACAGGTGCCGTAGCCGGTTTAAAGGTGATGACGAGAGCAAGGATCAGTCCGAGGACGATCCCGCCAATCAAAGCCGGGAATAAAAATTGCGGATTCGCGGCTAAAAAGAACCACGTTCCTCCGGCAGCTGCCGTGACGAGGGCGAGCATTAAGAAAATCTTACTCATCGTCCCACTTTTCGTCATCGACCGTTCGCCAGCCCGTGCCGTCTCAAAACCTCGGCGCAGCGCTGGGTTAACTTTAAATCGTGATGCCATCTTGCGTTCACTCCTTTTAATTTCTCTGTGTCTTATTAAGAATCGTTCCCGAAAAAGTTTCAGCTTAACCAGCTATTTAAAGCACTCAGCTGGAACATGACGACGGGAATCGATTCTTTGGCAGAGACGAGGTGCGACGTCGCACGACCGATTTTTCCGCTCGTCACGAACGGTTCGTCCGTGAACCCTTCACCAATTGGACCGAATGGGTCGCTATCAATCAAGCGGTGCCAGTAGTGAACGAACTCTTCGTCATCGCCTCGCTTGATTTTACACCCGCTCTCGATGTCCGGACGCTCAATCCCATACTCGGCATAATGCCAGACCGTCGTCGCATCCCACGGTGAGCCGATATGCAGAATGTGACCGTCCGCCTCGATGAACCGTTCAATCGGTGATCCGGGACCGAATCCGTTCTCGAGCGTATGGTCAGCAACGAACTCTGCTGCTCCTTTGCCCCAGGCTGCGACCGACCACATCGGGTGGTCGCTGCGCTCGACATCCGGAAATGTCCGGAACAATTCCGGCACTTTGCCGACGCTCCGCGTCGGCGTCTTCCGTTTATCATACGCCGGCATTTCTTGACGGACCGTCTCCCACCATTCCTCCGGTACGGCAGGACGACTCCAGTTTTTCGGGTCCGAGTTATCGGTACTTTGTGTCGCCATCATGATCAAGCCCGTCTCGGTGACGACTTCCTGGACAGCTTCGATGACCGCTTGCGCCCCGCCCGGAACCCAGCCGATCTGTTTCATCGCACTGTGCACGAACACTTTCATCCCTGGTTCGACCCCGAGCTGTTTCAGGTCGCGGATTAAATCCGACTTCGTTACCATTTGATTGACTTCCATCCGTCTCACTCCTTATTCAACGACAAGCTGTATCGTCGAGCCTGTTTTTCCTTGCGTGACTTCAATTTTAGCATCGACCCGTGACTTCAGCTCCTGGACGTGGCTGATGATCCCGACCATCCGTCCGCTCGCTTGAATCGACAGTAACGTCTCGATCGCTTGTTCGAGCGACTCGGGGTCGAGTGTCCCGAATCCTTCATCGATGAACATCGTTTCAAGGGAAACGCCGCCACTCGCTTCTTGGACGACTTCCGACAGACCAAGCGCGAGCGCAAGCGACGCTTTAAAGCTTTCGCCACCGGACAATGTTTTGACATGCCGTGTCTGTGACGTATAAGCATCAAAAACATTCAGGTCGAGGCCATACTTCTTCAAGCCTTTACCGGCTTCCGTCTTCCGCTCGAGCTGGAAGCGACCTGACGTCATCTCCGTCAAATGGCGGTTCGCCGCCTGGAGAATCTCATCGAAGTACGCCGTCTGGACGTAGGTTTCGAACGTCATCCGTTGCGCATTTTCACCGACTCCAACCCGTGCCAGCTCCCCGATGATCCCGTACCGGGCGTCCTCGGCTTCAATCGTTTGTTGGAGCGTCGCCCAGGCATCGATCAGCTGTTTGACATGGATGTGTTCCTTCTCGGCACCGACACGTTGGTCTGTTGCTTCCGCCAAGCGTCCTTCCGCTGTTTCGACAAGCGTCCGTAAATGCGCGAGATCCGGACGTGCCGCGGCATTGATTTGTTGTTTCAAGCGTTCGAGTCCTGTCGCGACTTCCTGGCGCTTGACACGATCCGCTTCAAGCATCGCTGCGAGTTGTTGCATCTCCTGCCGGGACAATCGCGCCTGTTCGAATTGTTCTAACGTCTCAAAATGCTCTTCCGACAGGGCCTGTTCCAAGTCAGCCTTCGCTTGCGTCCGCGCTGCAACATGTGTCGTCGCCTCTTCGGTAATGTGTTGAAGGCGTCCCTGTCGTTCTGCGACTTCCCGATTGAGTTGATTTTTTTGTTGATCGACCATCGCCCGGTCGGTTTCATATTGTGTCTGTTTCGCCTGCAATGTCTGTTGTTCCTGTTCGAGAACCCCTTTCGACGCTGACGGCTCGCCTGCTTTCGTCAGCAATGCATCAAGTCGGGCAAGCTCAAGTTCGAGTTTCCCTTGTGCCGCGAGCTGCTGATCGATTTGACTCGTCAGTGTCTCAAGTTCTGTTTCGAGCGTCCGCAAGCGTTGTTCGAGCTGACGTTTTTTATCTTGTTGCTGTTTTTGTTCTGCTTCTGCTGCGACGAGGCGGTTGATTTCCGTCCGAATCAGATCGAGTTCCGTCGGCAGCGTCTGTTCTTGCCCGAGTGTTGCGATATCGTGCTCGAGTTGTCGTTTCCGTTCGACGATTGTCCGGTACGTCGCCTGTAATTCCTGGTGGGCCGTCTGCGCTTTTAAATACAGCTGATGCAACGCTTCGACGTCATCCAGCTGTGTCTTCACCGCTGGTTCCGGGTGCTCACGGCTCCCGCAAACGGGACACGCTTCCCCGTCGTGCAGATGTTCAGCAAGCTCGGACGCGAGTTGCATCCGTTCTTTGCGCCGTCCTTCCGCATAGGCCGTTTCCGCCGCTTCCTTCTCTTTCCGGACACGGGTCCCGCGTTCAATCAATTGTTGCCGTTCCGTTTCACTCCGTTGCCACTCGAGCCGCTTTTGTTCGAGAGTCTGAAGACTGAAGCGCCGTTCTTGTAACGTCAGTTGCGTGTCCGAGACGTCAGCCAGTGCCGCAAGTTCTGCTTGGATGCGGGTCCGTTCGGCACGTTTGGTCTCACGCTCTGTCAGCAATGTTTGCGGGTTCAGGCGTGCGACGTCCTCCGCCAATTTTTTTTGTTTTTGTTGCAGGTGTTCCTGTTCGCGCAGTTGCTTCAATTCCGTCTCGATTTGGTCGATCCGTCGGGCCCCGTCACGAATTTCTTGTTCGCGACTCGCTAACTGTTCCGCTTGACCGGTGATTTGGTCAAGACGTCCTTGCAACGTCGTCAGTTCTGACGTCAATTGCGTTTGCGCCGTCTCCAGGCGGACGACCGTCTGCTGCTCTGACAAGAAGGCATCGTATCGTCCCGTGATGGCCGCGGCACGTGTCGCAATCTCATACCGGTTCGCTTGTCGCGTGATGTCGGGTAACGTCACGGCGAGTTCTTGCTCGAGTCGCGACAGTCGTTCATGTTCGACGAAGGCATGTTCGAGTTGTTCCGCCTGGCGGAAGCGTTCGCTAACCTGATTGACGTCTTGACGCGCCTGCTGTTCGACTGTTTTGGCGGCAGTGATCGTTTCATCGAGCGACGCTAACAATTCATCCGTCACGCTCCGGATCGTCGTCTCATTTTGATTGACCCAATCAACTTCTAACGGCAATTCCTCCAGTTTTGCGAGCTGTTTCGTTTTTGTCTCTTTGATTGCGGCAGCAAGATCGAGTGCTTTCCGGTGCAAGCGTTGCTGGAACTCACCGTACTGCTCCGTCTTGAACAGTTGCTTCAGGATTTGCAGTTTGTCTTTTGACTCCGCCATCAACAGCTCCCGGAATTTATTTTGCGGCAACAGCAAAATTTGCGAAAACTGTTTATGGTCGAGTTGCAGCAGACTTTGAACCCGTTGCTTGACTTCGGGGATTTTGACGGCGAGCGGTTGCCACGCCGTCCCGTCGAACCGTGCCAGTTCTGCCTCGTGCGCATAGTCCGTTTTGTTGACGGGATGCGGTTGGCTCGGTTGGCGAATCACACGATAGCGTTCACCTTTCAGTAAAAATTCCAGTTCGACTTCCGTTTTGACATCAGGGCGCGCGAAATGACTCCGTAAATCCGTCATCTCCCGTTCGCCGCCTGACGTCTCCCCGTAAAGGGCAAACGTCAAGGCATCAAAAATCGTCGTTTTGCCGGCTCCCGTATTACCGGAAATGACGAACATCGTCCGTCCGGCGAGTGCCGTGAAATCAATCGTCTGTTCTTCTGCGAACGGGCCGAACGCCCGTAAGGTCAATCGTTCTGGCCGCATGTCGCTTCCTCCTCTAAGACGGTCTGCATCGCATCCGTCGGTCGTTTTTCCCGGACTGCTTCATAAAACTCACTGAATAAATCGGTTAGCGTCGCCGTCTTGACCTGGTCGCGCGATGCTTGGACGGATCGTGTGCTCTCCCTAGTAAAACCGGTCCGCTCGAGATGCAGGATGTTCGGATAAACTTTTTTCAGCTTACCCATCGGATCAATCAACGCTTCCGCGTCCGTCAAGTTGATTTTGATGTAGTCGTCCGTCGATTGTGTCGCGACGAACGTCGGATCCATCAATTCGGCAAGCGTTCCCGTCAACTCCCGTAAATCGCGTTTCGCGGCAATCGGTTCAAAGCGACGATCAAACGTTCCTGCATCATTGAGCGTCAAGATATCGACGCCTTTGACGTGACTCGCTTCCGAAAAGGAATACTTTAAAAGTGATCCACTGTACCGGATCGTCTCGGAACGGATCGCGAGCGGGTTATGTAGGTGACCGAGCGCCGTATAGGTGAACGGCGCAAACGTACTGGCACTGATTTGCCCTGCCGTCCCGACCGACAGTTGACGCTCCGAGTCGGTCTCAAGTCCACCGATGACGAAGGCATGACCGACGAGGACACTTGGTCCTGTAATCGTTAAGGGGTCGATGATTTTTCGCATCGCTTCGTCATGATTCCGAATCGTGTCGTCCTGATAGACGTAACGGACGATGGCCGGATCTGCGAACGGGACCGGATAAAACTTGACGCCTTTAATCTCGATCGGCTCAATCACCGGTGTTAATTTACCGGCGAGATGCAGACCTGACCGTTCGAGAAGGGTCGTCGCGAAACTGAGCCGTTCCGCCGAATCGTGGTTACCGCTGATCGCGATGACCGGAATCCCGCGGTCGAGGACGATGTCCGCGAGTGTTGCGTCGAGCAGTTCGACCGCCTCGGTCGGTGGGACGGCGCGATCATATAAGTCGCCCGCAATGACCACCGCGTCCGGGCGTTCCCGGTCGAGTAACGCTAAAAATGCTTCGAGCGCGGCCCGTTGATTTTCAATCATCGATTCGCCGTGGACGATTTTTCCTAAATGCCAATCCGCTGTATGAATCCATTTCATGTTTCCTCACCCTCACTTTACTAATATATTAAGTTCAGTTTAACACGTCTGAAACGGCAATGACGACTCTCGTCCGCGCATATGCTTCGAACCGGCATGCGTCTATAATCAAAAAAAAGACAGTAAAGACCGGACGCGACCGGACCTTACTATCCTTTACATTCCATGCATTCATTTCCTTAATGTTTGTGCCGCAACCGCTTGACAGAAGTGATGATGGAGACGGATCCTCCGATGATAGCACCGACTACAATTCCTGTCGTGAATTTTGAGCTCTGATGTTTGTTCGGTATATGGGCTGTTTGTTGTTGTTCGAAAATTTGGGTAAGAGGGGACGCGTCTGGTTCAACTTCGATCAGATGATTGGCATGTGCTTCAACATCTTCCCGTCGTTCGACGCTACAAGGTGACAGATAGAACGGATTTAAGTTCGTCCGGTACCGATCTGGATTCCAATTCGCCTGCTGAACCGGTTCAGCTGTCTGTTCTGTCCGCTTCGTCTGGTCCGATGATTGGACCACTTTATCGAATTCTTGTTTCATCCTAATCACTCCTCTTCGCTTTCAGTCTACCTAAAACGCCATTTTGTGTCTTGAAGTCTTATTTACCTCTTTTCAAAACATCTAAAACATATATTTTGAATGTTAGTTTGATTTTTTTGTGACTTTTTAACCAAAAAAGGCGTGATAGAGCTGTTTTGCACGGACGAGTTCCTGTTCCCCATGAATCAGGACGCGTCCGTCACGAAAGGCGACGAATCGATGCGTCTCCGTCTTAAAACTGAGTAAGTATGGATTTTTCGCGACGATACTGACGACCGGGCTCAGATTCTGTTCAAGACGTTCTAAGTCACGCGCCTCATCTCCACGGACCTGGACGGCGTCGCGTCCACACAATGTTGTAAACTGCACCGGCATGTGCGTCAAATACGGATAGGTCCGGTTCTCGCCGCAGGACGGGCATGATGCCTTCTTCAAAGACGCGACATTGATCCGGCTCTGTTCATTCGTCCAGACGTCGAACGCGAGCAATTCCCGCCGTAACGCGTCCGTCGCACCGACGAGGAGCTTCAAGGCTTCCGCGACTTGATACGCGGCGACGAGTTGAATCGCCGGACCAATCACCCCCGCCGTTTCGCACGTCGCTTGCCCGCGCGGTAAATGTTCGAGCAAACAATGCAGGCACGGGGTCTCGTCCGGGAGGACCGTATAGGTCATGCCGTAACTCCCGACGCACCCGCCGTAAATCCACGGAATTTTGTGTTGCGCTGCCACATCATTGATCAGCATCCGGATGTCGAAGTGATCGGTTGCGTCAAGAATCAAATCGACACCTGAGATCAATTGCGGTAATTCGTAACGCGTGACATCGGTGACATGGGCTATAATCTCGACTTCCTGATTGATGGCATTTAAGCGGCGCTCCGCCGCGATCGCTTTCGGGACATGCTGCGCGGCATCGTCCTCCGTGTAAAGGTGCTGCCGCTGGAGATTACTCCACTCGACGTAATCGCGGTCGACGATCGTCAGCTTGCCGATTCCGGCCCGGACGAGTTGTTCGGCACTTGCCGTTCCGAGTGCCCCCATACCGATGAGGAGAACATGTTTTTTTGTCAGCTCATCCTGTCCCGCCTGACCGATCGGACGAAACCGGGTTTGCCGTGAATAACGATCCGTCATCGACTCATCCCTGTCTCGGGACTACTCGCCGTCGCGTACCGTTTCTTTTCAATCCGTCCCGCTTCAAAGCCAAGTCGTCCCGCTTCGACGGCAAGCTTCATCGCTCGCGCCATCTTGACCGGGTCTTTCGCATGGGCGACAGCCGAATTAAGTAAGACGGCGTCTGCGCCGAGTTCCATTGCATAGGCGACATCGGTCGGTGAACCGATTCCTGCGTCGACGATGACCGGGACCGTCATCTGTTCGATGATGAAGCTTAAGGCCAGTGGATTAAGGATTCCTTGTCCGGATCCGATTGGGGACGCGGCAGGCATGATGGCGTGACACCCGAGTTCTTCCAGTCTTCGTGCCAACAACAGATCGTCTGACGTATACGGTAAGACGGTGAATCCTTCTTTTAATAATTCTTCCGATGCCCGCAACGTTTCGATCGGGTCCGGTAACAGCGTTTTATCACAGCCGATGACTTCGACTTTGACCATGTCGCACAGTCCGGACGCGCGGGCGAGTTTTGCCAGCCGAACCGCTTCTTCCGCTGTCTTCGCCCCCGCCGTGTTCGGTAATAAATGATACTGACTCAAATCAAGCGCCTCTAAAAAGTTCGGTTGACTCGCTTCGAAGATATCCATCCGGCGCACGGAAAAGGTCAGGATGTCTGCTCCCGATGCCTCGACTGCTTGCTGCTGTGTCGTCACGTCGGGGTATTTGCCCGTTCCGAGTAATAACCGCGACTGAAATGTCGTTTGACCAATCGTTAACATGATTAACCGCCTCCTACGAAGTGGACGATTTCAAAAGAATCGCCTGTTTGAATGGGTGTGTTTTGGTATGCTGTCCGCTCGACAATCTGTCGATTCTGTTCGATGATGACCATTTTTTCCGTCAAATTGAGATGATGAATCAATCCGTCGATTGTCGAAATCGATCCGTCAAGCGTATACGGTTGACCATTAATAGTGAGTTGCATTCGTGTTCCTCCTCGATTCATGTAATGAAAACGGACGAAGCTCATATTTCGGCGTGATTCCCGTTACCTCGTCTGCCAGGACGGACGCCGTGATCGGGGCGAGTAATATCCCGTGCCGATGATGGCCGGTCGCGACGAATAGGTGCCCGACTCCCGGGACCTGCCCGAGATAAGGCAATCCGTCCGCTGTTTGTGGACGAATCCCGGACCAGATGTCCACGATTTCCGCTTCTCTGATTGCCGGGAACAGTCGCGCCGCCGCCTGCAGGAGATGTTCAATCCCGCTGACGCTGACCCCTGTCGTCTCGTCACCGATCCGTTCCGTCGCCCCGATGATGATCCGTCCGTCAAACTTCGGGACGAGGTACACGTCGTCGCTAAACAACGTCTCGGTCAAGACATGCCCCGGAAGCCGGACGGCGAGGCATTCGCCTTTGACCGGTACCGTCGCGATCTCGACACCACTCGTCGCGAGTAACGCTTCTGATCCCCGACCGCTTGCGACCACGACGTTACTGGCTTCGCGCTTACCGTTACTCGTCGCAACGCCGACGACGGTCGCCCCTGCCCGGAGCAGTCCCGTGACCGTTGTCTGTTCTTCAATCACACCTCCGCGGACTTTAATCGCGTGACGGAGCGAACGCGTCAACTGGACGGGATCGATTTGACCGACGGATGCAAATTGAATTTCCTCATGGCCCCGAATCAACCGAAAGGGATTTTCTTTATAGCCACTATCAATGCCGGTCTCATTAAACAGCTCACGGACGAGGTCGGGATAAAGCTGTCGACTCGCTGCCGCCAGTTGATGTAAGGCAGGGATCAGTTCATGATCCGTCGCAAGCATGCCGGCTGCCGCTCGCGTCGTTCCTTCGCCACACCGGCTTTGCTCAAGCACGCGTACCGCTTGTCCTCGTTTGAGCAATTCGTAGGCGAGTGTCAAACCGATTACGCCTGCGCCGACGATTAACGTCTCTGTTGCTTTCATTGATCAAGCACCTCGCGATACGCTAGGACTGCTTCGACCGGATTTGCCTGACCGAGAATCCCTGACATCACAGCGATGCCAGCAACGCCGGTCGCGAGGACACCCGCGACATTCTCCGGCTGAATCCCGCCAATCGCGATGACGGGGACTTTTGAAAACGTGACGATTTGCGCGAGTGCCGCTAGTCCGCGCGGGGCGACGTCCTGTTTTGACGCCGTCGCAAAGACATGACCATACATGACGAAGTCGCTGCCCGTCTCAAGCGCTTCCGTCAAGGAGTGAATTGATCGGCCGATCTGTAGCTCGCTGAATTGACGCCGCACGACAGCGACGGGAATACTGCGTGATGTCAACTGGACACTTGCCTTCGTTACGAGGGCGACATCAAGCCGGTCATGGACGATTAGTTTTTCACGTGGAACACCGGCGCATACTAGCGCCTCGATCAATTGGACGAGTCGGTCCGCCGACCAACCCGGTTCCCGGATATGAATCATGTCGGCATAAGGCACAACAGCCGGCAAGACTTCTAGAAGATGTGTCAGCTCTTTTGTCCCGGTCGTCACAATATGTAACTTCGGACGCATACCTTCTCCTCCTTGCTACACAAAAAGGACCACCCCATGAACATGATGGAGTGGTCCGAAAAATGTCCAGGTAAGACCTGAGACAGGATGATAATCAGAAGCCACTTCCCTCCGCTAGTACGAACTAGATCAGGTTCAAAGGGTCCGGATATTTCCGTCTCAGTCTGCTGCGAGACTCCCCTAGTGTAGAACTATTTAGTGTTGGTTGGTTCATTCGTAGTCTACCATGACCGCTCGCTTGATTTCTAGTCTGACTTGTCAGTTCAGCCGATCCGTGACCGTTTTGACCTGTTCCGTCAATTGTTCACGCGTTGGAATCAGCTTCGTGTCTGCTAAATCATACGTTTGTTTCAGACGTAAGACACGTGTCACTTTCGCGTCGAGGTCAGCCCGTGATAGTGACTTGTCCTTGATCCCCTGCATAATTGCCGCATGAACATCCGTGTAAGCACCGGCTTGCGAGAACATCGCCATGTCGGCACCACGTTCGAGGGCGAGACGCGAAGCTTGGGCGAGACCATATTGTTTCGTGATCGCACCCATTACGAGGTCGTCCGTCACGATGACGCCATCGAACTTCAACTCTTCACGCAACAGTTGTTGCATGACCGGCTCTGATAACGACGACGGATTGTCTGGGTCGAGCGCCGGGAATAAAATGTGTGCGACCATCACCATTTCCGCTCCGGCATCGATTGCCGCTTTGAACGGGACGAGTTCCAGTTGCTCGAGTTGCGCTTTCGTCTTCGTCACGGTCGGTAAGCCGACATGCGAATCGACGGTCGTATCCCCGTGTCCGGGAAAATGTTTGATGACCGGCACGACATCTTCCGACTTGATTCCCAGCATTAACGGGACACCGAGCCGGGCGACATCATCCGGCTCAGCACTGAGTGCCCGGTCACCGATGATCGGGTTCGCCGGATTGCTGTTGACATCAAGAACCGGGGCGAAATCCATATTAAATCCATAAAACCGTGACATCGCACCAAGCGCCTGTCCGGTCTTTTGCATCAATGCCGGATCGTTTTTCTGACCGAGCGTCAGACTCGGAGGTAAATGAAACGTTTGATCCGGGACACGACTGACACGTCCTCCTTCTTCATCGAAGCCGAGGAACGCGAGCGCTTCGTCGTCTTGTGCGTCCTTGATTGCTGCCGTCAAGGTTTTCAGCTGGGCGTCTGACGTGATATTGCCTCCGAGTAACAGGACACCGCCTATCGCGTGATCGTTTAACAGACTTCGGTCCGCGTCCGATAACGTCGTCCCACTGATCCCGATATACAGCAATTGATCGACCTTTTCAGCAGTCGAGAGTTTGGCGAGCTGACGTTTGATGTCTTGCTCCGCCTGGTCGGCAGCCGTCGGTTCGTCAGCGACCGGCTGTTGCTGACTCGTCTTCGGTTCCGGTTTCGTCTTCGGTTCTGTTGCTGGTTCACTCGCGCATGCCGTCAAAAAGCAAGCCGTTAAAAGCACGTAAATCGGTTTCAAAGCGGTTCCTCGTTTCGGACGCCATTGATTGAATAATAGACTTCAATTTCAGCATTCAGCGATTTCGAGACAGAACAGTATTTATCTTTTGATAACGACACGGCCCGGCGGACTTTATCATCCGGTAAGTCGCCTTCGAGACGATAATGAATCGAAATCGTCGTAAAGCGGCGCGGGTGTTCCGTCGCCCGTTCTCCCTCAATGTCCATCTCAAACGAGGTTAACGGTAAACGCATTTTTTCTAAAATGGAGACGATGTCCATTCCCGTACAGCCGGCGACGGCGTGTAACAACAATTCAGTTGGTCGTGGTGCTCCGTTCTCCCCGTTATTTTCAGGTGCTGCATCCATTGCCAGTTGGTGTCCGGACTCCGTCACTCCACTAAAGCCCATCTTGTGATTCCATGTAATTGTCGCTTGCATTTTTCTCACTACCTTTCGATTTTTAGTTCGGTTCGCTTCGCTCTCCTTCATTATAGCGTAGTCTCACCTGAAGAAAATTGACATGCTATTCAAAATAATTCTTCTTTTCCGTTTCCATCCGATTCCCGTTCACCTGACACACGAATCATGCTATTCTGAAAAACGATAGTTTCGCGCTGCTTAGCGCTAGAATTGAGGAATTGATATGTCATCTACTACCCGTTTAAGTAAAACGGACTGGCTTTTAATCGCCACCCTCTCCTTACTGACGTTCGTCTTAGGCACAAGCGAATTCGTCATTGTCGGGATTTTATCAGAAATCGCTTCGGCCCTCGGAATTACGATTGCGAAAGCCGGCACACTCGTCTCCGCCTTTGCGATTGCCTTCGCGATCGGGACACCGTTCACGATGTCGATCACGGGACGCTTCGAACGTCGCAAATTGATGCTCAGCCTGATCTTTGTTTGGGTCGTCTTGAACTTTTGCAGCAGCATCGCCGACACCTACTCGCTACTGCTCGCAACACGGATCGTCACGGCCGTCCTGACCGGTGTCTTGATTTCGCTTGCGATGGTCGTCGCGAGTGACAGTGTCCCGGTCGCGAAACGCGGTGTCGCCGTGTCGTTCATCTTCGGCGGCTTCACGCTCGCGAACGTCTTCGGCGTCCCGATCGGCACGTTCATCGGGCAACATGCCGGTTTTGAAGCGACGTTTTGGCTGACGACAGCTCTCGGACTGATTGCTTTTTTCGCCGTTTTCAAAGTCGTTCCACGGCAACAGGCGACGGCGACAAGTTCCGTTAAGGATCAACTGCGCCTGCTCGCGAACCCACGTATCATGATTGCCTTCTTCATCCCGTCGTTCGGATTTGGTGCGACCTATGTCGTCTACACGTACCTCGTGCCGATTCTCGAACTTGAACTCGAGCTGCCGCGGGCCTGGATCAGTCCAATCCTCCTCGCGTACGGCGTCGTCTCGATTTTCAGTAACATTCTGGCCGGGAAAATCGCCAGTCATAATCCGATCGGTCGGTTACGGTTTGTGTTCGTCGTGCAAGCGTTCGTCTTGGCGGCCTTATATGTCACGACGTCATCCGTCACGCTCGGACTGATTAATATCGCTTTGATGTCACTGATGTCGATTTTATTGACGACATCGACACAAATCTATCTGATTGACTTGGCGGAAAAGTTCAACCCGGAAGCAAAAGGACTCGCTGCGTCCTTGATGCCGGTCGCAAGTAACGTCGGGATCGCTTTCGGCTCCGCGCTCGGTGGACTCGTTTACGCGAGCGGACCGATGATGAATACGGCGCTCGTCGGCGGACTTGTCGCTTTGCTTGCCGCGTTGTTGACTGCAATCAGCTTCCGACTCGACCGACGCGTATCATAAACGAACTGGAACGAAAAGATTCTCACTTCACTTGTTTCCTCGGACGCAATGTGAAGGGAATCTTTTTTTTGTGCCTTCTATCGTCAAAAAAGTATTGTCTCAGCCCGAACCTTACAAGACTGTTAGGAAATCGTCGCCAACTTGTTGCTTTATCTGTAAATTCACATGATACGCTGAAGTTAGCTGTTCACCCTAACTTAAAAAGGAGTTCTCCCATGAAACCGTATTATGCCATCCCACTGACTGCCTTACTTGTAACGGCATCCGTCAGTCCAGTCGTCACGTCTGCCGCAACACCAACAAAAGTCGAGACGAAAAAACCATTGTCCGAAAAAGCACTTGCGAAAAAGAAACTTGCAATCGCAAAACTCGCCACGTCACTGATTGGGACACCGTATAAAGAAGGTGGCACGACGACAAAAGGATTTGATGCTTCAGGCTTCACGCAATACGTCTATCAAAAAAGCGGCTTGCCGCTTGAGCGGACGGTTGCAAAACAGGCTGCCATGCCGTTGAAAACTGTCACACTTAAAAAAGCGATGCCGGGTGACTTGTTGTTCGTCCAGGCGAAAAAAGCAAAGACACCGAACTTCGTCGGGATCTATACGGGCAAAAACACGTTTGTCGCCGTGACGACGAAGAAGGTCGAAGCCCAGGACCTGACATGGAGTTATTATACGAAACAGGACATCCTCATTAAATCGTACCAATGACAAAAAACGCGCGGCTGACTTCAATGCAGAGTCAGCCGCGCGTTTTTACTTATTTTTCGAACTCTATGCAACAAGTTTTCAGCCTTAATCACAATTATTTTACAACGAGTTCATTTAATATTATGTCTTGTCGCTTTAATCGATCTTTGATATTGCCTTCATAAATTACGTTTCCCGACAATGGATCAATCACTTGGACGTTGAAGATGCCGGTCCCTGTATTTAACCCCGTGTAGATTACTCCGTTTTCTAGTCGGAAATATGTACTTGAGCCGTCAGCCCCCTGCCATTTGTTAAAATCATTTGAATGACGTGTCAGCTTCTTACTATCGATATCATATACAATCCATTTGAAGCGTTCCTGATCAGCATCTATAAGCGCAACAAGTTTTGTTCCATCCTCGATGAGTTCAGATTGATACAGATCGATTGAATCTAGCGCAGTCAGAGATTGAACCGTTTTTCTATCACTGATGTACGTGTTTCGTTTAGTCGCGTCCAATCCATTGATATCTCCTTCTGTTTGATAAACGATTTTCTCACCGTTAATCCCAAGAACATTGAAGTACTCATTTGATGTCTTCGGTAAATCGACTGTTTGAATCGTATCTGCTTTTAAGTCGAACTTAAAGAAATGATTTCCTACATTCGTTGGATCTTCATCTACGACATAAACATACAGGCTGTCACCAGAACGTTGGAACGGATTGAATTGCACTTCCCCTTTGTACTTGATTCCAGCTGGTGCTGATACTATTTTTTTAAAGAGGCGTTGTTTTTTTTGATTAAAATATTGTAGTTCCCATCGTCCCTCTTTCTGCAGACGCATCGCATAGACAATACCATCTTGCTCTAACGTATTAACCGAATTAGGGGCAATAAAGCGGCGGAACGCACGGGGAGCGTCGATGATGTCAAAAGGATTTTTGAAGAGTTGATCCACAAAATCATGTGTTGTTTTTTGCACACGATCATTCAGCGTGATCTCATAATCCATTGGCTTTAGACCACGATCTAAGATTTCAGCGTGGATGGACTGGACAGCTTGTTGTTTCGGATCACCTTTGACCGTCTCGATTACAAATTCTGATTCATCCATCGAATGAATGAACCATCCGTAAATGCCAATCGTCAAGAAACTGACGACAGTCAGAATGAGTACAAATTTAAAATTTCGCATGATTTCCTCCTTAAACTGTGATTTTCCATTTTAACAAACGCAAACTTCTCCAAATTGTATAAATAAAATACAACGTAAATACTGACAGAACGATTGCTCCGAATTCTTCTTGAAGCAACCCGTCAATCATTTCTAAGCTATACTGCATACTAATTAAAATAACTATTAAAGCAACTAGTTCAATGATGATGAACAGCATTCCTTTTGACTTCCCGTATGACCGTTCAAGCAGAACGAACAGGAACAAGAAACTGACGATGAACAGCGATAAGATAACCAGCACAAATAAATCGATTAAGTTCATCATGTATAATTTATTGAGGCTCCTTGAGAGACCGAGCGAACCTGACTCCCTGTACCCATCTTTAATTAACCAGTTGAAGATCCCATGACTGAGTTGAATCACCGTCCACTGTAAACCAAGGAAACTGACAATCACGAGTACGAGAGAAGTAAATTTTGCGAAAAAGATTTTTGCGCGACTACCTGGTAGTAGTAATAACCGATATATGTACTTGGATTCGCCTAGCCAATCCCGATACCAGATTTGAATCGCATATAGCAAAACAAACGCAACCCCGATCATAATGATATAACTGAAATAAGAACTGGCTTGTTCAAACGATAATTTCCCGATTTCTTGAATCGCTTCGACTTCAGACAGTTTTGCACTCTTCATGTAACTTTGGACTTGGCGTTCATGGTAAATGATTCGTCCGACAACAATTAAGATTTCGATACTCGCAATCGCAAGAATGAACGATACGATGATTTTCCAGCTTCGTTTTAACTCTTCATTCGTCAGCATCAGATATTGTTTCATCGTTGATAGACCTCCCGCATGCGGTCTTGGACTGATTTCCCGTACATTTCCCGCATTTCTTCCGTATCGTGTTCATCGATAATCCGACCATCCTGTAAAAAGACGACCCGATCAATCAAATGTTCGACTTCGACGATTTCATGCGTCGTCATCAAAATTGCACGTCCTTCCATGAAATGACTCGAAAATAGCCAGGCAATTTGTTCTTTTGTAAATAAATCAATTCCTGCGAATGGTTCGTCAAGCAACAAATAGGGACGATCAAGTGCAAAACCGAGCACCAAACTGAACTTCGCCTGATTTCCTTTTGACAGTTCTAAAATCCGGTCGGTCGATAACAGCTTCAACAGCCCCATTAATTCTTCAGCGATCTTCGGATTCCAGTCCGGATAATAATCACTCATGTAACGCAAAGCATCTCCAATCGTCATGTAAGAAGGCATCGTTTGAAGATCGGGAACAAAAGCAATTTTTTCACGCGATACTTCACCGTCAACCAGCACTGTTCCGGCGTCGATCGGCACAAGACCCATAATCGCTTTTAAAATCGTCGATTTCCCTTCCCCGTTTAAACCGATCAGGCAGGTGATACTGTCTGGGCGAACTGAAAAGGAAACCCCTTCTAAAATCGGTTTCTTACGACCATATCGTTTCTTTAATCCATGGACTTCAAGCATCAATTTTCCTCCGTTCCGTTGATTGATAAACGGTTTCGACTTTCGTAACGACTTCGCCGAGCGGTATCTGAATCGCTTGGACCGCCTCGATGAATTGCGCAACTGCTTCGTCCAACATCTCCGTCCGGACTTTTTTTACAATGTTTTGATCCATCGTGATTTTACTCGGGACGTTTCGTTCTGTCGTAATCAATTGCTGGTCCTCCATTTCTTTGTATGCTTTTTGAGCCGTATTCGGATTAATTCCGAGTTGCGCAGCGGTTTCCCGCCGCGATGGAATTTCTTGCCCGCATTTTAAGTCTTCTGTCGCGATTCGTTCCTTGAACCAGCGGACGACTTGAAGATAAACCGGGCTTCTTTGGTCAAATTGCACGTGCCCTCGACCACCTTTCACCGTTCGTTGTATTAAAACAGTAATACACTTTCTTTCTGTATCATATCGATAGTACAGTTGACTGTCAATCATTTCCCATCTATTGATTTTATTTCTTTTTGACCAGTCTCGTAGAATCGGTAGTCTCAATTATCTATCGACATAAAAAAGGTGATGCCGATCTCATTTCTGAGTCGGAATCACCTTTTTTACTTATTTTTCGAACTCTAAAATCGTTTGTTGCATCGGAACACCTGACATCGAAACCGTCCGTTCAACGAACAGATAACGTTTCCCGCTTACTAAAAAGCGGCGGTTTCCTAAGTACTCGACCTGTTTTCCGTCCTGCTTTAATTTCTGCTCAATTGCTTTGACATGCTCATCGAGCGTATAAAAACGATCGTCAAACGTCATCGTGATATTTTTCTTTTTGAAGCCAAGTAAGTAACTGAAGAAAAACCAAAATGCTGCCCCGACTGCAATGATCCCCAAAATGATTTCCATCCGAACTTCCCCCTTTGTTTAACCTATTCTACGGATACCCACCTAAAAAGTTCCTGTTTTTTTTGATTATTTTGTCATTTAACAAAGGCTTATACGATTCTTTTATAAAGGGGTGAAGCGTCTGCATCAAAAAAAGAGCCTTATCTACATAATGATTGAAGTCATACGTTATTTTGACGACGTCAAAAGGACCTCCCGCAACGCTGGAAGTCCTTGACTATTCTTATTTCCGGTCCCAAAAACGTGCTTGGGCGATGCCTTCGATGAACGAATCAAAATGATCCAAGTTATGTTCTTTGAATAAGAAGACACCCGGTTGATCCGTTTCAACACGGCACTTATCGAGTACTGAGTCATCATGGAGATGTAACGCCAGCGGTTTAGCATGTTTATACGTGTTCTCGATAAATTCGAGCACGTCGTCCGCTACTTTTGAAGATGCGCTGATTAAGAATGCGGCGTCAAACAAACTTGAATCGACCGTATCATACGTTTCTTTTACTTTCATTTCACCTAGTGTATAGGCTTTTTTACCAACGAGGCTGTAATTGATGTTATGCTCCGCCAGTTTTTCGACCCACGCCTTCACCTGATTTGCATCCACGTCCCCTGCAAGCAACAGAGCAACACTGCGCGTATCCGTTTTTCGAATCGTATGTTCCATACTGAGGGCATCTGAGCGTTTCTCTGATTGAACCC
Source organism: Exiguobacterium sp. s95 (assembly GCF_018618655.1). Classification (NCBI taxonomy): domain Bacteria; kingdom Bacillati; phylum Bacillota; class Bacilli; order Caryophanales; genus Exiguobacterium; species Exiguobacterium sp. s95. The sequence continues at coordinate 135,875 of NZ_JACSMM010000001.1, read as the reverse complement.
CTTCATCCGTCGTCGGTACCGCAACGTCAATGTTCTCCGCAACCTCTTTCGCGAGGGCATGGTCGATATGATTCAGCAAATCCACGGCATTCGTTTTGACAACATCAGATTCACACTTTCCGAGCTCGAAGCTGTAGGCATCACGAATGTGTTGTTGTTCAACAGCAGTCATGCTGTTGTAAAAGAGCTTCGCCTGTGAATAAAAGTCGAGGAAACTTTCACTCCGGCCACGCACTTTATGGCCGTCGACTTTTTCCTGGTAATGCTCAAAACCGCCTTCTTCGACCGGGACAGGCTCAGGCTGATTTTCATTCAAACCATTTTTGTGATAGCTCGTCTGTCCTTTATGGACCGCCATCTGATGCATGCCGTCCCGCTGATTGTTATGGTACGGACAAACCGGCTGATTGATTGGGATTTGATGGAAGTTCGGTCCTCCGAGTCGGGACAACTGTGTGTCCGTATATGAGAATAACCGCCCTTGCAACAACGGATCATTTGAAAAATCAATTCCCGGAACGATGTGTCCTGGGTGGAACGCTACTTGTTCTGTTTCCGCAAAGAAATTGTCGACATTGCGGTTCAATGTCATTTTACCGACGAGTCGGACCGGTACTTCTTCCTCCGGCCATAGTTTCGTCGGATCGAGAATGTCAAAATCGAACTTGAACTCATCCTCTTCCGCAATCAATTGCAGTCCGAGCTCCCATTCCGGGAAATCCCCCTTATCGATTGCTTCATATAAATCAACGCGGTGGAAATCAGGATTTTTACCAAGTGCTTTTTGTGCTTCATCCCAGACTTGCGAATGAACACCAAGTTTTGGTTTCCAGTGGAACTTAACAAAGTGCGCCTTCCCTTGTGCGTTGACGAGTCGGAATGTATGGACGCCGAACCCTTCCATCATCCGAAGGCTCCGTGGAATTCCACGGTCACTCATCGCCCACATGACCGTATGTGCAGTCTCATGATTTTGACCGATGAAATCCCAAAATGTATCATGCGCGCTTGCGCCTTGCGGAACTTCCGTATGTGGCTCCGGTTTGACGGCATGGACGAAATCAGGAAACTTGATGGCATCTTGAATGAAGAATACCGGAATGTTATTCCCGACTAAATCGTAGTTGCCTTCATCCGTATAAAACTTCGTCGAGAAACCACGGACATCACGGACCGTATCTCCTGAACCGCGTGACCCTTGGACCGTCGAAAAACGGACGAAGACCGGTGTCGTTTTCGAGGGATCGTTCAAAAAGCCCGCTTTCGTAATCTCAGCTAGCGGTTCGTATACCTGAAATTCACCATGTGCCCCGACACCTCTAGCATGGACGATTCGTTCCGGAATCCGTTCATGGTCAAAGTGTGTCATCTTCTCTCTAAAGTGGAAGTCTTCAATCAATGTCGGTCCCCGTAGTCCTGCCTTTAGCGAAAATTCATCTTCCGCCATTTTCAACCCTTGATTCGTCGTCAGTCCCGCTTTTTTCGTGTTATCGATTTGGTGCGCCTTCATTTGTTCTTCTTTTTTATTCGTCATACTGTTACCTCCCCATAAGTAAAAGCAATCGGTGTCAATCAGCTAGTTAGGTCATCGCTACCATCAATACGGTGTCGGATCTTCTTGTGGTGCATCCGGTATTTCTGTCGGTTCCGGAAACGTATCCGGCTCCGGCTGACGGATTGGATCTTCTTGCGGCGTGTCCGGAATTTCCGACGGTGGTGTTCCCGGCACTTCATTCGGTTCGTGATTCGGTTCGTGCTCCGGTACTTCGTTCGGATTCTTCTTCATAAAAAAAACCTCCTTATGATGTAATATAATCGCCGCCATTGATATGGATGGTTTGTCCCGTGACGTAACTCGAGTCGCGTGACGCGAGGTAAACATAAGCTGGAGCATTTTCTGAAGGTTGTCCCCGACGCTTCAGTAACGTGTCTTCCCCATGTGCTTCGACCTTCTCTTTCGAGAACGTCGCCGGAATTAACGGTGTCCAAATCGGACCCGGTGCGACGGCATTGACACGAATGCCTTTTTCGACGAGGCTCGATGCAAGCGAACGTGTTAACGTCGTAATCGCCCCTTTTGTCGCCGAATAATCGATCAACGTCGGTGCCCCGCGATAAGCCGTCACGGACGACGTATTGATGATTGTATCTTCTTCTTTCAGATGCGGCACGGCAGCCTGCGTCAAATAAAACATCGAGAAGATGTTCGTTTCGAACGTCTCCTGCAACTGTTCCGGTGTGATGTCTAAAAAATCATCTTGCGGAAATTGTTTTCCTGCGTTGTTGACGAGAATATTCAGTTGACCGAATTCCTGAAGCACCTGATCAATGACTGGTTTTGCGTTTTCCGGCCGGCTGACGTCTTTCGCAAATGCAAGGGCCTTAACTCCGTACCCTTCAATTAACTGCTTCGTTTTTTCCGCGTCCTGTCCTTCATTTAAGTAAACGATCGCGACATTTGCGCCTTCTTTTGCGTAAGCGACCGCGACGGCGCGACCAATCCCGCTGTCACCGCCAGTGATAAGCGCGACTTTCCCTTTCAGCTTCCCGGAGCCGACATACTCGGGATCGTCATAAATCGGTTCAGGATTCATTTCGGACTCAATTCCTGGTTGATGATCTTGTGTTTGCCCTTTTGCTTCTTCATGCATATCCCTCAGTTGCTTTTCGCGCATCTCACTCATCCCCTCTACTGTGATAATTGACTTCCTTAGTTAACATTCCCTTGCCATGTATGAATAAACGTCATTCCATAAAAAAAATCCCCTTCAAAAAGGGGATACAGACTACAGACAAACTCTTATGAAACATGAACAGGCTATAAAAAGAGGCAATCCGTTTGCGCTGCCTTATCTCGCCTCGTCTCCAAAGCTGCAAGGTCGCGACCGATTGCTTTTCGCGGTTCTAAGCGATTCGAGACGAATTGCGCGCTAAACCGTCTGCATGCCTAGAGTTCTGTCACGGTATTACCTAAAAAGCGCCATGTTTCGTTGACTCCTATGGGAATTTAACGCGACTTGCCAAAGGCAGGCAAGACCCTGCTCGTTGTCCGTGAAGATCAAGGAGCAACGACTTGCGCCTCACCCGGGGAAAGCAACGAAAAAAGACGCTTGATCTCCCAATCGCACGTTGTCTACAGCCAGAATCTCCTTCAAAAAAAGGTGCATACAAGTCTTACTCCAGGAATTCATTCTTTTATTAGACGGTCCCACTCACCTGTCTTCAGCATCGTTTTTAGCTGTAGGGGATAGAATTCGATGGATGGCAATTCGTCGATCGGGACGAACCGGTAAATCAGTTCCTCGCCCTCGACACCGTAAAAATCTTCCGTCGTCACATTGATCTCATCTAACAACTCGACTTCGTAATAAAAACCGACTTCATGAAAAGCGACGTCTTCATATGTAAAGAAATTTTCGTGAACGCACAAAAAACGTTTAACTTGTGCTTCTAATCCTAATTCTTCTTTGATTTCACGGACAACCGCTGTCTCCCCACTCTCCATCAGTTGAATCCGTCCCCCTGGTAATGCCCAAAAAGCATCTCGAATATTCCGATGAATTAAGAGACACCCTTCCTTGACGATCACGGCAGCCGCCCGGTGATTGAATCGTTGCTTCTCAAACTTAAAGTTAATATCCAACTGTCCCACACTCCTTTGTTATGTTTCGATACAATATCATAATTTCCCATAATTGACTTTGTAATAAAAAAGTCAAACAGATGACATGGACAAACCCTCGTCTCAAGGGATTGCGTAATTATCCCAAAACGAAGATTACAATATATATTATCTAAAGATATTTTAGAAATAAAATTGAAATATCGATTTGTAAATTCCGAATGCTATACTCAGTTTGTTCGAAAGCACCACTCACTCTACTAACTCAATCTACTCTATATACAACACATCCTATTTAATGACTCAGTCATTTCATTTTTCATTAACCCGTCACTTTGTTTTCACATCAGGAGGATTTACAACATGAAACGTATTTTGACAACTATGACGATGAGCGCGCTTGTCGTTTCAGGATTTGCAGCTACGGGTACAGGTAAGGTTGAAGCGGCTGGTACTTCTTATAAAGTAAAAGTCATGGCAGACGGACTTCGCGTTCGGACCGGCCCTTCAACAAAATACCGGATCATCGGAGGCGTCAACTCGGGCCAAACGTTTAAGTACCTTGGACGTAAAGGAAACTGGACGAAAATCATCTACGGTGGAGAAAAACGCTACGTATACTCAGGATACGTTAAAAAGTACAGCCTCAAGTCTAAAACTAGCACTGCAAAAAAAGCATCCGTCTCGTCTAGCTTTATTCGCCCGACAAGCGGGACTCTGACGCAACGCTATGGCAATGCAAGCGGCCGCTACGGATATACGTTCCATAACGGTGTCGACTTCGGAGCGAAGACAGGAACTCCTGTCTATGCGACAGCCACTGGGAAAGTCATCTCCTCAAAATATCAAGGCGCGTACGGAAACTACATCATGATGTCACATAAGGTGAACGGTTTAACCTACACAAGTGTTTATGCCCACCTCAATTCACGTAAAGTTTATGCGGGTCAAACGATTGCAAAAGGAACGAAGATCGGAACAGTCGGTAGCACAGGTAATGCGTTCGGTGCTCACCTTCACTTCGAACTTCATCGTGGCAGCTACGTCTACAGCAGCTCTTCAGCCGCAAGTAGTGTCAACCCACTCAACTTACTTTAAACCAAAGAAAGGCACCTCTAATCAGGTGTCTTTTTTGTTTGGATTCCTATTTTGAAAACTTAAAAAATTTTTTAAACATCAAAATTACAAAAATTCAAATTTTAAAAAATACTATTATTTCCATTTCAACTTTATCTTAAACGACCTCAACTTGTCACACTTTTTTATTAATTCCCTAGTGTGTGAACATTTTTTAAACATCTAAAATGTGTTGATATATATAGAAAAACCAATAAATGTCATATGTTATTTTTGGATAGCTTAAATATATTCTATTGAAACATTTCCGAAATGTTAATGTAATATTTAAACATTTTAAGTAATGTTATACTCATTTATGAAATTTAGTAGAACATATTTTCAACAAACAACTGACCTATCGTGTTGATTTTCAAGGAGGACATACATAGATGAACAAATTATTAACGACTTTAACAGTATCTGCCATTGCAGTAGCTGGACTGACAACATTTGCAGTCCCGAAAGTCGATGCTGCGACAACTTACTATAAAGTTAAAGTCATGGATGACGGTTTACGCGTCCGGACCGGCCCCTCTACTTCATCAAGCGTCATTACGGGTGTTGCTAAGGGAGAAACCTACAAGTATCTCGGGCGTACCGGCAACTGGACAAAAATTTTATACGGGTCAAGTAAAGTTTATGTTTCTTCGTCTTATGTCAAAAAATATTCAGTCACACGTTATTATAAAATCAAGGTAATGGCGGATAACCTTCGTGTCCGGACAAGTTCTTCGACAAACAGCCAGCAGGTCGGTTCGGTCGATAGTGGAGAAACGTACCGCTACCTCGGCAAAAAAGGCGACTGGATTAAGTTCCTTTATAATGGCGAAAAGCGTTATGTGCACGCCGACTATGTAAAAAAATACGCGGTCTTAAAATTAACGAATTCAGGTGCTAGTAAAGCCTCAAAAGATTTCGTCACACCGACAAGCGGACCGATTACACAAGGTTACGGGGCAGCGAGCGGCGTTTACGGTTATACGTTCCATAACGGCATCGATTATGGTGCAGCAAAAGGAACGCCCGTCTATGCGACAGCTGCCGGTAAAGTCACGACGTCTAAAAACTATGGCGCGTACGGGAACTACATCATGATGACTCATACAATTGACGGATCTTCCTTCACAAGCCTCTATGCTCACTTAAACAGCCGGAGCGTCTCAGTCGGTCAAACGGTCTCGCAAGGACAACTGATCGGAACGGTCGGCGAAACAGGAAATGCTTTCGGAGCACACCTTCATTTCGAGCTTCACCGTGGTACATATGTCTACAGCGCAACCTCCGCTGCAAGCAGTGTCAATCCGCTCGATTACTTATAAGACAACACCCCCGACCACATCCGGTCGGGGGTGTTTGTTTTCTGACTCATTTTAATTTTGCTTGATAGGCTTTCGAGTAACGGTCCGCGGCGATGATCGCATCAGCCACTTCTTCCGCCGTCACATCGAATCCATCATGGATTGTCTCACCATCTGCCGTCGCCGCTTTCCCGACTTTCAAGATGTCGTCGCGCGAGGCATCTTTGAGTTTGACGTCTTCGAGCGTGACCGGTAACCCGAGGTCCATATAAAATGCGATATACCGCTCGATTTCTTCTTGACTGTGTTGCTCAAGTGCGAGCTGGACGAGCGTCCCGAACGCAACTTTTTCACCGTGCGTCAAGTGGTGGATGTCCCCGTCAAGTGCTGTAAAGCCGTTATGAATCGCGTGTGCCGCGGCTAGTCCCCCACTTTCGAAACCAAGTCCACTCAGTAACGTATTCGCTTCGACGACTGCTTCAAGAGCCGGCGTAACGACTTTTGCTTGAACCGACTCATACGCGAGTCGACCATGTTCGAACAACACTTCCTCACAGCGTTTCGCGATCGCTTCCGCCGCAATCGTCGGCCGACCACCGGCCATTGTCTTCCCGCCGAATGCGATGACACTTCTGACCTCGACCCAGGTCGCGAGCGCGTCGGCAATCCCGGACGCGAAGAATCGCGCCGGTGCTTCCGAGATCAGCTTCGTATCGACGAGGACAAGATCGGGATTCTTTTTATAGAAGCGATAGCTCTCAAAAATCCCGGCGTCTGAATAAATGACTGATAACGCGCTCGTCGGTGCATCGGTCGAAGCAATCGTCGGCACGATGACGACAGGCACCGTTAGTTCGTCCGAGACGGCTTTCGCCGTATCCAGCGTCTTCCCGCCGCCGACCCCGACGACAAAGCGGACGTCCGCTTCTTTCGCCTGCTTCGTGATCCGTTCGACTTCATGGCGCGATGCTTCGCCGCTAAAGTCGACTTGTTCGATACCAATTTTTTCTGTTTCAAAAGAGTCATGAATCCGTTGCCCGACGATTTTAAAGACGACATCGTCTGCGATCAACAGAGCTTTGTCACCGAACGGGCTCACGTATGTACCGAGCCGGTCGATGACGTTTTTTCCTTGGACGTACTTGCTTGGGCTGATGAAGACACGTTCTGACATAATCAACATCCTTTCCGAGAAAACACGAAACAATGACGTACACAATAGTGTTTCCCTGTTCGCGCCGCTTCTTAAACGCTGATCTGTATGACCATTACATGAACTGCAGTTGTGATTTTTCTAATACATCGCGTACTTTACGACAATCTGTTTTTAATTGTTCATCCGGACTATCACCGAACCATTCAAGACTGGCCGTTTTCAATGTTAACGCTTGCTTCAGTTCTTCGAAAAATCTTTCGTAATCAATGATTCCATCAAACAGCGGTACCATACCGTCACGTGTTCCACCTGCCGCATATACGTTTGCCGGATTAAAGACTTCGAATTGATCCGTCCGGGCAATCGACTTCAAGTGAAGATGTTCGATGACTGGTTCAAGACGACGGTAAGCAGTGACCGGATCAGCACCTGATTCGACGACATGCAACACATCAAAGTTCAGCCGGCAAGCCGGATGGTTCACTTCGCGTACTAACCGTTCCGTCGATTCAATCGTGTCCGCTGCCGTATTTGGATGAATTTCAATTAACAGCAGTTGCTTGCTTTGATCTAGAACCTTACAAACGCCCTGCAACTGATAGACGAGCCGGACCCGTTCCGGTTCGGTCAACTGCTGACTTGACTTGTTGCCCGCAAAAATCCGAATACGCCTTGTTCCGATTCGTTGTCCTAAACGGGATAACGCTTTCGTCTGTTCAAGCAACACCGATAATGGTGCGTCAAACGATAGATAATGACTCAGCATACTGACCTCTATAGCATGCTCGCGTAAACGCAATATTTCATCGTCCTGTAAATGCTTCGCATGAACCCCCCAAACATCTAACGCATCAAACTGCTCCGCCAATGCGTAGGATAATAAGTCGTCAAACGAGCGGAGATGATGGCGATAGCTGATGGTACACAGTGCAATTTTCATCTGTTTCCCCTTCTTTCCGGCAGTATTCGTTAAATAATCCGATGAGCTGTTGTTTGATCGTATCTTCTAACATCGCCTGATCTGCGAGCAACGCTTGAATCTCAGTCAAAACAGCTGGATCGCACGTCATACTGTATTTAATTGTCCGGTGCTGGATGACAGTATATTGATTGACGAGTCGTTCGATTCGATCACACCACCCGTCGAAATCGGAAGAGCCTAAATCGAGACCTAACTGTTCATAAAAATAAGCAAAAGCATGTTCATAGGCATATTTACGGATCGCGATGACCGGAAGTTGTTTTAGCGCAGAAGGTAAGCGATTTGGTGTTTTCTTATGATGCGAGACAATTTTTCCGACTGCTTCCGTCAACGGGTGGTGCCGCTTGAGACCACTCATGAAGTAAGCTGCGACCGTTTCCCGATCCGGAAGTTTGACGTGACTCCCGTCAAACCAGAACCCTCCGGCGACAGTCGGCTGATCGATTGCCTGGATGATCCGTACGCGATCCATTTCACCTTCATATCTAAAATCCGGGTCCATCATCCGCCATGTCTCTTCGTCATCCGTTGGTTCAAGCATCACATAATGTGGAAATACGTCATGGTGAAACTTGTTTTCCCGCTCCGGTAACTGCGCGAGATCCAGCATGACGATAATCGATTGTTCCGGTCGTTTCGTTTTCATGAGTCGTTCGAGGTTCATGATATTCGTAGCCCGTGACAGGGTCCGGTCATACCACTGATGGACTGTGATCCCGTACAGTAACCGGTACCACTCGAGCATCGCTTCATGATTAATCTCCGGGGCATGATGCGATAAAACAAAATCGGACGTCAAGCCAAAGTCGGCGTCCCAAATCCCGAAATAATACGGACGATGATCTGCTTGCGACCGCTTGATTGTTTCACAGACACAACTGACGAGACAGTGAACTTTTATCATCAAAGCACCTCCTTTTTTGTTAGCGCAGCTAAGAACATTTCAACCGTCATCTGTGGAAGCTGTCCGAGTTGCTCGTCGGCTAGAACGAGACCGTATTCAAGCTCCAGATGAACGAGCAACTGCAACAATCGCATCGAATCCAGTTGCAGTTCATCGCGAAGCCGCTCCTGTCCCGTCACTTCCATCGGTAAGATGACATCGAGTTGCGCCTCGACGATTTGATGAAATGTCTGCTGGTCGAGGAAGGAACTCATGACGTCACCCCCAGTCGGATTCGACTGATTTTTCCGTTCGGCAGTTTTTTTATTTCCGTAACAAACGTCCAGTCAGTCGGACATTGATGTGGAGCAAGATGCGCATGGCAAAACGAGCGTAATGTCTCCTCGGTCGCCGAACTGACGATCTGGACACAGACTCGTTCGCCTTGCAGACGATCACTTTTCTTAAAGACGACGGCTTCGTTGACGTCGGCGCGACGTAGTAATACATCTTCAACATCTGCTGGATAAACGGATAGACCAGATACATTTATCATTTCGTCCAACCGGCTGAAGAAGAACAATTCGCCGTTTTCCGACGCTCCGACCAAATCCTTCGTACCCGTCCAGGTTCCATCTGATTCGACTAGCAATTCAGCCGGTTGATTTATAGTTCCAGCCTCCGTTTGAAGATGTGGTAACGGATAGCCAATCGCCTGCGCTGTTTTCGGATCAGGGTGTAATGCGATGCAACCGGTTTCTGAGCATCCGTATTGCTGTAAAAGATGATCGGTCACGTCCTGAATCGCTTCAAACCAACTATTCGGCAACGTCATACCGGAAATCATCACTGCAAATAGCCGCTGCTTAAATTGACTGAGCAGATAGACAAGCCCCGGTCCCGCATACAAAATCGCATCCGGATGTGCCCGACAGACACGCAAGACATGTCGCGGTGCCGTATGTTCGAGAATGACGGGTACTGCCCCCCGATATAGCGTCGCCATGACACCGCAAATCAAGCCGAATGAATGTGATGTCGGACAGGCGACAATCGTTCCTGTTGCATGCGGTAACGGAAAACATTGATTGTATGCTGTCACTTCTTGTTCAATCGACAACCATGTCCGGTGAATCACTTTCGCCTCTCCGGTCGTACCGGAGCTGAATTGAATCAGACCTCCCGGACGAGGTTTTGCCTGCGTCAATCGAACCGGTTGTTGAAAATCACCATAAATTAAAAAGTCACACCCTGCTCGTTCCGCCATATCGCGTGCACCGGCTTCCGGTAAGTCCGGATGAAGCGGTACGACCGTTCCTTGTGTTCTTTTCATAAGTAAACAAAAGGCAATCCAGGCTGCCGTGTCTTTAGTACAAACTGCAACAACTGTAGTCCCGGGGTCAGCGAGCCAACTTAACTGGCAAACGGGATGATCTGTCAGCATTTGTTCGGTATAAAGCGTCTCTTCAATGTATAACATGCGTTTCGCTTCCCTTCTGCGTCCTTGTATATAATGTATTGCAAACAAGATGCCGGCACTGCCCTGTCTCGAATTTACGCGCGAAGAGGGACTCCGTGTACATGGTCGCTTCGCCGAATCCTAAGGCGGCAAAGCGATCCGGCGACAGCTCGAGTCGGTCGAGTACCGCGGCAGCCCATTTGAAAAATGTTGTTTCTTTCAAGCCGTACTTGTCCTCCAACTGATGCGATAATTCCGTCAAATGAAATACAAATACCGTATCGCTGACGAGCTCGCGTAATGCCTCGACCTCTTTCATTTCGTAATATGTCCCGACCGGCGAATTAAAAGCGGGATGGATGGTCTTAAAATCAGGTATCTCCTCCGGATGCCGGACAAATTTCCCGACATATTCGACGCTATCATGAAAATCCCGCAAAATTAGTCGCGTTGGCCAGCCGTCTTTTAACACGAGTAAACTATTTTGGGCATGTGCTTCGAGAGCAAGCCCTTCTTCGGCGACGAGACGGAAGACCGGTTGTAAATAAACGGTCAGAAACTGTTTTACCCACTGTTCCATCCCGTATTTCTTGAACCACGGGTCAAGAAACAGTCCCCCGTTCGCTTCGTTGAGGGCAAGCGCCGTAAAAGGGATGACTGTTTCCTCAGCTGTGACATTCGTCAGGACATTGTCGCGATAGAGACAGCCGATGCGGCCTGATAATTTTCCGTCCTTCGTCTCGACGACCTGACTGGCGAATTCGCGGAGCAACGTTACGGGAAGCTTTTCCGCTCTTCTGATCAGCCAATCGGATAACACCGGTGCCGCAACAATGCTCGGGACGTCAAACGTCCGTCTCGCCGACGTCTGGATGAGATCAAGCGGGAGCTTAATATGCGGAGCATCCGGTACGCCTGGTTGGAAAACAGTCCGGATTGATTGAGTCGCTTGAAACAGGGGACCGCTTTCTCCAAGGTCAATGCCGCCCGACTCGAGGACATCCATCCCGACGCATCTCCATTGCCACGGGTGGACCGGAACAATTTGATAATCGGCGGAATCATTTGTTGCGCGGATTAGAAGTGCATTTAAGCACTCAAGGGTCGCTTGACCGAATGCCTGTTCCATCACGCCATTCATTTGTGTCATGTGGACAGTAGTAGCCGGAAGTGCGACGAACCGTAAACGAAACCGCTGTCCCGACTCCGGTCCATATCGCCAATGATCGGCGCGCGAAAATCCGATGCGGGACTTGAAGCATGGATGATACGGATGTCCTTCGATTAACGCCTGCTCTAAAGCACTGTATGTCATTTGCGTTCGTGCAACGATGGGGACGGGACAGCTCTCATCAAGCGCGACCGTTTGCTCGAGCTCTTGCCGGAGCGAATTCTTAATTTGAAAACACGCGATGATTTGCGCCAGTGTCATCGGTTGAACTTGATTGTTTTTGGTCAGCACACCTGTAGAAAGTTCGAGCCAAATCCGGTCAAATGCCCCACGCCTCCCGTTAATCGTCAGTTCATACGGGGGACGGATGAATCGAAACGTCGCATTGCCGTCTTGTCGCGGATGTTCACTGAACGGCTCGATCCGTTCGAATAAAAGTGCTTCAAGAAGTTGTTTGCAGACACGTTGTTCGCTCGTTTGCCTCATGAGGGACCTCCCGTTGTAATGGATTAGCGATTTCAATAAAGATGACCCGCTCCCCGCTGACTTCCAGCTCGTCGAGTGCATGCAGACGTGTCAGCAAGTTCGCCTTGTACGGTAGCGTCTGACGTGAGCGGACATAGTGAATCCAGTCTTGAGCCGGACCGGACAATGTTTGCTGTCGTTGATCAAGCCAAGTTCCGAGCCAATCGAGCATGTCCTGTTCCCGTAAGAGTCCGTCTCGGTCAAAACGGTGAAGCAGTCCGCCCAAATGGTTCCAGACCATGTAATACGTTAACCGTTCCTCAATCGTCGACTCGTCATAAAACAGTTCTCGTGCCTGATCCAATGAGGGTTCCAAAGACAATAATTTCTCTTCGCAGGACAGGGCGAGATAATACCCTTGGTTATCGCGGAACTGATAACGGATTGGCCGTCCCTGTTCAACAGTAATCAGGCTGTTTTGTTGGTGTGCCTCAAGCGCGATGCCGTAGTTGTCGTACAACTCGAGCAACGCCCCGAGTGTCAGTTCAATATACGTTGCAAACCAGTCCCATGCAGCTTCTTCCAATGACTGATCCGCTTGTTTCGCTTCGAGGACGAGCGACATCAAAACGGAAGGTTCATTGTCCAGCGGTTCCTGGACGAGTGCAGCGACATTGACCGCGTCGGCTTGTGCTTCCCGGTAAATCACTTCAAAACCGGATTCTTCCGTATCCGTCCAAAGTGTGGCGTATGCCGGATCATGCGTAATTGAAAATCCTCGGGGCATCGTCAAATGCCCGGCGAGACGTTTCATGACTATCCCTGCCGTTAGTTCATGTCGTTTGTTGACTCGGCGTGAATTCGTTACCTGGACGGGAATCGAAAACTTCAACATGTGCAGGCCGTCGGTATGTAAAACCGTCCGGATTGAAGATGTCGCATAATACAGTGGACCGAGCTGCCCGAGGTGGCGAATCCGTCCCTGTGCCACTAATGCTTTAACAGTCGTTTGTGTCAACAAAAACTGAGTTTGCAGAGGGTGTGACGGCAGAAGCGCTTCTCCAGCTGAAAGTTTTACCGTTGATTCGAGTTGCTTGCACATCTGCTCACTGATCAGCCGATCCGTCGCACTTTCCTCAATCAGTAAAGTCCGATCGACGGCAAAATAATCGAGTTGGAAACCGTTTTTAAATTCTGGAGCATATGCGATTTGTTCCCAGTCATGCATTCCTACCCGACTTTTCGGCGTCGGGTGAAACCAATGTCCGAACCGAACTGTCTGTTCATGTTCAAGGAATGTCTGAGCTCGCGTCGTCTCGTCCAACTGATGTGTGATGACTTGACACATCACCCGATGGCTATCGAGGACCCGGTATAGTAAATCCGTTAATCCCGGTACAAGCCGTTGAAGATGTTGGCAACACGCTATGATGAAGACAAGAGGTGCTTCTTCCACCAATCCGCTCGGAGTCTGGCGATAAATCCGCCCGATTTCATGTCGTCCAATGCGTGAACGATGACGGATTTCGAGGATATAGACTGTTGTCACATCAATTCGGCAACCACTCTTACCGCACTTCTCTCTCTCCTCCTCTTTCGGAATGAACCAATCAACTGTTTTGACTTCACGGAGATAACTATTCGCAAATGCCTGGAGCGTTGCCCGGGTTGCAATCTCATCGATACGTTCTTGTCGTGTTGTCATGACTGCCACTATCCTTCCATCAATTGATAACGATTCTCATTGTAAGAAAAGAGAAAAACGGGTTTCCCCGTTCCTCTTCCTGCTCTGTAATTGATTATTTCAGTAAGACGTCTTCCAGCTCTTTTAACCCTTTTTCACGTTCAATCGGGTCCCAGAAGCCCCATGTCGTTGATAGCTGATGAACTTGATCTTTTTTTACTGCCGTTAATCCTTTCCAGACCTTTCCGTTTGTTACTTCATCGTAGTAAGGACCGCTGCTGAAGTAGGACAGATCGATGATATGGTCCGGATTGTATTTCGCCAACCCTTCGATGGAAATGTTCTCCCCGAAATCTTTTGGTAAACCTTTCGTCGGTGTTAATCCGATATCGTCAAACAACAATGAGTTTGTCGCATGATTTGTCAGACCGTAAACACGAATATCTTTTTTATTGACCGATACGGCCATAAACGTTTCGTCTTTGACACTGTCCTTGATGCGTTGTCCGATACTCTTCGCTTCTTCCGACAAGTCATCGATGACTGCCTGCCCTTCCGCTTTTTTGTTGACAGCTTCCGCAACTTTCAAATGATCTTCTTTCCAGTCCCCGCCGACTTCGACTGCGACAGTCGGAATCGTTTTTGCCAGTTTATCGTAAAGTGGTTTGTAACGGTCGCTGATGATCAGTAAATCCGGATTGAGCTTAACGATTTCTTCCGGATTAATTTCGTCGGCATATGGTAAGGCTTTCGTTCCTTGCAGTTCTTCCGTCAAGTGGGGCGGAAACTCATTGTCATATGCCATGACCGCATACGGTTTAACGCCGACTGAAACAAGTGAGCCTTCCCATGAGACGTGCGATAAGACGACGACCTTCTTCGGATTATCCGGAACTTCTGTTTTCCCGAAAATATGTTCGACCGTATGGACGGCTGTTGTCTGCTTAGCCGGCTGTTCGCTTGCTTCCCCTCCACATGCAGCTAAAACTGCACATGTCGCAAGGACTGATGTTACCCCTATGATTTTTTTCATTATTTTCTTTTCTCCTCTCAAACTCGTTCTTCATTAGTAATGATAATCATTATCACTTAAAAATGACATGGACGAACCCGTCAACTTTCATGGACAAATCAATCGTTTGTCCTGTTCGATGTAAATCAGGAATTGGCGTAACATATGAATCCGTCCGAGCGGTCCCCATGGATCCCAGTCAACACTGTCCGGACAAAAGACGCGATGCGTGCTGACTGCTTTGAGCGTTTGCCAGGCGGCATCATGTTGAATCCGTTCGATATCCGTCTGTTGGCTCCATAAAATCAATAGATTGTCCGGTTCAATCATTTTCAGTTCTGATAATGTGACAGATTGGTAAACCGTCTCCGGTAAACCGGTCGCACTTGTCATCCCTACATCGTGAAACAAAAAATCAAGCATCGTATGCTGACCCGTTCCATAAAGCCGCACCTCGTCCGGGCGAACCCAAACTACCGCCCACGTCCCCGTCCGGTGCCACGCTATCCGTTCCCGAACGGTTTGTTCCAACCGGTCGACCTCTTCCATAATCGGTTCCAGGCGCTCTTCCCGATCTGTTGCGATTGCCAGCAGACGCAGATACTCGCTCCAACACGTCTGGCGGGGCAATTCGAGGACGTGTTCTGGCGGCGACCAGCTGACATCATGCTGTTTATCGAGATCTGGTGTCTTGATGATCAAATCCAGTTGCATCGATTCAAACACTTCCCGCGGTGCGGGGCGATTGGCGTCATAAAACTGGGTACCTTCCAAATCGGTTAAAAATACAGGTAGGCCACTCGCACCGTATTCCGTCGGATAACTTGGTGCAAGAATCGGTTGCAGACCAAGCGCCAGCAAGTGGTCCTGCAATAAAAGACGGCTGGCGATACCGATGCGGGGTGAAGCACGCTTCAAAAAATGGGTGGGAGACGAACCTGTCCGCTTTTTGAATAAACGGCTAAAATAAAATTCATCTTGCAAACCAACCTTTTGAGCGATTTGTGCCAACGTCATGTCCGGCGACGTCAGCATCCACTCTTTCGCCGTTCGAATGCGGAGTTGATTTAAGTACGCTTTAGGTGTTTCGGCATATCGCTCCTTAAACAGCCGATTAAATGTCGGTACAGACATCCCGAGCTCCACTGCCAGTTCGTTGACGGGACGGTTATCGCCTAGTTGTTCTAGCCATTCTTTCGTCACTTGTTCGAATACATGTTTTTCCTGTTCGTGGCTTAATGTCTCAAGCAACTCATAAACGAGACGCTGTTGGCGTAGCATCCCCTTGACGGTCGTCGGACTCGTACTCATTCTTCGCAACTGTGCGTGAAGTTGTTCTGGATCCTGCCGGTAAAGTGGGCAACGGTCTCCAGTTACGGCAAGATGATAAACAAGACTGCTCTCTTTCGTAGCTGCCAGTACCTCCTGCGTTTGATCGACCCAGGCGCTTTCACCCGGTTGTAGCCGTTGGCGGCCGTCATATAAAAACACCTTGCCGACAACAACAATGATGATGCCCGAATTGACCGGTTGCCGGTCCCCTTCCAGCAACCAGTATTTTTGGATGATTAATGGCTTTAAATTCACTTCCATAGTGTTTGCTCCCTAAAAAAACATTTGACAAAAATTTGCTATTCGATGTAAGTTTAATCGCGTTGATAATGAATATAATTCTCATTTAAAAAGGAGAGACGATTATGGATGCATCTGCACGCCCTCACCCTACAGCTATCGTTCTTTTGATTACGCTTTTTCTGTTTTTCTTATGTAGCGGATTATCACTCTTTTACGGAGCTTTTCCGGTTTCTTCGGATACAGTCCTCGCATCGTTCCATTCGTTTGATGCCAATAACCTGCAGCACCAATTGATTCAAGAAGTCCGCCTGCCGCGTTTAATCTGCGCAGGACTTGTCGGAATTGCCCTGGCTTTGTCAGGAACGATGATGCAGGGATTGACCCGTAACGCATTGGCCGACCCGTCCCTGCTCGGCATTACCCACGGGGCTGGTCTTGGGGTCGCGATTTCCCTGGCTTTTGTTTCTGCCCATTCCTTCTTCAGTTCGCTGATGTTCTCTTTTGGCGGTGCAGCCCTTGGTACAGGGCTCATCGTTCTAATTACGGTTTTTGCACGTGGCCGTTTTTCACCTGTCACGTTGACCGTCGCCGGAGCCGCACTCAGTGCATTGTTCGGTGCGCTTTCAACAGGCATCACTTTGTTCCATCAAGTTGCCCAAGATTTAAGTTTCTGGTATGCTGGCGGGTTATCCGGCTCTAAGTGGGAACATGTCCATGTTCTTCTTCCCATCGTCTTAATCGGTACGGCGATTTCCTTACATATCGCGAGAAGCATGACCGTTCTCTCGCTTGGAGAAGAGGTCGCGGCAGGTCTTGGATCGTCGTTAACGAAAGTCCGGGTTCTCGGATTTTGCAGTATCGTCCTGCTTGCCGGGAGTGCCGTATCCATCGCTGGTGTCATAGGTTTCGTCGGTCTTGTCATTCCACATATCAGTCGTTTTCTTGTCGGAACGAATTATTATCTTCTCCTGCCGGTCAGTGCATTATTCGGGATGACACTTCTCATTGTCTCCGATTTACTCGCACGAATGGTCAATCCCCCGTTTGAAACACCACTTGGAGCCATTACGGCCGTAATCGGGGTTCCTTATTTTCTTTACCTTGCACGACGGAAGGAGTTGGCGATCTGATGGATATGTGGAGCGCTTTTCAAAAATCACGTTTTACGTTTCTTAGCTTATGTGTTCTTCTTATCGTTACATTTTTATACAGCCTCTCAACCGGCATTCTTCCCGTTTCGTTCAGTTCAATCAGCCGGACCATAATCGGGCAAGGAACGGATGCAGAACGGTTAGTCTTGATTGACCTGCGACTGCCCCGGATGCTGCTGGCTCTCTTGATCGGATCAGGTCTTGCTGTTTCCGGGACACTGCTTCAGGGCATGTCACGCAATGCTTTGGCCGACCCGGGTATTCTCGGGATTAATGCAGGGGCCGGGCTGTTTGTCGTCATGACCCTGTTTTATTTTCGCTCCGCTTTACATCAGCTCCCGCTTTTGCCATTCGTCGCTTTTTTCGGTGCAATACTCGTCGCCTGGACGATTTATCGGCTGGCAGGAGCGACTTCACTACAGCCTGCCCGCCTGTTGTTGGTCGGCGTCGGAATCAATGCTTTATGCGGTGCCCTTTTAATCATTTTTCAGTTGAAGATGGATCCAAGAGATTTCCAGCAAGCAACCGTCTGGCTGACCGGAAGCATCTGGCAGGCAGATTGGTCGTCCGTCTTCATGCTTACGCCCTGGATCGTCCTTTTCATCCCACTCGCATTTATGCAGAGCCGTTCGTTGAACTTATTGCAATTGAGCGGTTCACTGCCACAAACCTTAGGACTTCAGGTTGAACGTACCCGTAAACGTATTCTGTTCGTGGCTGCGGCTCTTGCTGGAGCCTGCGTGGCGGCTGGCGGAGGGATTTCATTTATCGGTCTGCTCGCCCCTCATATCGCGAGACGACTCGTCGGTCCGAACCATTACAGTCTGATTCCGGTTGCCGCGCTTGTCGGTAGTCTGCTCGTATTGTTAGCTGATTTAATCGGAAAAAATCTGTTGGCCCCGGCCGATATTCCGGTCGGGATCGTCATCGCCGTTCTCGGTGCACCGTACTTTATCGTATTGCTTTTTCGTAAATGAAGTGTGACCGATTCGTCAAGGCTTTAACGAATCGGTCACATGTTACACACTTTTCGTTTTTTGACCGAGCATCTCATAATATACTTGACTGCTATCGAGTATATAGGACGGTGCCGGCTGACCACGGCGCTCCCGATGACCTGCGAGATGGACATCGCTTGTTTCCCAGGCTTTCCAGTCCTTTTCGGATTCCCAGCGGATTAAAATCACGACTTCCTCATCGCCGCGTGTCCGCTTTTTTTTCAAAACGCTCAAATCAACGAATCCTGGCTGCTGTTCGATGATGCCTTCTCCTGCAAATCGTTCAATCATTGTCTCCGCGTAGCCGTGCTCAACACGAATGGTTTTCAGTTGGATAAACATATGTCTCACTCTCCTCAATTGATAATGAATCTCATTTTCACTATCAATATAACATTATACTCCTTAAAATTGTCAATCCCGTACTAAATTTTATTTCATTTTTTTGAAATTCGAGTAATTCAACGCAAAAAAAAGATACACTCGCGTTCGAATGCATCTTGAACAGGTTAGTTTAGGCGGTTGGTTGCTCCGACAAGAAACGCTCAAACGCGATATCCGGATTATCGGTTTCATAACGCGCGACGAAGGCATGATAGGAGCCGCTGTAGACGATTTTTCCATGATGGAGAAAATGCATCTTGCACGGCAGGTGGGCGACTTCATGCAATATGTGCGTCGACAATAATACGATTTTTTGACGGTCGAGTAACGCACCGATCGCTTCGACGACGAAACGCCGTGACTCCGGGTCGAGCCCGACCGTCGGCTCGTCAAAGATGTAGAGTGTACGATCGAGATGACAGACCGTCCGGATGACCAGCCAGCGTTTTTCACCAGCTGACATCTGACCGAGCCGTAAGTCTTGCAGACGCTCTAACCGGCTTCGCTCCTGTTCGCGTAACGAGGCGACATATGTATCCCATAACGAACGGAACGGCTCCGTCCGGTCACTTTTCAAAATCAACCGGACCAAATCTTTTCCTTTCAGCATCGGCGGAAGCGGTGCCTGCTGCAACTGATAAAGAATCTCCGCCCGTTCAAACGGCGGATGAAACCCGTCCGCCGGGAGCGCCCCGGCGACGACGTCAAACAACGTCGATTTCCCTGATCCGTTTAAACCAATCACGACGTTCAACCGTTCCGGATCGAGATCAAGATCCGCTTTATCTAAAATCATCCGTTTTTCATCATAGCTGTAATCGATTGTCCCGAGTTGCATTTGTCCGTCCCCTTCCGTTAACGATTTGTTTTTGACGTGATCGACAACCGCTGATAGGCAACGTAGCCGACTACTAAATAAACCATGATACCTGTCAGAATCGACAAGCCCATCATCCCGTCACTGACACTGCCTGTCAGGAAGCGGGCTTCATTCAAAATTAAATTCGCCGGATTCAGGAATGAAAAATACGCAAGCAATCGATTATCCGTCAGTTCAAATACATCGATGAAAATGAAGACGGCAAAAATTAAAATCGTCCCGAGCGGTGTCATCGTCTCCGGCTTCAATGGGAGTGCTGCAATCAGCAGGCTACAGGCAAAGACCGGTAACGGGATGATGAGCGCAAGCAATCCGGTCATCAGCACGGTCTTCAGCAACGGTTGATGAAACAAAACCGCCATCATCAGGCTGGCAGCGAACATGTTCAACGTGAGGAAAAACCATTGCGACATGAGACGTCCGAAGATGACCGGGAATTTTTGCCCGGACAAAAACGTATACATCTTCAAAAAGCCGCTCTCCCGTTGGTTGAGTAATGATATGCCAATTCCATTGATTGCAGTCAACACAATCATGATCGCAAAGAATTGAATCATCGCCGACTGAAAGACCGTCCACGTCGGGGAATCCTTGAACCAGTCGAAGTGATTGAGGAGAATGATGACGAGTGGTACGGCGAGCGTATAGAGATAAGCAAACTTATTGAAGAACATTTCTTTGTTGTAAAGCAAAAAGAATTCATAACTTTTCCGCACGCGGTTCCCTCCTAGTGTGTAATCCAATAAAATCCATAATCAAATTGATTCTTACATTATCTTACTATACGCTAACAAAAGAAGAAATGTTTCAAAAAATGGTTTCTTCGAACGTTCTCCCACAGACCAAAAGAAAGGATGTGATCGGAATGAAACGATTGATCGTGAGTGCCGTCTTGGCCAGCTTACTCGCCGGGTGCTCCGAGGAACCGCAAGCACAAAAAATCAA
This sequence comes from Exiguobacterium sp. s95, assembly GCF_018618655.1. Taxonomy (NCBI): domain Bacteria; kingdom Bacillati; phylum Bacillota; class Bacilli; order Caryophanales; genus Exiguobacterium; species Exiguobacterium sp. s95. The sequence continues at coordinate 115,091 of NZ_JACSMM010000001.1, read as the reverse complement.
GCCGACGGACGTTACCTTCACGCAAGATAATAAAACAGTTAAAATCATCCCACTGTATGATGCCTATCAGTCATATGTCGATGCGGCACTGAAAGCTCCGACTGAAAATGGAGCGCTGTTCGAAAAATACGTTTTAAAGGAAAACGATCGTATCCGTGAGCAGGAGCAGGTTTCGGAACAGCTTGGTGTCTATAATCCGCTCGACCGACCGATGAACGATCTCAAACACTTAAAAGAAAATGTTACCTACTTACAGCAGCATCAAACCGAGATACAGCAACAAATCAAACAATCGTTACAACAAGCATCAAAACAGTTACCCCGCCAAAACGATTTAGTCGTTCTAGTCGCTCCAATTAATTCAGATAATCCCGTGAATAACAAACGAATGGGTGGTGTGACAGGAATTGCACTCGCCAAAAATCTGTTAGTGCTTTATATCGATCGTGATGTCGATCAATCGATGCTTGCCTATACAGTTGCCCATGAATACCATCACACCGTTTTACTCGAAAAGCTTGGAATTTCATCGATTGCCGATAATATCATTTCGGAAGGAAAAGCGGACTTATTTGCGAAAGGTCTTTATCCAGATGTCAATCCACCTTGGACAGAACCGCTGCTCGACCATTCCTTTAAGCATGTTCTGCATGAAATAAATTCGTATCACGCCAAATTCTCAGACTTACAGAACGGTAATTCTGATTTGCAGATCCCCGGTTGGTCGAATTATGCAATCGGAAATACGATTATGACCGACTTCATTCAGAAAAATCCCGACACTTCCGTTGAAAAATGGACGCATCTACCGACAGGCGATATTTTAGAGCAAAGCGGTTATGCAAAACAATTGACGGCACATTAAAGCGGTTTTGAGTTGATCAGGCAGACCGTCTATTGTGCTTTAATCAACAATCGTTTTAAAAAAATCACCTGCTTTACACGACGCCGAGCGGACGTGTGAAGCGGGTGATTTTTAAACTGAGTTCTAGCGATTGTCCGACAAGTCACTTTTATTTGAGTATCAGTTAAAAGCCGGTATCGCCGTTTCATCATAATTTTCTTCTAAGAACTTTTTGACTTCCGGACTCGTCATCGCTTTCGCAAGCTTCTGAATCGCTTCCGCATCCTGATTGTCCTTCCGGGCAACGAGGGTAATCGCAAAGTCATTCTCGATGCCTTCCGTGACGAGTGCATCCTGTTTCGGCGTCAGACCGAGCGGTGCTGCATAAGCCGGTGTCATGACGACCGCGTCAGCATCATCATAAAGACGCGCGAGCATCAATAAGTCCACTTCCTTGAATTTGTAATCTTGTTTATTCTCAACGATGTCCTTCATCGTATAGTAAGATCCTGTCTTCTTTTTCAATTTAATCGCGTCATGCTGGGCGAGTAACGACAGCGAACGGTCGATGTTCGAGACGTCGTTCGCCATCGCGATGACGGCCCCCTTCGGTAGTTGATCGATTGATTTATATTCTTTCGAGTAGACACCGTAATTGGCAAAATAGATTGGTTCGATCGGAACGAGGTTCGCATCGTTATTCCGATTGAATTCCTCCATATACGGAACGTGTTGGAAGAAGTTTGCATCGACCTCTTTCGCTGCCAGCGCACTGTTTGGCTGAACGTTATCGCTCAGAACGACGACTTCCAGGTTAATCCCGTCTTCCTTTAACTGTGGTTTCACGAGATCAAGAATTTCCGTCATCGGTTTAATCAGTGACGCGACCTTCAAGGTTTTTGTCTCTTCCGTAGAACCGGTATCGCTGTCATCACTATTTCCGCAACCTGCTAAGGCCAGGACAACTATTGTCAACATCATCATCAGTTTTTTCATTTCATTTCCTACTTTCTTTTAACGTTTGTCAATCAATCGTGCTACTCTCGTACCTATGAATTGAATCAATTGAACGAGGATGACCATAATCAGGATCATGTACATCATCAACTCAGTCTGGAATTGCTGATACCCGTACCGTACGGCAAAATCTCCGATGCCCCCTCCACCGACCACTCCCATGATCGTCGAGTAGGAGATAAAACTGACGATCGATGTCGTCAGACCGAGAACGAGTCCGGACCGGGCCTCAACGAATAAAAATTTCACGACAACTTCTCGTGTCGACGCGCCCATTGAGATCGCTGCTTCGATGACGCCTTTTGGTACATCAAGTAACGATTGTTCGACGAGCCGGGAATAATGGGCGATCGCGATAATCGCAAGTGGAACGGTCGCTGCTGCCGTCCCGATGGCTGTACCGATAATCAACCGTGTAAACGGAATCAAAAAGACGACAAGTAACAAAAAAGGAAAGGAGCGGACCGTGTTGACTAGCAGATTCAAACCGGAGAACAGGAAACGATTTTCGAGCAACTGATTTTTCCGCGATAAAAACAGCAGCGTTCCGACCGGCAGTCCGATCAGCACTGCAGCAAGAATCGAGACCCCTACCATCACGAACGTTTGTCCGATGGCAAGTCTGACTTCCCCTGCGTACTCGATTAATATGTCAGGCATCCGCGTTCCCCCGTTCGGTCAGCTGCGTTAAGAACCAACCCGCATCACTCGTGATTTCGGCAACACCTGCAGGTTCAGTCGCGACCGTATCGCGAATCTGACCGTTCTCCATAATCGTGACGCGATTGCAAATACTCTGAATCACGTTCATTTCGTGGCTGACGAGCACGATGGTGACACCAAGCGTCCGATTAATGTTTTGAAGAACCCGTAAGATCTCCGACGTCGTACTTGGGTCGAGGGAGGACGTTGGTTCGTCACATAAGAGTACACGTGGCCGATTGGCAAGCGCACGGGCAATTGCAACACGTTGCATCTGACCGCCGCTCAGTTCGGCTGGGTACTTGTCAGAAAAGGATTCCAATCCGACGAACCGGAGGCAGTCCTGAACCCGCGCGGCACGCTCCTGCTTCTGCACGCGCGCGAGTTCGAGGGATACCAAAATATTCTGTTCGACCGTCTTATTCGCGATCAAATTAAAGTTTTGAAAAATCATCCCGATGTCTTGGCGAACACCCCGCAATTTATGGTGCGGTAAAGCAAGCAAATTGATGCCATCAAACTCAATGTCGCCTTCATCCGGTCGTTCGAGCAGGTTCATCAGCCGAAGCAGTGTCGACTTACCTGCTCCGCTCGCACCGATGATGCCATGTATCTCACCCTGTTCAATCATTAAGGATACTGATTGAATGACGGGTTGTTTGGAAAATGCTTTACTGACCGTATGTAATGTAATCATGTGCCCTCCCCCTTTTGCCATTTTCCATTCTATCGTAAGCTCCCATTCCTTGTCATGCCGAATGCTTTTTTTCTTTCCCGCGTTATCTCGCTAATTAAATAAATCATTCAGTCAAATAAACACATACATCTCATGTTCACCGTTGAGGTCACCTGTATTTTTTTGAAGTCATGAGAGCATATGCCCACTTCTCAACGATTAGACGAAGCACTAATGATTTTTTTTTGAAAATCGATGTCGGCATTATAGTACAATAGACATAATCGGTTTAAAAGGAGTCCACGACATATGAAAACAATCATCTACGATGTTCTTCACAATATCACTTTTTTAATGAGTGGATTTTACTTACTCGGAAAATTATCTTCTCAACCGATTACACAGGATTCTAAACAGTCACTGCGTATTTTGTATGGTCTATGTTTGAGTGTCCTCGCGATTGTGTTGATGCAGATGACGATTGAACCGGCCCCTGGAATTTTAGTCGACTTACGGCATATCCCGGTCATTGTCGCCGCCTATTTCGCTGGCCCATTGCCGACGTTCATCGTGACTGTCGCCATCATCGTTTACCGCTTTACCATCAGTACGAATTTTGCAGCTTATGCAGCATGTTTTTTCATCATCAGTCTCGCTGTCGGCATCTCCCTGATTGTCAAACTGATGCCTTTGTATTCAAAAAAGACCTTCATGACGGTGACGCTTTATGCGACGCTTCTGCACGCTGTCATTTTAGGCATCGTCTTACGCGATACCGGTCAAATCGTCGAAATCCTGTCAGTCATCACCCCTGCGTCTTTCGTCAGTAGCTGGTTGACTTTACTCATCATCCAAGACATCCGGATGACGAAGCTTGCGTTACGGACGTTCCAACATAAAGCGCAAATCGACTTTTTGACGGGTCTTCACAACTCGCGTGTTTTTTCAGATTACTTAACGGACATTAAACGGCAAAGTATCTTCAATGAGCAGCAGGTCGCCCTCGTCATGATTGACATCGATCACTTTAAGTCGGTCAATGATACGTACGGGCATGAGGCTGGTGACGACGTGTTACGTCAATTCTCAAAACGGTTACGTGATGGAGTCGGAGATACTGGCTACCTGTCACGAAATGGCGGTGAAGAATTTTCACTCATCATCACAAATCTTGCGTTAACGCACGTCTTGGCCCTCGCTGAAGAATTGCGTGAGCGCATTGAAACTGCCCCTTTCACGACGCAGACCGGGCAAACACTCCGCGTGACGGCATCCTTTGGTGTCGCAAGCTTTGAAGAGACGACTGCAAATATTGATCATTTAGTCCGCCATGCCGATCAAGCACTGTATGCTTCTAAACAATCCGGTCGAAACCAAGTCACGCTCCATTCCGTACAAGAAGAGATCGCGACGACGACGTGATTCAATTAAGGATGGACGTAATCAAAAAAATCAGCTACGTTTGATAGTAAGGCAGGTGAAGAATATGAAGTTAACAAAAGGACCGTACATTTTCATTGGTCTTCTCCTCGGTTTATTGTTTGGATTTATCGGAGATAATTTTTATCTGTATGTATCCGCCGGGATTTTAGTAGGTGCCTTACTTGAGCTCTATGTCGCGATTCAGCAAAAAAAAGACCGCAACAACAAGAAACGTTCTTAAGGGGGAAATGGTATGGCATTCAGTGACTTGTTTTTATCAACACTCGCCTATATCGGTGTAGCGACGCTCTTGCTCGCAATCGGTGTTGTCCTGTTTGAAGTGACGACGAAATCAAAGGAAATGGAATTGATTCGTCAAGGTAAAAAAGCAGCCGTCTATGCGTTCGGCGGACGGATTCTCGGACTTGCGATCGTGCTTTATTCAAGTATCGCAAACTCTGTCAGCATCCTCGACATGGTTTTGTGGGGGGCTCTCGCGATCGTTTTCCAAATCGTCCTGTTTTATCTTGCCGATCTGCTCATTCCGCGTCTCAGCATGACGAAGGAAATCGATGCCAACAACGAAGCCGTTGGTTTATTGTTATTGTTCCTCTCGTTATCAATCGGCTTAATCATCGCCGGGTCTCTTACATACTAAAAAAAATGACAGAAATCCGGAAGCGGACTTCTGTCATTTTTTTATTTATCTAATTCATCGAGTTCTTGTTGCGAACGCGGGAATCCGTTCGCTTGCCACTCTGATCGGTATATCGAATCAAGCTTCGTCAATCCTACTTCATCCTCGTCTTTATCCGCATCTTGACTCTCATCTTGATCGAGGTGGTCCAAATACTCCTTCAAATGACTCGGCGGGCGGCGTGATTTCATTTTTTTCATAACAAGTCCTGTACCTGCCAATACACCGGCTCCAAATAAAAATCGCTTCCGTAGCTTCATGACTGTTCCTCCTTAAAAAAACGAGTAATGATGCACTACTTATCTATCCCGACTACGTTGAGTCAAGTTCAAACGATTCCGCCACCGCTCCGCAGCGTTGGGTGGGCAAGCAGTTTGATATTTCCGTGTTCTAGAGTCAACACATGATCCGGTTGCCGCTCAAAATAACCGGTTTCGATGACACCACTCCATGACTTCAATTCCCGTACGAAATGGGCGACGTCCGGGACACGATCCAGGGCGACATCCAAAATCAAATGGCCTCCATCCGTCACGAATGCTTCTCCCGCCGTTTCGCGGTGTGTATAGGAAATTCCTTTGTCCGCAAGAAGTCGTTCGACGTGTGTCCGTCCGAACGGTTCGACTTCGACCGGTAAAGGTCCCATCAACTGGCGGACGAACTTCGAGCTGTCTGCGAGATACAACACTTCGCGTGCTTGCAGCGCGACGAGCTTTTCCCGGAACAATGCGCCGCCGCCACCTTTGATGACTTGGAACTGTTCATCAATCTGGTCAATTCCGTCGATGACGAGATCAAGCTGTTCGACATCACGTAACTGACGCATCGGTATTCCGAGCCGCTTGCCCTGTTCTTCCGTCTCAATCGACGTCGCGATCGCTTCGATTTTTAATCCTTCGTCCACTGCTTTTCCTACAGCATCAATAAAATAGCGTGTCGTCGAACCCGTACCGAGACCGAGTGTCATGCCGGGTTTTACATATGCGAGTGCAGCTTGCGCAATCAATGCTTTATCCTGTTCTTGCATCGTTCACCCTCCATTCTCTAATTCCAGTTCACTGATAGTTTTCCCGAATCCTGCGCCTTTTAATCAAAAAACCAGGTGCGACGTCTCCGTCGTACCCGGTTCATGAACGTTAAATGACGAAGAAATAGACGCAACAGAAGTGTGCGAGACTTCCAAGTAAGACAAAGACGTGGAAAATTTCGTGGAAACCAAGGTGCTTGAACGATAATGCGCTTGGTTTCAATCCGTAAATGACTCCACCGACAGTATAAAAGATTCCGCCGAGGAACAGTAAGCCGATTCCGACTGGCGACAGAACTGCGGCAAGCGGCGTGATCGCGAAGACCATGATCCAGCCCATTCCGATATAAAGCGTCGTCGATAACCAACGCGGACTGTTGAACCAGACTAACTTAAATGTGATTCCGAAGACGGCAATCAACATGACGATCGAGAACAATACCCAACCGGTCGGTCCGTTCAAACTGATGAGACAAAACGGTGCGTAGGATCCGGCAATCAATAAATAAATCATCGAGTGATCAAGGCGGCGCCAAATCGCGATCGCCCGGTCACTTGCAAGTACCATATGATAAGTTGCCGAGACGGAATACAGGGCGATCATACTGACTCCGAAAATGATGGCCGCGACAATGGCGATGACCGCGCCCCGTTCAAGTGAGGCCTTGATGACTAGAGCAAGAAGTCCGACAAAGGCAAAGATGGCTCCCCCGAGATGAGTCAATCCATTAATCGGTTCGCGCATATACGTTTTCATAAGTTACCCTCCAAAAGTTATGTAGTTTTCAATACTACATGGCGTTATATAGATATCTTATCATATAGTAGAGAAATAGAAAGCATTACCTGTAAATTTCATGGAGGTTTTTTTAATGACACACGATGACGACAAATTGCGACCGCTCGATCGCCAATTCCAGTTAGACGATATTCCGAACATCGACTTATATATGGATCAAGTCATTCAATTGTTCGAACGGACGTTTGAAGCAACGACGCGGACAGAAGGCGAAACGATTTTGACGAAGACGATGATTAACAATTACGCGAAAAAGAAACTCTTTTTCCCCGTCACGAATAAAAAGTATACGAAGAATCATCTCATTTTGATCAGCTTGATTTATCAACTGAAAGGAACCGTCTCAATCAATGACATCAAAGCAACATTGACTGAATTGAATCAAGGTGTCGCAAACGAGACGCTCAATCTGGAAGCCTTTTATGCAAGCTACCTGGAAAACACGGTACGGAATCTAGAGACATTCGAAGCTGAGCAAGCGTCGGCTGATGAAAACGAACCAATCGATCAGCTGCAACAAATCCTTTCACTTGCACATATGAGCAATCTCTATCGACGTGCCGCCGAACGAATGATTGATCAACTCGACGGTTAACTTCTACCGGGTGCTCATGGTAAAATAGGGAAAATGAAGATGGGGGTGGGCTGTGATGGAGGAAAGCACACGCTTTTTGCATCAGCTCGAAGACGTAGGACAGTATTTTGTTAGCTACCAAGACAATATCTTGATCGAACTTGCTTTTGATCAAACGATTGGTCATTATGCGACAGAATTTTCGACGCTCGAACAGACTGCTGATTACATCGAACTTCACTTACATTCGCACCAGACCCAGGCACTGCTCCTCGCATCGAAAATCCACGCTTTTGATGCGTCTCCGTTTGAGCGCATCACGGAAATGATGTCGATTCAAAGTTTTTTTGCGACGCATCGCATGACGCATCCTGCAAATGCCTTCTCGACCGCTCTGCTGATCAGCCGGCTTAATCCATCAGACGCTCACTTACATCGGACGTTATCCCTTTACCGACTCGCCAAAAAACAACACCGTTTCATCGTTTCCCCTTTACTCGGCTCATTCTTCTTTTTCCAATGTTACAAGCGCGGTGAGGTCGAGCATCTTCTTGCACGAGTGGAAGATGCTTACGATCTGTTGAAGAAACGGTTTGGTCGCGCCCAACAGACCTATATCGTCGCTCTCCTATTTTCACTTTTACCTGAAGACGATTTCGAGGCGTATGTCGACCAATTACGGGCGTCGCACGCACGTTATCGTAAATCTCACATCCCACTTGCGTTCCACGGTCTGCTCGCCTTACTCGGTGATCCTGCCGAACATGCTTCAAAACTCGACCAAATCGTCGAGCAACTCCGCTCGGATGTCCACTTCAAGCATCGAAAGGACTTACTTTTTTTAACGGCTGTCCGGCTCTATCTTGCGAATCATCCGACACTGCAACAACTGTTTGCTCAACTCGCTCCGACGATCGACGACATTGCGACGGAAACAGTCCCCTTTTTACTGTTTCCAATCGATATTACTGACACGTCGCATGCGACAGATGGCGGAATGGTCGACGGCGGATTTGACGGCGATGCGGGAAGTAGCAGTAGCGATGCTTGACGATGATCCTCCAGGAGGTTTCCCATGAAAAAAGTTGCGTACGATACGTATTATTTAGATGAAAATTATTTTGGACAGCCTTATCCGGGACTCGTCTCTTTTTTCAGTGAATATCAACCGAAGGGACACGTGCTCGATTTAGGATGTGGTCAAGGACGGGACGCCTTGTTACTCGGACAGTTGGGTTATACCGTGACGGGTGTCGATCATTCCGTCGTCGGTATCACCCAGCTCAACCAACACGCTTCAGTAAAGGGCTATGTTGTCGAAGGCATTGTCGGCAATGCTTATGCCTTTCCGATTTCCGAACAGATCGATGTCGTGTTGTTAGACTCGATGCTGCATTTCCATAAAATTGATTTAAAGAACGAAACGACGTTCGTAAACAACATCTTGAACCAGTTGCGCGAAGGCGCAGTCTTCGTCAATTGCATGTTGCAAGGGACAAACCGCGAACAGGTATTAAAAAATATTCTTTCTGATTCTCTTTATGAATGGGAAACGCTCGCTGACACATATACCGAATATGCAGAAGCAAATGCAACATTCCATCTGCTCGCCGTAAAAAAGCGAGGTCCCGTTCAGCCCGATTGAACGAAAAAGAAGTCTTTGCCAGACAACCTCTTTATTTGCATTCAAAAAGGCATCGACTCATCTGAAAGAGTCGATGCCTTTTAAGTGCGTGGAACGAATACGATTCGCTCACTTAGTTATCTTGATTCGTTTCCTCGTTCGCTTCGACGTCAGAGTCATCGTCTGCTTCATGCGAAAGATCCGGTTGCTCATCAGACGCATCGTCTGATTTCTCGGCATCCGCTTTTTGGTTTTTTGCTTGATCGTGCTTATCGCGAGTATCCGGTGCCGCGTCTTTATCACGTCCCGCAATTTCATCATTCGTCATCTGATTACCTGATGTAATCGGATCTGTTTCTTTATCGTGTTGTTCATTCATGAGAAATCCCCCTTAACTGAATTAAGCTACAGTTAAGAGTATTCCCTGAACGATTTCCGTTAAACATCAAGAGGTTGCATTTTCTTCGCAAAGTCCGTAATCAACTTATCGAGCGGTTGCGGATGATGCAGATAGTGCCCCTGGACATATAAACGTTCGCCTAGCATTTCTACTTGCTTGTATTGCGATAATGTCTCGACCTCTTGAATGACGAGCGAAACACCGAGCGCCTCCGTCAAGGCATAGACCGACCGGATCATCGACTGTTCGAGCTGATTTTGAGCCAAACGTCGGGTGAAGATCGGATCGAGCTTGACCGCCTGGACCGGTAGATGAAGCAATGAATTGAGCGATGCATAATGGCTACCGAAATGATCGACCGTCAAGCGGTATCCCGCGCTTCGCAACAGTTCAAGGCGCTCAATTGCTTTTTTCCGTCCCGTCTGCAATACTTCTTCCCGAATCTCGAGAACGACACGATCTTGTTTAAAGTTTGCTTGCTTCGAAAAAGACAAGAGTTCTTCTAACAGTTGATTCGACTGAAATTGACTCGCGGAAAGATTGACCGCAACCGAAACCGGTAAGTCGAATTCTGCTTCGAACCGTTCGCGATCGGCAATCGCTTGGCGAATCGTAAATCGACCGATGTCGCCAAAGACCCCCATACGTTCTGCAATTGGAATGAAGTCAGTCGGGCTGACGAATCCGAGCACCGGATGGTTCCAGCGTAATAAGGCTTCGACCGCAACGGTCATCCCTCGCTTCATATCAAGAATCCGCTGGTAATACAGTTCGAATTGCCCGCGTTCTAACGCATGCGTCAACTCTTCTTCAAGAACGGAAGCGAACGGATGCTGTTCGAACTCCCGCTGTTGATTGACGAACAGCATTCCATTTTTCCCATCGAGCTTCACTTGTTGCATCAAGGCCTCTGCCGCATAGACTTGCGTCTGTCGGTTCGTATAATCCCCCGTCAACAAACTGACACCGGACGACGCCGTCAAATGAATCGGTTCAAATCCGATGTCCGCGATCGGCGCCTCGATTGCTGCCATGATGTAATCGGCATACATCGCACCCGTTTGTTCAAACTCTCGTTCATCAAGTGGCGCAAGAATGATGAATTCATTGCCGTCCTTCCGTCCGACAACATGATTCGGAATCGGAACATATTTCAGCCGATCGGCGAGAACTTGTAAAACCCGGTTGCCGACACGGTATCCGAATTTGGCATTGACAGCGTGAAAGTTATCCAGGTTCAAGACCATTAAAAATGCCGGATGAATCGTCACACTTGAAATCAAACGGTTCATGTACCGTTCATTGTACACATCCGTCAAGGCATCTTTAATGACGTATGTTTCGACACTGATCGATTTGCTGATGATATCAGCGTAATGTTCAATCAATGCTAAATCGCTCGCTGAGAAGTCATATGGTCGATCGTCAAAAGCACAAAGCGTTCCGATTTTCTCATTGTCGGCGTTTTTGATTGCGACGCCAAGAAAGCTCCCGTTTCCTAATGCCTTTGTGACGGGATGGTCGACCGTCAATGGACTCGTCAACAACTCATTGATTTGAATTTTTCCTGCATTCTCATCGATGACCAGTTTACAAAGGACGTGGTTGAACACATGCGTCGATCCTTCTTCAATCAATTCTTGATCTTGATTGATTGCTTTGACGATGAAGTTGCTACTTGAATCATTCAGTGCGAAAAATAACGAATTGACGCCAATTTTTTCACTGAGTTTCTCTAAAATTTCTTCGACGAGCGGATGTAAGGCTTCGTAGCGGCTTTGAGAATTATCCATTGTGCTGCCTCCTTTCGTATCATGACATCGGATGAATCGGGAACTCAACGATGAAGCGACTTCCGACACCAACTTCTGACTGAACAGAAATCGAACCCCCATGGTCCATGACGATCATTTTACAAATCGCAAGTCCGAGACCTGTTCCGCCAATTTTCCGGGTATCCGAATTATCGGCCCGGTAGAATTTATCAAAAATGAACGGTAACGCCTTATCCGGAATTCCAATTCCTTCATCTTCGACTTCAATCCGGACGTCCTGCGCTGTCACTTCAGTACGTATCTCGATGTTTCCACCATTCGGTGAGTATTTGATCGCATTCATGGTTAAGTTCGTAAACAATTGCTTCATTTTTTCTTCGCTTGCCATCAAGAGATGCGCCCCTGAACCGAACGCCATCCGAACTGTATGTTCACTGCTCGCTAACTCGAACATCGTTTTCATTTCAATCAGCAGTTTCTTTAAATCAATCGTTCTTTTCGTTGCCCCTTGCGTCAAATCTTCACCCTTTTGAATTTCGAGGATGTCGTGGATCAGCTCAGACAAACGGACGGTCTCGGAATAAATCGTCTCAAGGTATTTCTTTTGACGGGGTCCGTCGAGGGAACGCTTCATCAACAATTCTGTGAATCCCATGATTGAAGAGAGCGGCGTCCGCAGTTCGTGAGAGACGATGGACACGAATTCAGCTTGCTTCAAGTCGAGTTCTTTATCTTTCGTCACATCGCGCAAGACGAGCATCATGCCCCACTCGACGTTCGCAATCGCAATCCGCTCCGCATAGGCACTGAGCAAGAGATTGCCTCGAAAGGCTGACAGTTCAATCGTTTCACCCGGTATATCACCGTTCATCAGCTGACCAATATAATCGTGCAACGCATCCGGTTGGTCGACGTGCTCAAACAGCGATGTCGCCCGCTCGTAGGCATGCCGAAATCCTTGTGCTTGATTCAACAGTTTTGGCGGGAACATATCGAGCAACGCTTGGTTGGCATAGATTTGTTCGCCACTACTCTCGATGTAGAGGACTGCTTCGCGAATCGAATCGAGTAACTGGTACGTCTTGATTTTTTCATGCTCCATCTGATGGAACAAGAGGTGTCGCTCTAACGTCATCCCGAGCTTGCGTGACAAGTCTAAGATGTCTCCGACTTGTTCTAAATTAAATTGCTCGAACTCATGCTTTAAATAAATCAACCCGACGACACTGTTGTTACTCGGTGACTGGATTGGAATCGCGGACTCATATCCTCCTGTTTCAATCGGCAGTTGGACGGACTTTCGCATCACGAATGCACGGCGCAAAACGGAATATTGATCTAAGTCCTTTTCAATCAACTCCATCTCTTCCACCGCCTCTGTCACGACATGACTGAGTTGTTCGCGCCGGTAGAGAATGATTGCACCACGCGTCAATCCGATGAGCGGAAGCAGCTTCAACAGAAGCGTCTCGCACGCAGATTCGACGTTTTGTGTCGCGAGTGTTTCCATGATTTCATTTCGGTGTCTTAATTTATCTTCGGCTGCGAGCAAGTCGTGTTTCAGCTGACCGATTTGTTGCTGATCCGTCGTGACATCCGCACTTTGCTCGATCGAAGGAAACGATCCACTCTTCAAACGATATGGTCGTGTTTTTTTAGTTGGACGGTACCGCATGACTTTTTTCAATGAATTTTTTCCTCCTAGCTGAAAAATCGTTTCTAAAATTATACCACGCGTATGAGAAGGCCGGCATACATCATTTGAATTCTTCTTGCTTCAGTAAGGAGCGGAAGGACACTTCAAATTGCTCGTTTTCTAGGCGCGTTCGCTTTTTCGGTCCCTTCGTCCGTCCGCCGGCCCGACGAATTTGTTGGCCGACATGCCGCGTATGCAAGAGAAAATCAATATTGTCATCTGTAAAAATTCGTCCATTCTGGTCAATCGGTCGTCCTTTACGCGCTAAGGCAAGTGCCGCCAGTCCATAATCTTGTGTGACGATGATATCACCCGGTGAAATCCGGTTGACGATTGCATAATCGACCGCATCCGGACCTTGTCCAATTGTAATCGTCGTCGCCCCCGCCCGGTTAAATTCATGCGCTGTATCACAGACTAAAAACACGTCCACCCCGGCGCTTAACCGGATTGTCAAATCAACGACCGGACACCCATCGGCATCGACTAATACTTTCATTTCCCTCTTCCTCTCTGTTTACCTATCTGTTTACCTATCTGTTTACCTATCTGTCCTAAGTGTCCGCGAGAAACAGAAACACTGTCAAGCGAATCGCTATAAGTTGACCCGAGTCCGATTTCGCAAGACAATAGATAGGAAAGGAAGTGCCCGTATGGAGCAAGCTACATTCAAATCATTTTTACATCTTCTCAAAAAAAGTAATCCCCCGGTCGGTCTGCTATCAGCAGCCGTCGCCGTCTCGGTCATCCAGGCATTAGCGGCACTGATGATTCCGTGGTTTCTGAAATCACTGATTGATAATTTCTCGGTCGATCGGCTGACACCCGGACTGATTTCCTTATTCATCGTCGTTTTTCTCGTCCAACTCGTCAGTAATGCCTTTTCGATTTACTGGCTCCAGATTGCCGGGCAACGCATCGTCGCCAACTTGCGGACATTACTGTGGAAACATCTCCTCGGTCTACCGGTTCCGTTTTATGATGAAACAAAATCAGGGGAGCTCGTCTCCCGCCTCAACAATGACGCGACGACGTTACAACAGTTGTTGTCGGAGCAGCTCGTCCGCCTGTTGACATCCGTCGTTTCCATCATCGGGGCCATCACGATTTTATTTTTCCTCGATTGGCAGATGACGCTTGTCATGGTGATCGCCGTTCCGTTGACGTTACTGATCATCATCCCGCTCGTCCGGAAACTGCATGAGATTTCCCGGGCGACACAAAAAGAACTCGCCGGATTATCCGGCTTCTTCGCCGAGATGTTGAGCGAAGTCCGGCTCATCAAATCGCAAGCGACCGAGTCTTACGAAATGGACCGTGGAAACGAAAAGATTGAGAATCTCTTCGGCTTCGGCGTCAAAGAAGGTCGGATTCAAGCGATTCTGTTACCGCTGTTCAACGTGACGCTGACATCGATGCTGATCATCATCATCGGCTTCGGTGCTTACCGGGTCTCGACGAACCAAATTTCTGCCGGTGAGCTCGTCGCCTTTTCACTCTACTTGTTCCAAATCATGACCCCGCTCGTGACGATGACCGAATTCATTTCGAAGCTCCAAAAAGCACGCGGGGCGACAGAACGAATTTCGGAACTGCTCGAAGAACAGCCGGAGCAACAAGGAACGCGTGACGTCACCCGTCCGTTCGGAGCGGTTCAATTCAATCAGCTCTCGTTCGGCTATGATGAGACGACGTTACTGCATGACGTGTCCTTTTCTTTGCCGCACGGCCAGACGACGGCGATCGTCGGACCAAGCGGTTCTGGAAAATCGACGTTGTTTGCGTTACTCGAACGGTTTTATCAACCAACGTCAGGTGATATTTCACTCGGACCGGACGGCATCGAGACGTTCCGGCTTGAAAGCTGGCGCCGGGCAATCGGCTACGTCGCCCAGGATTCACCCGTCTTGTCGGGAACGATTCGTGATAATTTACTGTACGGACTCGTCCGTGACGTGACGGAACAGGAAATCCGCGATGCTGCAGAAATGGCGAATGCCGATGCCTTCATCGAGTCGTTCCCGCACGGCTACATGACGGAAATCGGCGAACGCGGGGTCAAACTGTCGGGTGGACAACGGCAACGAATTGCGATCGCCCGTGCCTTGCTGCGTGATCCGGAACTCTTACTGCTCGACGAAGCGACGTCAAGCCTTGACTCAGAATCGGAACGTGTCGTCCAGGAAGCACTCGAACGTCTGATGCGCGGACGGACGACGTTCGTCATCGCTCACCGCCTGGCGACAGTCCGTCACGCGGATCAAATTATCGTTCTTGAGGACGGACGGGTTTCCGGCATCGGGACACACGACACCCTCGTCGAGACGAATGTTTTGTATAATAAACTCGTAACGCAACAATTCATCGGTCAGACCGATGCAATCAGGGGGAATCACGGATGACGAAAACGGTAGGATTTATTGGACTCGGTGTCATGGGGCAAGGAATGGTGCGGAACTTACTGAAATCCGGTTTTGCCGTCAAAGGCTATAACCGGACAAAAGAAAAAGGCTTACCGCTCGAACAGGACGGGGCGACGATCGTCGACACGATTAAAGAAGCCGTCACCGGCGCAGACGTCGTCATTTCAATCGTCGGGTACCCGGAAGACGTCGAACAGATTTACTTCAGTGAAGACGGAATTTTAGCGAATGCTGCGCCCGGGACGATCGTCATCGACATGACGACATCAAGCCCGGCGCTCGCCGTCAAAATCGCGGAGCAGGCACAAGCAAACGGGCTCGTTTCACTCGATGCACCTGTCACAGGTGGAGACCTTGGTGCGAAAAACGGGACACTCGCGATTCTTGTCGGTGGTCAAGAACAGGCTTTCGCTGACGTCAAACCATTGTTTGAGGCGATGGGACGCTCGATTTCATTATTCGGTGGTCCCGGAAAAGGACAATCGGCGAAACTCGCAAATCAGATTTCAATTGCCGGTTCGATGATCGGGACAGCTGAGATGTTATTGTTCGTCACGCGCTCCGGCATCGACCCGACCCAGTTCGTCGAGACGATTAAAAGTGGTTCTGCCGGCAGCTGGTCACTCGAGAACTTGATTCCGCGTGTCATCGCGGAGAATTATTCACCAGGATTTTTTGTCAAACATTTCATCAAAGACATGCGTCTTGCACTTGAACGGGCGGATGAGATGGGAATTTCGACACCGGGTCTCGCGCTCGTCAAATCACTGTATGACGAGCTCGCAGCGATGGGGCACGGTGAGTCTGGTACACAAGCACTCTATTTATTACTCGCTGAAAAGTCACAGCAGCAGCAACCGTAACAAAAAGGTCCGCCCGATTCAGTTGGGTGGACCTTTTTTGATTACTTGATATCGATTAATGAGAAATCGTATGTGACAATTACTTCTTGCTTCTCGTGCTTTTCACATAGGAATCATAAAGGCAAAGTCCGTTTGTTGCAGCAATCGCTTCTTGCTTCCCGTGCTTTCCACGTAGAAATTATAAAGGGCAAAGTCCGTTTGTTGCGGCAACCGCTTCTTGCTTCCCGTGCTTTCCTCGGGCGAGCCGCAAGCCGTTGCTCCTTGCTTCTGACGAACAAGGAGCAGGGTCTCGCCTGGCTCTAACAGCGCAAGGTTACCTTGCGCTTTTTCCCGTAGGAGTCACGAAAAGCGAAGCGATTCTGAACATATTATCTTTGGCTTCTTGAAAATAGAACAATTCAACCGAGCCGTCCGTCTTGAATCGCTCCCTAGCGAATAGCAGTGCATTTGTGACCCTGCAGCGCAGCGAAGCGGCACAAATCACTGCCGCTTGGGAGACGAGGCAAGACTGGAACGAGCGACCGGTCGGTTTACTCCGAATTTACCATTACATGACTCACAAACAGCATACCTCTGAGCATATTATCTTTGCCTTCTTGAAAAACAGAACGATTCAACCGAGCGGTCCGTCTTGAATTGCTCCCTGGCGAATAGCAGTACATTTGTACCACTTTGTGAGACGAGGCAAGGTAGGAAGGCGCGACCGGTCGCCTTACATCCAAATCCAGTCCAACTTAAAAGGTCCTCCGATTTCTCAGAGGACCCATCCGTACCAATCATTCAGCCGCTGTCGGCCGTTCTGCTTTTAATTTCTCATAAAAATGCGCCATCGTCGTATCGAAATACGGCGTCAGGAAGATGACACCGACCGTACTCAACAAGGCGAGAATTCCCCAACCGATGAAGCTGATGTAGAGTTTGATCAAACGTCGTTTCTGTCCACGCATCATCCGTCGGCTCTCTCCTAATACTTGAATAAACGACAGTTCCGGACGATCGACGAGAATATACGGGACGAGTCGGTAAACAAGATAGAAATAGATCGCCGGTAAAATCAAAAATGATCCTGCATAGACGAGCAGTGTAACGACCGTGTACGAAAGAATCGTCCGGACATATGATTTCAACGAAGCGAATCCTTCGAACAACGTTCCGATGCCGGCTTTTTCTCCTCGAACGAACCGTAAGTAGGAAATCGTCCGTCCGACCGTGACCGGTGCCAAAATAATCGTGACGACGATGTTCAAGCCAACGAACTTCATCATACTTCCGATGTCTTCTTGATCAAACGACATTCGACTAGCCGCTAAGGCAAAAATCGCAAAATAGACGATTGAAATGCTTAGCCCAACAAACCAGTTGCCTTTTAATGTCGCGAGTGCTGTTTTTTTGTACGCTGAATTTGTCATCATAAACCCCTTCTCACTTCACTTTCCCATTTGATTTTAACGTAGTCCCGCTTGAAAAAATAGGGACGTGCTTCGATTTCAGAGAAAGTTGTGACAAACTACTGAAAGATGGACGGACGACAGCAACAAACAAAAGGAGAGGCACACCCTCCCATTCAGGGAAGATGCGCCTCTCGTAACCGATGTTTCTTTAAAGAAGTGATTTCAAAGCCGACACTCTTGATGCATCGACTTTTCCGTTAACGAGAACTGCTGAGCCGACGTGGAGTTCGGTCGCTTTCGTCGTTTCCAATAACTCTTTTGCTGCTTCGACGGTAATGCCGGAGCCCGGTAAAATCGTCAATTCCTCGTGGCGTTCAACAAGTTCCGCGATGACCGCTTGTCCTTCGAGCGCCGTTGCTTTGGCACCCGACGTCAAAATACGGTCGACTTCCGGGAAGTCGGCTAAGACCTCTGCTGCTTCGTGGATATCACGGCTGCTGTCGATGGCCCGGTGGAACGTCAGCGACAGCTCCCCTTTGTGTTTGATGACGCGACCAAGGAATCCTTCATCAATCCGTCCATCCGCTGTCAACGAACCGACGACGATGCCGGCAGCCCCTAATTCACGAATCAGATCGATATCGGTGATGATCGTTTCCTGATCCGCTTCTGAATAAACAAATGACTTACTATGTGGCCGGACAAGGACATGGACCGGGATTTCTACCGCTGAAAGAACTTGACGAATCAATCCGTAACTTGGTGTCAGTCCACCTTCCGATAAGGCAGATACGAGCTCGAGTCGATCTGCGCCTGCTTGTTCTGCAGCCGTCGCCTCTTCGACGGTTGCTGCGATTACTTCTAACATGTACATCCCTCCCGCATCAGTGTATCACGAGACGACGGTCCAGTTCACCCGTTCGTTAAACAACTTCATCTCCCATGATGGTGGATAGGTCGAAGGACTGAGGACGATTTTAGCCCGTCGGAACTCGGCGACTTTATACTTGCGGTTCCCCTCAAACTCGTCACATGCTAAAAAGGCATAGACGTCTTTCGTACAACCGATGACGGCTTTTTGAATCAAGGATGACTCGATGTCGTCACTAACGAAGCCTCGTTCGATTTCTGCGCCGTCAAATGCAAGGAAACAGGCATCAAACGCATAGGAATCAAGTGCTTGCAACACTTCGACACCGACCGTTTGACCATAGGTGTCGACAGTTCCGCCAAGTAAGCGGATTTCACCGCTGAACGGTCCATTCTTACGACATTGTTCCAGATGGTTTGCGATCGACAGCGAGTTCGTCACAATCGTCGCCGTTCCCGTTAAGTACGGCAATAAGTGCTCGACGGGTTCCCCTTTCCCTAAAAAGATACAGGAGTATTCACTGAGCCAGCCTTTCGCGTAACGCGCGAGACGACGCGACAATTGATCCGTCCGACGGGAAATCGGCGATTCCGGTTTCCCGCCTTGATAGATGGCTCCCCCATAAACACGTTTGAGTTGGCGGTCCCGCTCGAGTTCCTCCAGGTAGCGACGGACGGTCTCCCCTGAAACATCCAATCGATCAATTAAATCTTTCGTCATGACTTTCCCTTCTTCTTCCAGCCATTTCATGATTTGTCCTTTTCGTTCTTCTCCGAGTAACGACACACGACCTTCCCCCTTCATTAACGAGTACTAGTTCTAGTGTACCGAACGTCTGTAAAGGTCTTGTAAATCCGGTGTAAAAAAACGTGTGCTTCCTATGAATTGTTGTTGAATTCCTCATTTTTTCAGAATTAACACGTCCCTCAGACAAAAAAAGTCTACCTTTATTCACGGATGACATGAATAAAGGTGGACTAAAGTCAGACTGTTATTGCTTTTCTTTATCGAACAATGGAATCTTCGACTCTGTCCCTTGACGAATCCGACCGATGTTATCGCGGTGCTTGAAGATGACGAACAAAGCAAGTACGGTAAAGAACGTCGGAACGATCCAGTCGTGTTGTACGATGCCGATCGACACGGCAGCGACGATTCCGATGCTTGCCGCGACAATCGAGCTGAGCGACACCATTCGACTGAAACGAAGCGTCGTTAAGAACGAGACGAGCAAAATCAAGAATAAGAGTGGACTCGTCACGAGCAACATCCCACCTGATGTCGCGACAGCTTTTCCACCTTTGAACTTTGCGAAGATCGGATAAATATGTCCGATGACTGCCGCAATACCGGCAAAGAGTGGATGGAGTTCTGACGCGAGCAGAATTGGGGCGAGACTCGCGACCGCCCCCTTACCGAGATCCCCAATCAAGACGATGATCCCGGCTTTTTTACCTAAGACACGAAACGTATTCGTCGTTCCTAAGTTACCGCTCCCGTGCTGGCGGATATCTATCCCATGTCCCCATTTTCCGACAAGTAACGCAAATGGTATCGATCCAAGCAGATAGCCGAGAATCAAAATCCCAATGATTTCAATCATGGTCAACCTCCAAAGTATTAATGACCGACCTTCATATATTCTTCGAGAGTCTGTCCATTATTTTTGATTTGTGTTGCAGGACCGACACCGACGTAACGAATATGCCATGGTTCATACGTATACCCTGTCCGCGCTTGGAACCCTTTATCGTAACGAACGATGAAACCATACTTCGCCGCATTGTTCGCAATCCACTTACCTTCTTTTGTGTTGCCGAGTTCAGCTGTCAAGCCGTTTCCGACACTCGGTGCTGAAATATCGAAGACGAGCCCTGTCTGGTGTTCACTGTGACCAGGACGTGCCGAATATTGATCGGCTGCTGCTTTCCCGTCTCGTGCGACATAGTTATTGTAGAGGACCGTCTGGCGTTGACCGGACCGGAAACCACTGACCGCATTCAATGTCACGCCGTCTGCTTTAGCGGCTGCGAACATCTTCTCAATTTGTTTTGCGGCAGGTGCGCGCATGTAACTTTGTTCGAGCACACCCGAATAAGAGAAGCTGATGTCTGGAACGACGAGATCAGACGGTTTGTAGTCGATTGGCAGACTGTATTTCTTGTTGACGACGACGAGTTCATTGAGTCCTAAATCGGCTTTCGTATCCGATTTATCGACGTCCGGTGTCTCTGATTCCGGTTCAGACTTTTTATCCGGCTCAGGATCTTGCGACGATGTTGTTTTACCATCATCCTTTTTATCCTCAGTTGCTTTATCTTCCGTCGCTTTATCGTCTGCGGCTTTTTTATCAGCAGCGGCTTTCTCTTCTGCTGCCTTCTTGTCTGCTGCTGCCTTATCTTCTGCTGCTTTTTCTTCCGCAGCCTTCTTGTCAGCAGCTGCTTTCGCGTCCGCTTCTTTTTTTGCTTCTTCTGCTTCTTTTTCTTTCGCTACTTCTGCGTCTGTCTTCTTATCTTCTTGGGCGACGTTGTCATCCGTTTTTTCTTTTGTCGCATCTTCTGTTTTAGTGGCATCTTCTGCGCCTTGATCCCCAGGATTACATCCTGCAAGGAGGAGCGCTAACGTGCTGACTGCTACGATTTTCTTCATCGTGTATTCCCCTCTTCCTTCGTGCTATTCTATGTTACCTCTAATTGACGCAATAGAAAAGCCCTCCAGCAAGAAATCCTGCTGAGGGCTTAGGCTTAGTTCGAAACGAGTCGTGCATCCTCAGCACTCATCTGTTCATAGATGGCATGCCAGTTCGGAAAGACCTTTGGTAAACGAATCGGTCGGAAATTTTCTTTTTTGACGACGACATGCGTCGTTTTTCCAGCGACGGCAAGTTGACCATCCGCATTTTTGACTTCATAGCCGTAAATCGTCCGAAGTCCGTCGTAATGGCTGATCCAGACCGAGACCGTCGCCGTATCGCCATACGTCAATGACCGTTTGTAGTCGAGATTGACGTTCGTTACCGGTGAGACGTAGCCTGCCTCTTCCATTTCCTTATAATCAAGACCGAGCGACTTAATCAACTCCGTCCGGGCGATTTCAAGATAAACGAGATAGTTCGAGTGATAAACGATCCCCATCATGTCCGTTTCCGCATAGCGAACCGGTATTTCAATCGTGTGCATGTAACTTCCCCCTTAAAAATCCTCTTTTTCAAGATAGGACCATTCTGAACCGCTGACACTCGCTTTGTCAATCAATCGGACGGACTGTTTCGCGATTGCCCGTTCGACAATCGTAATCGCGGCACGGGCGTTTCCGTTCGGCACGACCTGAATCTGTTCATCTAACGCCAGACGCGCTTCTTCCGTCAAGACATACCCGTAGCGTTCCGCGTAATTGACGATGATTTCAATCAACTCGTCTTTCGCGTAGTTCGGGAAGTGAAGTTCCCGCTTAAAGCGTGACTTCAGACCGGGATTGCTTGCAAGCAGTGCCTGCATCGGTTGCTCGTAACCGGCGAGAACGACGACGAGGTTATCGTTATGCTTCGTCATCTCATCGACGAGCGTATCGATTGCTTCCTTGCCGAAATCATTCGCCCCGCCGTTCAACGAATAGGCTTCATCGATGAAGAGGACACCACCGAGTGCGTCACGGATGACGTCCCGCGTCTGTTGCGCCGTCTGTCCGACATAACCGGAGACGAGGTCGGCGCGACTGACGACTTTCAAATGTCCGCGTTTCAAATATCCCGCTTGACGCAACACGTCAGCATAAAGGGCGGCGACCGTCGTTTTACCCGTTCCGCTGTTGCCGCTAAAGACGGCATGCAGTTCGACCGGTAAGACTTTAAAGCCTGCTTCCTGGCGACGCTGTTGCATCGAGAGCAGTGCCTGGATTTGTTTGAGCTCTGCCTTGAGTTCCGTCAGACCGACGAGTGACGCTAACCTTGCATCGATCGACTCGTCTTCCGGTGCCGCGAGTTCGAAATCCGCTTGTTCGAGCAGGGCAAAGTCTTCATGACTCGCACTTTCGCCGAGACTCGCACCCTTTTTGAAGATTGCATCGAGGACGATGTTACGGACGGCACGCCCGTTTCCGAAACTCGAGTCGACCCGTTCGCGCTCGAGTCGCGCAAGTAGCGTCCGCTCCGCTTGATCCGTCAGGACATAATCGTTAGACGTCGCAATCGACCGACCGATTTCAAGCAATTCCTGATCCGTATAGTCGGCGAGCAGATAATGGTTCGATTCCGGAAAACGGCTCCGGAGTCCCGGATTCGCTTTTAGGAAGTCACGCATTTCTTCCGGATAACCGGCGAGGACGACGGCGAAACGTCCCGCGTATTCCCCGCTCGTCATCGCCGCGACGAGCGTATCGATTGCCGCTTGTCCGTAATCATTCCCGCTTTGACCGGCCCGTTTCAAGGCATAGGCCTCATCGATGAAGAGGACACCACCGACCGCCTCCCGGACTTTACTCATGACCTGTTCTTCTGTCTGGCCGACGAATGCACCGACGAGCGACGACCGGTCCGTCTCGACAACTTCCGCCCGTTCAAGCAGTCCGAGTTCATGATAGATTTTCGCCATCAGACGAGCGAGCGTCGTTTTTCCGGTACCGGGGTTGCCCATGAAAATCATGTGCAGTGACGGCTGGTCACTCGACCGGTAACCATCTTCCGTCCGTTTTTGCTGGTACTTCAAGAAACGGTACATTTGATGGACACGTAACTTGATGTCTTCGAGTCCAATCATCGCATCGAGTTCCTCGAGTGCCGAGCGTTCGACTTGTTTGATCTCAATCGGGAGCAGTGAGACGACACGGCGTAATTCTTCCGTCGCCGTCACCTTCAGCTCTGTCATCTCCCGAAAGGCTTCGCGTGAATAAAACCGTTCCTGTAAACTGTTGACAAAGTCCGTCGCCGTCTGTTCGAGTCGGGCACTCGACAAGAGGAGCGCTTTCGCCGCCTCGAACAATTCCGTCCAGCGCGTCGCATCGATCCGCCGCAGCCGTTCCGTCAATTCGACGACTTGTTCTGTTTCTTGTACGATTTGACTCGCCTGCTGAATCATATCTTTTGTCGCCGATCGTTTCGCATTGGCATTATCCGTCTCACGGATCGTCGGGAACGTGTTCGCGACGAGCAGTTGATAACTGCCTTGTAATTGTTGTTCAATCATCAATTGCTCCAAGCGTTCCGGTAAGCGACCGTGTTGTTTGATTTCTTGAATCCAGCTTTCTGCCAGCGCATCAATCCGTCCCGTCATGATGTACCGGTGTTCGACGAGTAGCGCGAGAATCCGGACGAGTGCTTCCGTCTCTTTTAACAGCCGACTACTTTGTGCGTAGCGTAAGGCGCGGACCTCCTCGACTTTTTCACCCTGTTCCCAGGCTTCAATTTGTTTGAACATCTCCTCTTTCGAGAATGCTTCCATCGCTTTAGTCCCTCCTACTTCTCGAAAAAACCGACTTTTGTCGCCACGATGTGCGACGTTCAAGTCGGTTTTTCGATTACTTCATTTTTAACCAAGCTGGATCAAATTCATCCAACGACTCGATTTTTTTCATTTTGACGGAATAGAATAACTTACCGTTATTCCGTGACTCCGCCCCTAAGACTTTCGAACGGTCGGATGCGACATAATATGTCGCTTCTTCTTGATTGTCTTCTTTATCGAAGAACGATGGATACTGTTTAATCCACTCATCCGGAACCGTGCTTGCGGGTTCTTTTTTGACGTAGACGTCTGCTGCATTGCCGGCAATATCCGCCTCGCCCTCGATTTGACCAAAGTCACCTTTATCGATGAAGTCGAGGATTTGTTCATTGAAGCCACGCGATAAGAACGGGCGCGGCGCACTGACACTTTTCGATGCTTCCGTCTCATTGACTAGCTTGCCGTCAGCGTCGTATTCCCGGAACATTTCACCGTCCCAAATCGCCGTCGTGCCTGTCGAAGGTCCTTCAATGACTTCCGTCCGGAAATGACCCTGATCGTCAAATACGACTTCGTACGTCCGAGCTTCGAGTGCATCTTCCTTCGTCGATAATTTCTTTTCGACATACTGGATGCGGGACATCGTATAGAACGGTTTGACGGGAGTCGCTTCATCCTCTTTAGAGGTCTGTGTCGTATTCAGTAAATAAAAATTATAGGCAAGGAGTATCGCCATTGCCACGATTGCTACAGCAATCCATGTACTCGTTCGTTTCGTCATGCCATGTACACCATCCTAATCAGTCTCGATTCATAGTTAATGGTATCGGTTTTACGCCTAGAATACAAAGGGTTTGTCTAAGTTCAACTGATTTCTGAGGAAATACGGCAGACTTTTGAACGATTCCGTTCATCGAACATACAAATTGACAAAAAAAGACGAAATGAATCACGTGCGCGCGATTCATCCCGTCTTCGGTTAATTTTCTTTTGGTTCACGTGCGATGATCATCGATTCGTCGACGAGATAATACGAATGCTGTGGCAATTCGCGTAAATAGCCTGTCGCAAACAACATCGCACAATCAACTTGAAACGTTTTCGAATACTTCTTTAATGGTAACTTACCTTCTTTATCAAAATAGCGATCGACGGCGAGCTGGACGTGATCCATCTCATAGACGATGTCCCGGTCTTTTGCTTCTATGATCGCGAACGTCTCCCGCGACATGTAAAAGCTTTGTGTCGACCGGACACCGAGGTGGACAGCCAGGCGGTCTAAATCAATTTTCTGTGCTTCGTCGAGTAAGACCGTCCGGTTCGTCCCTTTCGGTAACGTCAACTCAAATTCGTGTGTCGCTTGTTTGACTTCATCGAGCGTAACATCACGAATCGGTAAAGGTTCTTCCTCTTTCGGCTGAAACCACTTTTTGAACCGACTCATCGGCTGGCCTCCCTCCTATAGAAAAAGGCGGGGTTCCCCCCACCTTTTCAATCAACGACAATCCCTTATTTTTGAAGACGTTCGCGAAGGACCATCGGTAAGATTCCACCGTGGCGGTAGTAATCGATGTCGACCTCCGAGTCAAAGCGGGCAATCGCTTCAAACTTCGTGACTTTTCCGTCAGCAGCTGTCGCTGTCAACTGAATGATGTCACGTGGACGGACAGATTCGTCGATTGCGATACTGATTGCTTCCTCACCTGTTAAACCAAGTGACTCAGCAGACGTACCGGCGACGTATTGAAGTGGTAGGACACCCATCATGACAAGGTTCGAACGGTGAATCCGCTCGAAACTCTCGGCGATGACGGCTTTAACGCCGAGCAAGTTCGTTCCTTTTGCTGCCCAGTCACGCGACGAGCCCATACCATAGTCTTTACCAGCGAGGATGACGAGACCTGTGCCATCTTCTTTATATTTCATCGCAGCATCGTACATCGCCATCGTTTCACCAGTTGGCCAGTACGTCGTGAATCCGCCTTCTGTTCCCGGTGCGACTTGGTTACGGATCCGGATGTTCGCGAATGTCCCGCGCATCATGATTTCGTGGTTACCACGACGTGAACCGTACGAGTTGAAGTCTTTTGGTGCAACGCCTTTATTGACGAGGTATTGACCGGCTGGTGTCGTTTTCGAGAATGATCCGGCTGGTGAAATGTGGTCTGTCGTAACAGAATCCGCAAATTTACCGAACACACGGAGATCATTCAATGCTTCAACATGTCCAGCTTCCTTCGCCAAGTTCTCGAAGAACGGCGGGTTTTGGATATATGTCGACGCTTCGTCGAAGTCATATTGATCGCCTGTCGGGACGTCGAGGTTGTTCCAACGTTCGTTTCCTGTGAAGACTGAATCATATTCAGCACGGAAGCTTTGTGGTGTGACGACTGTGTTGATGATCGTCTGAATTTCGTCACGTGACGGCCAGATGTCCGCGAAGAAAACTTCTTGTCCGTCTTTACCTGTTCCGAGTGATGCGTTCATGATATCAACATCAACTGTTCCCGCGATTGCGTATGCAACGACGAGCGGTGGTGATGCCAAGTAGTTGGCTTTGACGAGCGGGTGAACCCGACCTTCAAAGTTACGGTTACCCGAGAGGACAGATGAGACAAGCAGGTCTGAACCGAGAATTGCATCTTCGACAGCACGGTCGAGTGGACCCGAGTTCCCGATACATGTCGTACAGCCGTAACCGACCGTGTTGAATCCGAGCTCATCGAGGTACGGTTGAAGTCCTGATTTCTCAAGGTAATCCGTTACGACTTTTGATCCCGGAGCAAGTGACGTCTTGACGTATTTCGGAACCGTCAAGCCAAGCTCGATTGCTTTTTTCGCAACGAGTCCGGCACCGATCATGACGTAAGGGTTTGATGTGTTCGTACAGCTTGTGATGGCGGCGATCGCGAGGTCCCCTGTACGCATTTCGACCGCTTCGTCTTCATACTGGATAACTGCGACTTTATCTTTTTCGTCTTCAGAAAGACCGAATCCAGCATTGCCTTGCGGCGCTGTCAACGCTTTTTCGAATGACGTGTGGACGTCTGTCAAGTCAATCCGGTCTTGTGGACGTTTTGGTCCGGCAAGCGCAGGAACGATTGTTGAAAGATCAAGTTCAACTGTTTTCGTGAACGTTGGATCTTCGTTTTGTGGTGTGTAGAACAAGCCGTTTGCTTTCGAGTAGTTTTCAACTTTCTCGATCAACTCTTCTTCACGACCTGTCAAGCGAAGGTACGTCAACGTTTCTGTATCGACCGGGAAGAATCCGCATGTTGCACCGTATTCTGGTGCCATATTGGCGATCGTCGCCCGGTCAGATAATGACATCAAGTGAAGTGATGGACCGAAGAACTCAACGAATTTACCGACAACGTTTTGTTGACGGAGCATTTCCGTCACGCGAAGGGCGACGTCCGTTGCTGTTGTTCCCGGGTGCATTTCACCTGTGATGCGGACACCGATAACTTCAGGAACCGGGAAGAATGAAGGTTGTCCGAGCATGCCGGCTTCCGCTTCGATCCCACCGACGCCCCATCCGAGGACACCAAGACCGTTGATCATCGTCGTATGTGAGTCTGTTCCGACGAGTGTATCCGGATAGACGTCAACTGTGCCGTCTGCCGTTTCTTTTTCAAGGACGACCGATGCCAAGTACTCGAGGTTAACTTGGTGGACGATTCCTGTTGCCGGTGGAACGGCACGGTAGTTGTCGAATGCCGTCGTTGCCCAGCGTAATAATTTGTAACGTTCTTCGTTGCGTTCAAACTCTAAATCCATGTTTTCAGCGAGTGCGCCAGCGAAACCGTAGGCGTCGACTTGAACCGAGTGGTCGACGACGAGGTCAACTGGAACTTCCGGGTTGATGACTGATGGATCTCCACCGAGGTCCTGCATCGCTTTACGGAGTGATGCGAGATCGACGACAGTCGGAACACCTGTGAAATCTTGCAAGATGACGCGTGACGGTTTGAACGGGACGTCGATATCGTTCGAAACTTGGGCAGTTCCCCATTTCGCCAAGTTTTCGACGTGTTCTTTCGTGATTGAGCGACCATCTTGTTGACGAAGAACCGATTCAAGCAGGACACGGATTGAATATGGAAGACGTTTGACTTCCGTTAGTCCGAGTTCTTCTAATTTTTCCAGGCTGTAATAGTTGTAATTTTTACCGTTCGCTTCAAACGAACGGCGTGCACCAAACACGTCTTGCGTTGATTGCGTTTGTTTCATGCTGATTCCCCCTTTAAGTGTTGACGACATCAAGCCCCTGATACCGCTTACTTGTACAGCTCTATCATAGTATAATATGGGTCTCGTTACAATTTGAAAGAACAAAAGACTTGTGATAAGTTTTCCTTATCGCCTAATTGAGAAGTTATATCAATCATATGCTTAGGCGGAGTTCACGTTTCTAGTTTTCGATACTTCCGTTCCGGGTACTACTAAACTGTAGAACGACATCAGAACTTTCTGGAGGCGGAAATTATGGCAGAATATAAAAATGATGCAACCCACGTCGTTACGACGATTATTTTCAACGATTTAGAAAAAGCCAAAACTGGCTTTGAGATGATCAAGGACCTCGAAGCGATTAAAGAAATCGAGATGGAGCAGATGGTTTTAGCGAAACGCGATGAGACGGACGGGTTTTCGTTCATCGATGCAATTGACTTTACGCAGCAGGATCAATCGTTCAAAGGCTCAATGATCGGGATGGCAGTCGGTGTCGTCGGTGGACCATTCGGGATGCTCGTCGGTTCTGTTGCCGGATACTTGATCGGCGCAAACCGGGACGAAAAAAACGAACGCGATTCGTTTGATTTATTTAACCGGACGCTGAACCAAATCAGTGCCGATCACTACGGTGTCATCATCATCAGTGAAGTCAATGAAGATTCAGAAGCGATCAATGCGATTGCGGCTGAACTTGGAGCGACCGTGCGCCGGACCGGTGAAACGTTTACGGATGAGACGGTGTGAACTGAAAAGATAAAGTATATGCTTCGCCCCCGTTTTTTCGGGGGCTTTTTTTAGCCATGTTACTCTGTGTGACAAATTACGATCTTTAAGTAAACGCTGCTTCAAATCGAAGCAACACACCGTATAATTCTTCGTCT
Source organism: Exiguobacterium sp. s95 (assembly GCF_018618655.1). Lineage (NCBI taxonomy): Bacteria > Bacillati > Bacillota > Bacilli > Caryophanales > Exiguobacterium > Exiguobacterium sp. s95. The sequence continues at coordinate 85,732 of NZ_JACSMM010000001.1, read as the reverse complement.
GACAGTACTATCTTGTCCGCCATTATCGCTAAATCCTCAATCAGTTTATCTTCAGGAAAATATAGCTGCAGTATCGACAGGCTGTCCTCAATGGTTGATACAAAACTTTGATCTTTTACATTGATGTTTAAGTAAGCACCACGGATCATCCGCTTAACGAGAGATCGTTTTTCCGTTTGAGCCATGTCGCCTGCCTCTAGTTTTTCATGAGCTTTACGCAACTGGGCAGCTAGCTCCCGATTTAGAGCACGACTGATCCGCACGTCCGGTTTCATATTCGGAAACTGATCAGATAAGTCGCAACCCTCGATGCAGGAACAGACATGACGTATCCAAAAGCCCCATTCATACAGATTTTCAGGACTGAGCACTGTATCAAGTGTGCCTATGTCGTAATCAACTTTTATGATTTCAGCATGCCGCTCTAACAAATTTTGTGTCACTTCTCTTAAAGAACCCATTTGAACGTCTTCTCTTAAAATCACCGTCAAATCTAAATCTGATTTTCCAGGGACGGCTGTACCGCGACCGATACTGCCGTATACGTAAACGCTGTGAAGTACTTCACCAAACTGTTTTTTCAACAGACCCATCACTTCTTCAATGACAGGTCGAAACATCGCTTGAGTACGCACGACACTCGTTTGATTCATAATATAGCCGGCCTCATCGGTGCCAAGTCGTGTAGGCAACTGCATGTCATCGACACCTCCAAATCAATTCTATTCGAGAAATTTAAACATCGCCTACGGTAACCATTGGTAAATTGATACAATATTATCAGATGGAGCCAAAAAGAGGGAGAGTTCAAATATGTCAGATAAAAATTATACCTATTTGATAGAGGAAATCGAAAAGCTGAAATTTCACAATCAAACGTTACTGACTCTACTCGGAAATTTACAACCGGATGCAATGGAAAACACAACGATACATGAAGCTGTCATCTTATTCGATCTTTCAAAAAGTGATCTACGCGGGCTGAAAGACCTGATTATCAATTATGATCATAACCGCTTTGCTTTTGAACAAAAAGCACTACTGATTAATCCTGTTTTCAGCAAAGATAACTTACTTTTCATAGTGAAATCTTTCGTCAGCTCAGAAATGCTTACTACTTTTGGAAATAAAATTTTAGCTGATTACGAAGTGAAAACTGAATAACGTAAATTCGTTTAAAAGAAATTGGTCTTGTGGGAGTCACTTTTTTCGATGCCCGTTCCAACATCTGACGGACTTAATGTACCAACTACCTTTTATGGTGACAAAGCAAAAAGAGATTAATTAATTTCTGCTATCACGCCGTAATGATCGCTTGGAAGAACAGCATATTTGCCCAGCAACTTATCGCCAAATATTTCTACAGAATCTATTTGCCAACTTTTTAAAGATGTCTTACTTTTTAGAAGAATCCAATCGTACCGTAACGTTTTTTGTGAGGTTCCTTCGTTCTTTAGGTATGTATTGTTAGTGTAGTCTAAGGTTGGTTGAGCTTTAAATCCTCTTTTCTCATAATTTAATGCCACATCAGACCAATCATTATAGATTAAATATCTATGTGTATTAGAATCAGGCACGTCGTTAAAGTCACCGCAAAGTATTTCGTAGGATTTTTGATTGTCGGAAATCCACTGGTTGACGGTCATGATTTGCTCTTGACGAATTTCTTCCGTCCTCCAATTTAAGTGAACATTAGTAATTCCATAGTCTAAGTCATCATCATCATGTTTAACTGTTATTCTAATCGCACAGTAATTAGACTCATCTGTATCCGTATTCCAAATCATATCCGTTGATGTTATTGGAAATTTGCTTAAAAAAGCCAATCCCTCGTCTGGTGAATCAGGATATTCTTTAAAAATACAGTGAAATGATTCTAGTTTTTCACTTATATAGTGAGCTACGTTCATATTACTTTCTGCACTAATAAAAGTTTTCACTTCTTGAAGAGCAATTATGTCTGGATTTATTCTTTGGATTTCACCGCAAATAACCTCTATCCTCTTTTCCCACTCAACCTGTTTGTTCCAAATATTAAAAGTGGCTATCTTCATCGTATTTCATCCTTCATTTGATTTGTTTTAAAGTTCAATAAGATAACTTTCTTCCTCCATGATGGAGGTGACAACATCCTTAGGCTCTAAATGGGTAGTATCCAAAAAGTAAGGATGTTGATTTTTTTCTGAGAGAAAATCAGTTCTCAATATTTTTACCCGCTCCCCCATTTGTTCATTTTCAGAACGCGTTTTGTCGCGATTTACATTGACTTTCTCATCCGTCCACAAAATGACGAATTTCATCTCAACATCTAAAGAGAACAATTCAGGGGCATAGATACGGATATCTTCTAACGAAATTATCCAATCAATAATCACATCGAAATCAGACTTAATAAAGTTTTTTGTCAGTGCAATCAGGTTCTCCCACACGAGTTTTTTTGCTTGAACTGATTCCCAAGGTTTTTCATGTCCCGAAACTGGGAGGTGGCTTATAAGATCACCCGAAATATAAGCACTTCTCTTAATTCTTTCAGCTAAAATGGTTGACGTCGTTGATTTCCCTACTCCTGCTGGACCTGATATGAAATATATTCTGTTTGTCATTTCTGTTCTCCCTTTCGGTCAGGGGATTCAATGTATGTTTAATTGTCCTAACTCCTTGATGACTCGCTCAACTGCAAGTTTTGTCGTTTCCGGGTCTACTTTACTTAATTTATTTTGTTGGACGGAAATCACTAAATTCTTGTAGCTGATAAGTATTAAATCAGATTGATTCGCGAGTTTTTGATTCAATTTGTCATAGCCCGAGCTGCTGGGATACTGGATCATATCTTCGCCTATGTAGTGGTCGGTGTAGGCAAAGTGGACCGACAACTGCGTCGTCTGTTTTTTATCTTCGAAATATAGGCTTTCTTGTGTTGAGGCACTATCACTACTTCCATCAACGGTTAACCAATTTCTTTTACCAAAGCTTAATTCCTTGTCGATGATTGTGAAATCTGAACCCCGCGTACTTGCTTTTAGCTGAAAATGATCAATCTTCAAGTGTTCGTTCATGTGTGCAAACAGCTGTTCAAACTGGTCATGATTCATGATTTGATTTTCATCTGTTTTTTGATTCGAAACAGTGACTTTTTTCTTTTCTGATTTAGGCTTAGATGTCACAGCATCGTCTGTGCATCCCGCAATCAAAAAAACACTGGATAACAAAATCAAGTATTTTTTTCTCCATTTCATTTAATGTTCTCCCTCCAGGACTCCACATACGAAACGACGTACTCTTTTTTCGTCCGACTGTACTTCATCTCGAAGAAGTACAGAATATTCTCTTTCTGATTCAAGACAGAATACGAATACGTCTTGTACGCCTTTAAAAAAACAGGCTGTTGTTTACCGGCTTGCTTTCCGACTTTTGAATAGTCGATATACGAGACGGCTTCGTATCTCCCGAGCCCTGTTCCAGTCAGCACGTCATCCAACTGCTTTTTCGTCATACCTTTTTTAATTTTTTGATTATTGTAGACACGTTTTGAATTTTCGACGGATACGTCAAACCAATGTTTTTCGACAAGCTTTAACTGCTTGCTGTGCTCTTTCGACTTAAATACGAGCAACATCCGGACGGTTTGGAACGTCACTTCATCCGTATTGTCCGATTCATTCGGCACCTTTGAATCTGGGTACAGATAAAACTCATACTTCAAATATTTTAGCTTCCCGCTTTTATCGTATGTATTGGAATCGTTCAATTCACCACTGCATAAAAGATTAACTTTCACTTCATCTTCTGAGCGGTCACACAGATGTTTTTTATAGTTCTTGCCATACATGACTTCCGCAACGCTGGTCATCGACGTATTCAGTTTCAGCTTTTTAAAAGTGTCATGTTATGTTTCTTTTTTGTTTTTCGCCACGGCTTCGTTTGACGGAAAACCTGTCAACATCAGACCTATTGAGACGGACAAAACAATCAGTACTTTAATTACATTTTTCATGTTACCCCCCTCCTTCAACAGCGTTAATCAACCGAAAGTAAATCCTTGAACTGGATGATGCTGCTGCCTTTTTTCTCATAGTATTCAATCATCTCCGGAAGCTTCTTTTTGTCATAGCTGGTAATCCCGTCCGTAATCACTGTCACGTCATAATCCAGTTTACGTAAGTTGAAGCAGGTCGATTTGACACAAGCTGTCGCGTCTCCACCGGTCAGATAAAAGGCGGTGATCTCGTGCTGCTCAATAAACGCCGCGAACGCTTCGCTTGTTAAAGCATTCCCCTTATATTTTGTGAATACATGATCTGAAACGATATTTAAATCGGGTGCTAACTCGGCACCACGTGTCCCGGTTTTAAACGTTCTTGTCCCGGCTGATAAATTTTCGTGCCGGATATAGACCACATGCATGTCCTGTTCAACTGCCCAATCAATTGACTGATTGATCGTACCGATGACTTCCTTATAATTTTTTGTCATGTCATTTTGAATATCAATAACGACTAACGCTTTCTTTTGCATAAGAACTCCTCCTGTGAATGAACGGATATTTTGCTTTTATGATGACGACAAATTACTTCTTCCTGTTTGTGTCAGATGAAGTACACTTGACGTATGAAACAGATAAAGCGAGGTGTGCCGAGTGACAGAAAAATACTACTTTGAAGTCTTTCCTGAACTGACGAACGAACGGCTGTTATTACGAGAAATCCGATTAAGTGAAGCGAACCAGATGATTGACATCACGGCCTATGATGGTCAACAGGCAAAAAACAGCCTTGACGTAGTCAACATCTTGAGTCAGATTGCTCTTGATTACTTCAATGGGGACGGGATTACGTGGGGACTGTACTTAAAGTCGACCGGCGAATTCATCGGGAACTGCTGTTTTTGCCGCGGCTACAAAAACAACATTGCTGAGATCGGCTATGTCCTGAAACCGGACTTCCGCGGCCACGGTTATATGACGGAAGCCGTCAAGACCGTTACCCAGTTTGGTCTGCAGGAAATGAAAGTTTTACAGGTCTGTGCCTATACAGAACATGAAAATCGTGCCTCCCAATCCGTACTTGTAAAAGCAGGTTTTCTCCGCAGCGCTGATGATGGGGAGACTTACAAATATCTAAGTAACTAGCGTCTTCTGATGAACGGATATCTTCCACATATGATAAAATTTAACCAAGACGCAGATGTCCGAACGCTGCACTGAAAAACCTCTGAAGTGGAGTGATGCACATGAAAACAATCACGAAGATTCTCCTTGGCGTCGTCATCGTCGGTATCCTGGCAATCAGTTGGTGGTTAGTCTCGCCGCTTCTTTTTGATAAAGCAGTTGACGAAGGACTTCCCCCGACTTCCTCTGACGTCAAAACGGAAGAACAGACACCGGATACTGAAGATGAAACGGAAACTACGACACCTAGCACGCAGGAGGAAGAGCTTACGTTCTCCGGTAAATTCGTCGATGGAGAAAAAAACTACAAAACCTCAGGAACACTCAAAACGATTCAAGCAGATGACGGTCAGTATCTCCGGTTTGAAGATTTCAAGACGACGAATGGTCCAGATTTATTCGTCTATCTCATTCAACCGGGTATGGAGCCAAAAGAAGGCATCAACTTAGGGGCATTAAAAGGCAATACCGGCAATCAAAATTATGCTGTCCCTCCAGATGTCGATTTCACGAAGTACAATACCGTCGTGATTTGGTGCCGTGCCTTCAACGCCGACTTTGGTACGGCAGTAGTAAAGACTGACAACGAGTAAATATTATGTAACCGATCCCCTCACCACTGATTCATTTCCAATCAGAAGGTCGGGGGATTTGGTCTGGTTCAAAGTCGCAGACACCTGCCGGATCACTTCGCCTTAAAGTTATAGAGCGGCTTGATGACTTTGAGTAATTCGACCGTATCCATTGTGTTCCGGATGATTTCCTCCATCGGTTTATAGACGAATGGCGACTCATCACGTGTCGATTCGACGACCGAACTCGACCAGACGTCCTGCATCGTCGCTTCAAATTCTCTCAGATCAACGGATTTAAAGGCTTTTGAACGGGACATGATCCGTCCTGCTCCGTGTGGCGCCGAATAGTTCCAGTCCGGATTACCTTTTCCTTTGACAATCAGTGAACCGTCACGCATGTTCATCGGAATGATGGCAACTTCACCGGCTTGCGCTGAAATCGCACCTTTGCGGAGAATCATCCGCTCGAGATCGATGTAGTTATGAATCGTATCGAACTGTTCCGTGATCGACCAGCCCATCGCCTCAACAATGACGTCGGTCATCGCTTGACGGTTCAGTGCCGCGTACTTTTGGGCGATTTTTAAGTCATGTAAGTAGCTGTCCATATCGGAACCGGACACGTACGCTAAATCTTTATTCGTTTCATTGAACTGACTCTTCAGCTCGACCAACGTCGATTGGATGTCCTGCTCCCGTCCCTGATCTTTCAGTGAGGCGACGACCGACGCCGTATCGACGGTGAATTGTGAGCTTTCCGCGAGCTTTTGGTAATGTTCGGCAATCGTTTTCCCGAGGTTCCGGCTGCCGGAATGAATCACGAGGTAGAGATTGTCTTCCTCGTCCGCGTTCAGCTCGATAAAGTGATTCCCGCCGCCTAACGTGCCAATCGACAATCTGGCCCGTGTTTCGTTGAACGGTGCCAACACCTGCTCAAACGGAATCTGTTCCGACAACCGGTGCGGCTGATTGCGAACCGACATGCCGCTCGGAACCAGTTCCTGAATCGCAGCATCCAACTTCTCATAATCGACGCCGGCTGTTCCTTCACGGTTGATTTGTGTACATAACATGCCGCAGCCAATATCGACACCGACGAGATTTGGAACCACCTTATCGTGAATCCGCATCGTCGTTCCGATGACCGAGCCCTTGCCAGCGTGACAATCGGGCATGATTCGGACATTGCCGTTGACGGCAATGTTTTCGTTCAGCATCCCCGTCACTTGCTCAATCGTCATGTCATCGACATTGTGTGTAAAAATCTTCGCTTCGCCGTATTTTCCGCGAATCGTCTTCATTTCATCCTCCTCCTTACCTTCCTGTCACTTGTTCAAGTATCCTATAAAATCCCTTTTTTAACAATTCGTTCTTACTCGTGGACAATCGAGATCCATTGTTGGGTCAGCGCCGATTGACCGTCTTCCGTCAACCAGACAAGAGCCGTCGTACTCGTCGCGTCCGGTAACCGTTCCTGCACCAGTCCCGTCATGTCGAGCTCGCGAAGCGTACTTTCCGGTAACAGCGTCACCGCTTGTCCACACCGGACGAGGCCAATCAAGGTCAAGACGTCGGAACACGTTTCCTGTGAGACGACCCCGAACTGTTGGCTGAGCGTCTGAAAGACACCCAGTCCTTCCTGACTCGGAATAATCATATCGGCATCCGGAAAATCAGGATGATGGATTCGGTAAAACGGTTCCTCTTCCATCCACTCGATCGCGACGCCTTGCGCCTCAATCGGCAGCCGGACGAGTGCCACGTCGATCGCATGATCCTTCAAACGATCAATCAAAGCAGCAGACTCGCCCTGATGAATCTGTAACGTAATCCGCGGATAGCGGCGTTTCATCTCTTGCACCCAGCCTGTCAAGCGGCCGGCGGACAACGTATTGACGCCGATCCGTAAGATTCCGGTCCGCCCTTCCTTGATGTCACTGACTTCGATCCGCGTTTCCGCTTCATAGCGCAATAGTGAGACGGCCCGTTCATAGAGCCGCTCACCGCTCGCTGTAATCCGGATGCCGCGTCCCGCCCGTTCAATCAGCCGTACGCCAAGCAACTCTTCCATCTTTCGAATTTGTTGCGTCAAAGCGGGCTGGGCCATCCGCAGGCGTTCCGCCGCCCGTGTGACCGACTGTTCTTCGACGACTGCACAAAAATAGCGATATTGCCGTAAATCCATATTCATCATCTCTTTCATATGTTTTTAGTCATAAATATGTATGAATCATAACATCAATCATATGATAAGATGCTGAAATCAGCGATTTTTAAAGGAGACGATTTTTGTGAAACGTACGACGTCCACAGTCCAGTGGATTATTTTCTTATTAGCCAATACGATTGCCTTGCCGATCGTCGTCGCGAGCCTGTTTAATCTCTCAAATGTTGAAACGGCCGCACTTGTCCAGCGATCCTTTTTTGTCGGCGGGATTGCCTGTTTTCTCCATGGTGTGTTCGGTCACCGGTTACCGATCGTGTCCGGTCCTGCCGGTTCATGGGTCAGCATCTTTGTTGTCATCGCCGCTCTGCCGGTCGATTCAAAAACGGCCTTTACGATTGCGATGGCTGCTGTCGTCATTGCCGGCGTCGTCCTGATTTTCCTCGGGTTGACGGGATGGACCCGCTTTTTATTACCGGTCTTCACCCCGCTCGTCAGCGGCACGTTTTTGCTTTTATTATGTATTCAACTGACCGGCGTCATGCTGAGTGCCGTTCTCGCCGTCGAAGCGACACGTTTTGCCGGCATTCTGACATTCCTGCTTGTCCTCGGACTGAGCCAGTTTGGTCCGGCACGGCTCCGTCCGTTTGCTTTGATGATCGGCATTGTCGTCGGCTGGTTGGTCAGTCGCCCGTCACTGCCGGAAGCATCCGGTGTCTTTTCCGTCCCGACCGCTTTACCGTTCGGGATGCCGCAATTTGACGGCAGTGCGTTTCTCGTCGCGATTCCGTTTGCAATTCTATTAATCGTCAACTTGATTGCTGCGCTCAGCGCCGTCGAAGCGACGATTCAGAAAAAAGGCGCATTGCATCAAGGACTGACGATCGAAGGGATCATTCACTTGATCGCGGCGACGTTCTCGACGCTCGTTCCGGTTCCCTTGCCGATCACGAGTGGCTTTATCGCCCAGACAGGCAGTAAGGACCGCCGACCGTTTTTGATTGCCTCACTCGTCATCGCCTTGGTCGGTTTTTTCCCGAGCATCATCGGCATCATCGCGACATTGCCGCGTAGTGTCGCCAGTGCAGCGTTACTCGCGACGTTACCGCACATGTTCCTGATTGCCTGGCAGTCGGCTGAAAGCAGCATGACGACAAGCCGCCGGAAACATGCCTTTGCGATTTGTGCCGTCATCGGGATCAGCATTCTGTTGCAATCGACGGTCCTGGCAGAAATTCTGCCACTGACGTTACGTCCGTTCTTCAGTAACGGCTTATTGATCGGGACGATGCTCGTCCTCGGTTTTGAAGTCATCGAACGTTTGCGCGTGCGACGTGATGCTCAATCAGAACGGCTTGCCAGTTAACTCGTCCGAAAACACAACATCCCCGCTCTCTCGCGACAGGCGAAAGAGCGGGGATGTTTTTTGAGTCATCATCTGATGGCAGTCCATTAACTTCGGCTTCTTCCCGTGACTCCTACAGGAAAAAGCGCGTGCTTTTCGCGCTGTCAGAGACAAACGAGATCCAACTGCTCGCCTGAGGAAAGCACGGGAAAAGATGAGAGTTTCACTTAACTTAACCTAACTTCACCGGACTTCGCGCCACCATTTACGGGTCTGACTTGCAACCGTAACGCTCTCACCGATCATCGGTGTCACGACTGGTACGTCATGTTTCGCCGCTTCCTTCAACAGCCGTTCGACCGGTTCGTACCACGGATGAAACGCCAGTGTAAACGCCGACCAATGGACAGGAATCATCACGTCCCCTTTGACGTCAAGATGTGCCGCGAGTGTCTGTTCCGGTAACATGTGCGAACTGGACCAACGGGTATCGTATTGACCGCACTCCATGATCGTCAAGTCAAACGGACCATACTGGTCACCGATCGCCTTAAAGTGTGGACCGTAGCCGCTGTCGCCGCTGAAAAAGACTTTCTTTGATCCCTCAATTACCCATGATGCCCAAAGCGTCGAAAATTGATCAAGCCCGTTACGACCGGAGTAATGCCGGGCCGGCGTCGCCGTCAGACGGAGGCCATTCGTCTCAATCGATTCGTGCCAATCGAGTTCCGTGATCCGGCTTGCGTCGACGCCCCAGCCTTTCAGGCGGCTCGCGACACCAAGCGGAACGATAAATTGTCCGACCCGGTCTTTTAATGCCAGGACCGAATGGTAATCCAAGTGGTCATAATGGTCATGCGAATAAATGACGAGATCGATTGCCGGCAAGGCATCGAGGTCGACCGGTGCCGTCGTCTGGAACCGTCCGCCTCCGAGTTTCGGGAACGGTGACGGCGCACGACCGAGCATCGGATCAAAGAAAATCGTCTGGTGATCGAGTTCGAGCAGGAATGCCGAATGCCCGAACCAGGTCACACGCGGTTCTGTCCCGTCCGTCCGCTGTTCAAACGGTTTGACCGGTAACGGTTTGACCGGTTTTAAAGACGGCAATTTCCGCCCATAATCTTTTAAGATACTTTTTGTTGTCTCCCATTCCATCTTCAGTTGAAACGGCAGTTCATTTTGAAACTTTCCATTTTTGAACTGGGCGGATCGTCTGTAATCCTGTTGATCGGCTTTAGACGGTCGGCGACCGAATAATGGATAACGCGTCATAAAGACCGTTCCGAGTAAACCGAGCCCTGTAAGTGTTGCGACTGTTTTTTTCATGTTTTCACCTCTTCAATAAGTGCTTCCAGTATAGCACTCGCCTTTTTCCTGGCGGTAGCGAAGACACTTCTCCAACAAAAAACACGGATTACTTTAAAAAAAGCAAGCCGTGTTCGTCCCTTATTTATTTAAATCGTCTGCGTCCCATTTCGTCCGCGTACTTTTTTCGTGATTCGCATCCTGCTCCGCCTCATAGTCATTGACGCCGGGATTTTCGACTTTTCCCTCATGTCGATGTCCTTCATCATGGTCATGGTCATGATTGTGGTCGTGATCGTCCCGTTCCTTGACGAACAAGGCGATGCCGCCACGCTCGACTTCTTCGTAATGTTTTGCCGCTTCGTCGTCCGAATGACCGACGCGTTTCAGCGTCTCGCGTAACGGTGGTTCCTTGCTGAACTTCGCTTTCATTTCATCGACCCAAGACGCACCCGATGTCTCTTCGGCCGCTTCATCCCGTCCGACAACTGAAAAGTCGGAGTCCTTATGTCCGTGTTCTTTTAAAGCATGCATCTTTTGCTCCAAGCTGGATTGATCATGAAAAACGCCTACGAATTTTTTCGCCATCGTTACCACCATCCCTCTCACAAAATGTATGAATCGGACTACTTCCCTTTTTTACCCATGTTCTTCTGAAGCAAAACAGTGCAGTAAAAAAAAGAACTCCTCCGCTGACGCGGAAAAGCTCTCTCAAGATTCGATTAATCGTTCAGCTGTTGCGGCGAATCGACTAATGTAATCGTACCTTCATTTTTTTGGACGAAGCGTTCATAGACGAAATCATTCGCAAAGAGGAGAACCGGGTTTTCCCAACGGTCATAAACGAGGACCGTCCGTGAATCCGTCAATTTCTTCACTTCATTGATTTCTGTCACCTTGACCCACTTCGCGACCTGGAAGTTCGCCGCATCTTTTAAGATATCGACGCCATACTCGCCTTTAAGGCGGTGTTCGAAGACTTCGAACTGCAGTTGACCGATCGCACCGAGGATGACCTCGTTGTATTCCGTCTTATAGACTTGAATTGCCCCTTCTTGTGCCAATTGTTCAATCCCTTTTTGGAACTGTTTTGACTTCAGGGCATTTTTCGTAAAGACCTTCAAGAATAATTCCGGTGCGAATGTCGGCAAGGCTTCGTATTGGAGTGACGGATCACCATTCGTGATTGTATCGCCAATTTGATAGTTGCCCGAATCATAGAGACCGATGACGTCTCCAGCAAAGGCTTCGTTGACCGTTTCCCGCTCATCTGCCATGAACTGCGTCGATTGCGACAATTTCATTTTCTTCCCTGTCCGCGTCAGGACGACATCCATCCCACGGTCGAATTTCCCGGTACAGATGCGGATGAACGCAATCCGGTCCCGGTGATTCGGGTTCATGTTCGCCTGGATTTTAAAGACGAACCCGCTGAAGAATTCTTGTGCCGGTTCGATCTTCCCTTTGTTCGATTCCCGTGGTGTCGGTGACGGGGACAAGTTGAGATAGTGCTCGAGCAGTGGTGTGACACCAAAGTCGACGAGTGCTGAACCGAAGAAGACCGGTGTCAGCTCACCTTTCGCAATCAATTCCTCGTCATAGGCATTGCCGGCACCGTCGAGTAAATCAACTTCATCGACGAGCGTGTCGTACATTTCATTGTTGATTGAGTTAGCGAGTTCGTCGCTTGCGAGCCCCTCTTCCCCAAGCTCAATCGTCTTCCGGTCTTGTTTGAAGCAGTGGAACTTCTCGTTGACCCGGTCGTAGACCCCTTCGAACTGTTGTCCTGAACCTGCCGGCCACGTGACGGCAACCGACGGGATCCCGAGGACTTCTTCAAGCTCTTCCATCAGTTCGAGCGGATCGCGTGCTTGACGGTCCATCTTGTTGATGAATGTAAAAATTGGAATACCGCGCATCCGACAGACTTGAAAAAGTTTTTTCGTTTGTGACTCGATCCCTTTCGCCGCATCGATGACCATGATTGCCGAGTCGACGGCCGTCAAAATCCGGTACGTATCTTCACCGAAGTCCGAGTGACCCGGTGTATCCATGATGGAAACGATTTTTTTATCGTATTCGAATTGCATGACCGATGACGTCACCGAGATTCCACGTTGTTTCTCGATTTCCATCCAGTCGGATTTAGCAAATTTTGAATTTTTTCGGGCTTTAACCGACCCTGCTTCCCGGATTGCCCCTCCGTGGAGTAAGAATTTTTCTGTTAATGTCGTTTTCCCGGCATCCGGGTGGGAGATGATACCGAAAATCCGGCGTTTCTCGACTTCAGTTTGTAATTTTGTCATGTATAATAAGTCCCTTCACGATAAATTCAATACTTGTAACCAGCTCATTTTTCGCAACTAATCTATCATACCGAATTTTCAGCTATTCGTCTATTTCACACGATTGACTTAATTTTCAGATTTTTAGTTGACAACTCGTCCTGATGTTCTATACGATGACGAGGAAGTTAACTAACTAGAAGGAGGAGACGTACACATGAAACAGCCACAAGCACCGCGACAGATTCAGGTATCAAACTCATCTGCGATCATTGTACGTCACCCAGTCGTTTAATTTTTTAAAAATTAAGCAGGGTGTGCGTATGCGTATACGTACATGCTGCCCCCTTATATCAGGACGGGTATGCCCATATTTGTGCGTATCCGTCTTTTCTATTGTCTAAAAACGGAATAATAAGGGGTTTTATTTATGTTCAACTCATTAAAACTGCTCGACCGTAACATCTGGATCCGGTTCGTCGGGGAAACGTTAACCGGCATCATGATGTTCATGATTGCACCATTTCTTGTACTCTATTACGCCGATCAACTCGATTCGTACCTCCTCGTCGGCGTCATCATGGCAATCGGGCCGATTGCCGCTTTATTCGGCTCTTTCCTCGGAGGGCACCTCGCCGACATTTACGGCCGCAAACCGTTGATGGTCATCGCCATCGTCGGGGATGCGCTCGCCCTAATCGGTTTTACGTTTGCCGATACATTTTGGCCGTTGCTTATCTTAAATGCGACGCTCGGCCTGACGAATTCTCTGTTCCACCCGGCAGCGAGCGCAATGGTCGCTGATGTCACGCCACCGGAACGATTAAACGAATCGTTTGGTCTCTTACGGATGGGACATAACATCGGGGCTGCGTTCGGTCCATTGATCGGCAGTGCCGTCCTCTTCATCGATCGGTCCTTGATTTTCTATGGAGCAGCTATTGTTTATGTACTTTATGCCCTCGTCCTCCTGCTGTTCATCGGTGAGACGAAGCCTGAAAAAATTGAGCATCCGGTGGATACACCACAACTTTCTTCACTGACTGTCTTACGAAAGGACCATGTCTTTTTAATCTTCATTGCGGCTGGTGTCTTCATCTCGATGGGCTTCACGCTCGTCGAAAACATGCTACCCGTCTTCTTAAAAGAAGCCTTACCGGGATTACCGGACGAAAAAAATCCTTTCCCGTACTTGATGGGACTGAACGGCATCATGGTCGTCTTGTTCCAATTTCCGATTGCTGCGAAGCTATCCGGGAAATCGTTCGGGAAAGTCATGTTACTCGGCGCAAGCGTCTTCGGACTCGGCATGATTTTACTCGCCTTCGTCCCGTCCTACTTCTTCTCGCTCGGAACGGATTATATCGTCATCGTCATTCTCTTACTCGTCATTTATGCCCTTTATACCATCGGCGAAATGATCATGTCACCGGTCCAAATGACGTTCATCGCTTTAATCGCGCCGGTTCACTTACGGGGAACGTATAATGGTGCCGCGAGCGTGCAGTGGTTGATTGGTGGCGTAACGGCACCGCTCCTCGGGTCGTTGTTCCTCGAATCCGGTCACGGCGACTATGCGCTTGGCGCCATCGGGGTCGCGTGTTGTTTATCTGGACTTGTCTACTTGGCACTCGATCGTTCGATTCGCCGTGCGAAACGGTTGTCCGAGTCGGCGTAAGTTAACGTTTATTTTAAAAAGGCGCATCTGACGAAAAGTCGAATGCGCCTTTTACTGTTTTAGAAAGAAGAGGTCCCTATTTCTTATGTTTAGGGCGGAACGCTCTTCCTCGACTCGTCTTCAAATCTCCCCATTTCCGTTAGTTTCGTTAGTTTCATCGGGAAAAAGCGACTAAACGCACGCTGCTCAAGAGACAGGCAAGCCGAAGGTGATTTTCGTCTCCCCCCTTCGATTCATTCCTCACAACGGCAAGTTTCGTTTCCGGAAAAGGACGATGGCAAGACCATAGCTCAGCAGACCAATCAAGATTAAAATGATTACTGAGACGAGGACCTCTCCTTCCCCACTGGCGATTTTTCCGGGTTCATAAAGCGAAAACGGCGTAAAATGCCGAATCCAGTCGATTTTCGTGACAATTTTCCCCATCATGTTCATCCCGTAAAATAGAAAAGTTATCCCACCCGCGACCGCAAAAGCATTTTTTTCATCGTTGAACAAACAGGAAATCAAGAACGAATAACCGCTGACGGCTAAAAATAAGCAAAACCCGACGTAGTTGATTTGGAAAAACTCAGTGAGTGCGATTCGGTCCGTATCGATTAAGAACCGTGCTGCGAGCGCCCCGCCTGCGAATGTCAAAACATGAATCACAATTAAACCACTGATTAAGACGAGCATTTGTGTGACGATGACTTTCGTTCGTGAGACCTGCGTCGATAAAAGATAGGCCATCGAGCCGCGATCGACGAGCCGTGCGACGAGTTGAATCGCGACCATCACGCTAAAGACACCCAGGATTAAGAGATAAAACAGACCATAGTATTCGGCCGAGATGAATTGACCGTAGTTGCTGATCGACTCCATTCCGAATGCCCGCATCATTCCTTCCGGTAAAACCTGCATCATGTCGTCAATCTGTTCCATGTTGTCGTCGAGCAACGGATAAAGGGAGGTAATCAACGTGACATAAATGGCTGAGCCGACCCCGAAACCAAAAAACATCTTCAGATGGAGCTGCATCATATGACGATAAAGGGCGAGATTCATTTCCCCAACTCCTTTTGATTATAATAATCCATAAAAATTTGTTCCAAGCTTTGGTCATCGGCACTGATGTTCTTGACGTGATACGGGGCGAGCGTTTGGATGAGTAAATCATAATTCCCACGGAGTTCGACCCGGACCGTCCGCACGTCGATTCGCTCCGTCGTCAAGGCGGAAGCAAGCAGAGCGGCTACAGCCACTTCTTCATCGAGCGTGACGTTAAATGATTTTCGTTGCATCGTCTGCAACTCATGAATATTTTTTGTCGCGACGATTTTGCCGTCACGAATAATCGCTGCCCGGTCGCATGTCCGCTCGATTTCAGCAAAACTATGAGACGACATCAAGAAGGTCTTGCCACGTGCTTTTTCTTCAAGGACGAGTTCGATGAACAAGTTCTGCATCAATGGATCGAGTCCCGACGTCGGCTCGTCGAGGATATAGATTTCCGGGTCATGCATGAATGTCGCGACGATCCCAATCTTTTGCTTCATTCCTTTTGACATCTTGCGAATCGGTGTGTTCGGGTTGAATTGGAGCTTTTTAATCAACTCGTCACGTCTGCCCGGATTGTCTGATCCTTGCATACCGGCCATCATGTTGAGGAACGCAAGCCCCGTCATTCCGTCAAGGAACGCCATTTCGCCGGGTAAATAACCGACGTGACTTCGCGCTTGCGCCTGATTTGCCCACGTATCGATCCCTTTTATCGTCGCTCGCCCGCGTTGCGGCTTCATATATCCCATCAAATGACGAATCGTCGTTGATTTTCCGCTACCGTTCGGTCCGAGAAAACCGAATACTTCGCCTTTCTCCACATTGATCGTGACATCAAAAATTCCTTTTCCGTTTGAAAACTGTTGCGTCAGATTCTCGATGTTAATCATGTCACCCCTCCTGAAAGTTTGAAAGAATACTCCGGCATTGATACTTTTAATACCTTTCAAGAAAAACGATCAGTTCTCCTCTTTCAGTTGAAAAAGTCCGCTGTTCCAACCAGCTTACGCACGAGCAACGCTAATTCGACAAAAAAAGCGGACATCCCTCGAAAACATCGGGGTATCCGCTCTCGTACCTGAAATAACTCGATTCAGGCAATCCTTCATTAAGACGGCAACGCATTATCTGCGACAAATGGACCAAAGATAACCGGAAGCGGTTCCAGCGTCCTTTGCACATCCGCGATGAACCGACTCGATCCACTGACGAATACGATCGGGTCGTCGCTTGCAATCATCTCTAAAAATTCAACCGCCCCTTCATCCGTACTATTTTGGTGCATAGTATGGAAAACAAGTCCCTTTTGAATAAGTCCTTCGAGTGTCATCATCAACTTAGCCGAGAGCGCCTTCATGTCGTTAAAATGGACAAGCGTCGTTTTCCGATGATTCGTCAAAGCATACCTTGCTTCGTCAATGACAGCACCTAAATGATGTGTTTCTGCAATCAACAACACTTCGAGTTGTCTCCAGTCTGCGTTTGATGAATATTTGCAAAAGTGACGACACGTATCAACGAGTTGGTGATGGACGACAGACCATGCCTCGAGCAACGGGTCTGTCGCTTCAAGCTCAAATTCCCATTGCACGGCGAGCAGGATCTCCTGACTGACGATTTCTGGGTAAGACAGAATGAACGATTTCGTTTGATTGATTTCTTCGAGTAAAATGAGTTTAAACAACTCACTCGGTTCTTGTTGGTTCGTCACGTGATGCAACAGGCGACTGAGGCGTAAAATCCGAAGTTCACGATTTTGTAAACGTATGTCCTGCTGTCCCATTTGTTCAAGCTGTCGGCTATGATTTTTTTCTAACTGATCATAAAACCGGCTCGCGATGCGGAAACCGCGTTTATCCACTTCCGGACCCATCTTTTGTAAGAGGTGTAATGCTTGATCAAAATGCATACCATGACCTACCTTTCCCCCCTCATTATGCCCGAACCCCTAGATAAAAACAATCTTCAAAAAAGGTATAAAAAATACTTGTTTTATACAACATATTTAAACTTGTTCTTCCTTCCTATCCATTTTAGAATCTAGGATAAGTAGGTGATATATATGCGCATGACACGTTATACGGACTATGCGATCCGGTCGCTTTTATTTGCAGGCACACATGCGGATCGACTTGTCCGAATCCAGGAAGTAGCGGATTGTTACGACATTTCTAAAAATCATCTGATGAAAGTCGTCTATCGTTTAGGACAAAATGGTCTGATTCATTCTGTCCGTGGTCGTGGTGGTGGATTTCGCTTAGCAAGTCCTCCGGATGAAATTTATCTCGGTGACGTCGTACAATTGTTCGAACCAACGACTCATTTTTTGGACCCGCAAGAGGGAATGGTGGAACATCCATCTCTTGACCCTGCACGAACTGCCTTTGATGAAGCGATTGAAGCGTTCCATCAGGTACTTAATAGTTATACGATCCAGGATTTATTGCATCCGGCAAATGAACTGCATCCACAAATTCTTGAAATGATTCCGAGGCGCAATTGATGCGTAGCGGAATCATTTTTTGTTGCGCCCGCATCATCAACGATTTCTCATCCGCTGCGTGGTATACTCATATAAGAAAGGAGGGGTACAGATGAACCCTCATGAAGAACTCAATAGCCTATATCTTCGATTGAAAGAGGAAAATCCGTCACTCGAACGTGGCGAATCACTTTGGACGATTTTTGAAGATACGACCGACGATTCACTTCGCCCCTTAGCATTATGGACCTTTTCTCAAAACCAATTTGATCTCGGACATTTCCGCTCGTTCCTCGTCTCGTTTTCATTATTGATGGACTGGATTCGTAAGGACGAACTGACACTGACACATAAACAGGAGCTTGACCTGTACTGGAACTATAAATCGTATTTGATTTATGCCGCTGAACAAGAAGACGTCTCGATCGCTTTGTTAGAGGCAGATTATGAACGTTTTAGCGACTTTTGTGACGCCAATGGATTTGCGCGGACCCGTGATTATATCGGTTTCATGATTTACAGTAAACTTGGTGACGAAGAACAAGCGGATCAATACTTGGAAGAATGGATTGATGCCCCTTCCGATGAACTGAGTGATTGTCCGTCGTGTGAAGGATTCAGCCGGATGACGTATGCGATTGAACGTGGTTTCGAAGACCGGGCACTTCTATTGTATGCAGCAATCCGACACGAGCGCGGTTGTTCACGGATGCCGGACCAGGCACATCCGTACATCTTGCCATTGTTCATCAGTCGTAAACAGGACCGATTCGATTGGATGGAGAAACTCACACAAGAAGTACGCCGCGTCAAGCCGCTCTTCACAGGTGGTGACGAACCGTATCACCTTTATGCCGAAATGTATTACAACCCGAATTACGTCTGGTCGATGGAAGAGAAAAAACAATTGATTCCGCTTTTGACAGATCGCGGCTACCTTCAGTTCTTACTCGCTCATTACGCAGCCTCTTACCGATCAGCCCGTAAAGAAGAAGCCGGCTATCTCGGATTGCTCCGTTCGAATATTTATGAAATTGCCCAAAGTCTTGACCACCGCATTGACGGTTCCTTCTATCTAGACTTTGTCGAACGTGAACTTAAACGGGTCACACAATTTGTCGGTTGATGCACCACGAAAGGAAGTGTCGTCATGCTTGATCATGTTCAGTTAGCTGCGCCACCTGCTTCAGAAGATGCGACCCGGGCTTTTTATGCCGGGCTATTACATATGAAAGAAGTCGAAAAGCCCGTCGGTGTCCGTGCGACGGGTGGCGTTTGGTTTACAAGTCACGCTGCAGCGATTCACGTTGGCATCGAACAAAATTTTCAGCCGGCTAAAAAAGCACATCCCGGCCTTACGTTTCCCGACTTGGATGGTGTCGCCGAGCGCTTGAATAAAGCCGGTCACCCGGTCACGTTTGACGATCGGCTTGCACCGCGCCGGCGATTGTTTACGGAGGATCCATTCGGAAACCGAATCGAATGTATCGAAAGCCAGTTGACGCCGATTACTCCGGATAAACTAAAGGCAGGGTCGCATGTCCGTCTCCTTGCGCCTGCTTCGAGCTTAGCGAGTGTCGATGAAAAAATCATCAATGACGCCATCGAACTGTTAGAAACGCTCGGACTCCGCGTCTCAATCAGTCAACATGCCCGCGCCGTCAATCCGTTCGGTTCGAGCGACCCGGCTTGCCGAATCGACGATTTACATGCCGCTTTCGCCGACAGCGACGTCAACGCGATTCTTTGCGTACGCGGTGGCTTCAGTTCAAACGAATTGCTTGCGGGACTCGATTACGATTTAATTCGGACCCACCCGAAGATTCTTTGCGGTTTCTCTGACATTACGGCGCTCAGTAATGCGATTTTCACAAAAACAGGTCTCGTCACCTACTCAGGACCGATGTTACGGGCACTCAGTTCGCGTGACGCCTACACGCTCGACTACTTCAAGAAGATGTTCTTCGGCGTCCAAGCGATCTCCGTTCGTCCGAGCGTCAACTGGCATGACTGGTTTGACGGCCGGACCGTCACGTCGTTGAACGACGGTCATCTCGTTTTAGCGAGCGGAAAAGCGAGCGGCCGGATTCTCGGGGGAAACCTTTGTACGTTGAACTTATTACAAGGAACGCCGTTTTTCCCCGATTTGCGTCAAGCCGTCCTCTTCTTAGAAGACGACTACGAAGTCCATCCGGCGACGTTCGCCCGTGACTTTGCTTCGTTACTGGCACAACCGGGCGCTGACGAAATCCGCGGGATCGTCTTCGGCCGGTTCCAACTGACGACGAAGATGACGGAAGAACATTTACGTTATCTCGTCAGTCTCTACCCGCAACTTAAAACAATCCCCGTCATCGCGAATGCGGATTTCGGTCACACGGAACCTTTATTTACGTTCCCGATTGGCGGGATCGCCGAGCTTGACCATGATCAAATCACGCTGAACGCGAAATAAAAAGAAGGAGTCGCGGCAATCCGCGTCTCCTTCTTTTTTTAATAGTCGAGCAATCTCGAAGCGTCGATTTGGCGCTTCGATCCATCGGCGAACATTTCAAGTGTCGCGAGGATCTGATGATCTATAAGGTCATATTTCACTAATGTAAAATCTTCAAGAGTCGAGATCGTCTTAAACGTCTTCCCGACGGTAAATGCCCGCTTGCGACTGGCATCAAAAGCAGGAATTGTCACGAATACGACCGTGATTTCCGTTCCACTCGTATCATAATAAAATTCGACGACGCGACCGTCTGCTGTCTCGGGTAAGTTCCCCTTTTGCGGTCGTCCGGATTCATCTAATTGTACATATGGCTGTAACATCTCTTCTCCTCACTTTCTCCGTCATTCATCATAGCATGAGAAAACCATTTATGCTAATCTATAAATGATGTTGAAAGGGGGATGAGTCACGGATGGCATGGTTCATGAACGGAATTTTGCTCTGGGGCTTTATCATGATTACACTAATGGCGATTGGCGGCTTCTTCATGTTCCGGAAGTTCTTAAAAAAACTCCCGAAAGAAGACGGCAAATCGATGATGGATTGGGAAGATGAGTACATCGACCAAACACGACACTTGTGGACGGACGAGACAATGGAGTTATTGAATGCCCTCGTCATGCCTGTTCCGACGGCGTTTCGTGACGTCGCACGGCGGAAAATTGCCGGACGGATCGGTCAGTTCGCACTTGAAGAACATGCTTCAGTCATGACGTCAGAGCTTGTCGTCAAAGGATATATTTCAGCGACTCCAAAACGTGATCATAATTTTTTGAAAAAAGCCTTAAAAGAACACGCAATCGATTGGCGTGAATACGAACTCTACTTCCAACGTTAATGATGGCAGAATCAATCTACTCTGAGTGAACGAGATTCTATGTGATGTATTCAAAAAATGACCGCCTTGTCCATTAAATCGGACAAGACGGTCATTTTTCATGATTGTGGTAAATGTTCGACGGGAACAATCCCCGACTTAACTTGTTTGTACTTCAGATACATGGCGATTCGCCACGGGACGATCATTCCGAACGCGACGAGATAAAAAATTCCACCTGTCTCAAAAATATCGATTTGACCCCCGATCATAAATTTTGCGACCGTCCGTACGAGTAAGATTCCGAATAAGACGATAAAAAATGCTTTTGACCGTTGCAAATAAATTTGACCTTCTGCTTCATAAAAATTTGACGTCTTAATCAAGAAGACACTGAAAATCATCCCGACAATCAATGCTTCCGCGACCTCCGTCCATGTCAGACGAGATGCCGGGTATAAAAATTGCAACATCCCGGTCGACATCGCGAACGGAGGGATTAAAATCTTTTTGGCATTTGTCGGTTTCGCCGACGCCTTCACCCGTATGAAGCTGATGAGTAACCCCATCACGAGCGCAACCCCTGTTGATATCCAAATCATCTCATCACTTCCTCGATTAAAATCCTGTAAATCCAACGATATCACTCATCCAGGCCGCAAATTTACTCAAGCCATTGAAATACAACATGACTCCGAAGACCATCATCAAGGCGCCACCGAATTTCGTCATTTTGAGACTGTACTGGACAAGGAGTTTCGAGCGTCCAACAAAAAAGGCCATTAATAAGAAGGGAATCGAAAATCCAAGGACATAAAACAGCATGTAGAGCATACCTTGGCTCGGATTCGTCGCCGCTAGACCGATGACACCAGCAAGGATTGGACCTGTACAGGGTGTCCAGCCTGCCGCAAATCCGATTCCGACGAGGACTGTACCGATGTAACCGCCCTTGCGTTCACCAAGATTCAATTTTTTTTCACGCATCAAGAACGTCGGCTGCCATAAACCGACTAAGACGATCCCGAAGACGAAAATTACGAGGGCCCCAACCATCCGTAATGTATCGCGATACGTGATGAAGACGTCCGCAAAGAGTGACGTCGATAATCCAAGGACGACGAATACGAGTGCGAACCCGACTAAAAAGGCGAGTGTATGGAAAAGTGAACGTCTTTCCCGGACACCTTTTTCTTGTAAATCCGTTACAGATACTCCGGTAATGTACGAAAGAAATACCGGATACAACGGTAGCGTACAGGGAGACACGAATGACAGTAACCCTGCCCCAAATGCTAACCACAGCGAGAGCTCCATTTCAGCAGCTCCTTTCTATAAGAAGAAGTTCTTCTCTATTTTGCCAAACTCCGCATCATTTAGCACCTATTATCTCACAAAAGATAAGAAAGATTCGTGACTTCTCAAATTACAAAAAAATTACATTTACTTTATCTTACTAAAATTTCGTTGCACTCCGAATAATCACTTGCTAGAATATGGATACGACACCAATGTAAGGGAGACTGCTATGACAAGCCAACAATTACTGACCTTAGCAATTGAAGCAAAACGAAGCGAACTGTATCTTCAAGCAGATCGGTCTAGTTTCACCTCCCCACATGTATTGAAGCTCAGTCATGAACTCGATCTGTTATTAGTCGAGTACACACGGATTATGCAAACTTATGCCGTTGGCTCTTCAAATGAGCGGCTCCTCACATAAAACGAAAATTCAATGCAGTCATTTCGTGGCACCTTCCATTAAGTGTACTTGTTTGATCACTAATCCTTTTTAAGCAAACCCTCTTTCCATTCAGAGGGTTTGTTTTTGTTCAATCGCTTTTTCATTGTCATGCCCCCCTTCTTCTCTCAAACTTCGCCTCCAGTTTGATTAGAAGATGGTTCAACTTATTTTTAGACAAGGGATTGATTCATGACTTTTGTACATTACAATTGCTTCCGTTTATTCTTTGTATAGGTATAAAGACTTATGAACCTAATTAAAAACCATGCTTTATGACCTACTAATGACAAAAACACGCTTTTTGCAATCTGTTTGTCACACTGACCTCTTTTGTAACTTTAATGACATTGACCTGTAAACGCACTACCCGGTTTCGGGGTGTAGAGTAGGAACAGTAAACACAGCATATGTCAGGAGGACATCAATAATGAAAAAAGCAGTTTTCGCTGCAGGACTTGCAGCAACGGCTCTATCAGTAGGATTCGCCCAAGAGACAGAGGCTGCCTCAGAGACGGTAAAAGTAGACACAGCAGTACTCAACGTTCGCACAGCACCTACAACAGCATCAGCAGACGTAGGTAACGTATATAAAGGGCAAACATTAAATGTCGAAGGACGTTCTGGTGCATGGATCAAAACAAGCATCAATGGCCAAAAACGTTATGTACATGGCGCATATACTACTGCTGCCTCATCATTCGACTTTAAAAAAGCTACAGTCACTACGGCAGTATTAAACGTTCGGACACAACCTACTACGAACTCGAAAGATGTAGGTAACTTGTATAAAGGTGAAACAGTAAACGTAGAAAGTAAAGTTGGTTCTTGGATTAAAACCACAATCGATGGTAAAACGCGCTATGTGCATAGTGCTTACACTACACTTTCTGGTTCTACTGCTTCGACTTCAGCAGCTCCAGCTCCTAAAGCAGAAGCAAAACCAGCAGCTAAGCCAGCACCAAAACCAGCGGCTAAACCGGCTACTGCAACTAAACAAACGACTTCAGCGAAGTCTGGTACTAAAGTGACGATGAACGTAAGTGCATACACGAACGATCCATCAAGCAACGGTAGCCAGCTTTACAACGGTCGTGCATTGACTGCTAGCGGTTATGATGTAACAAACACGATCACGTACAATGGTATGCGTATCGTAGCAGCTTCTTCACAATACCCGATTGGCACACGGATGCACATTTCAGGTATCGGTGAAGCAATCGTTCTCGACCGTGGTGGCGCAATTCAAGGTAACAAACTTGACCTTCTCGTTGGTTCACAGCAAGAAGCCATCAACTGGGGACGCCAAAACGTCACAGTAACTGTCTACTAATTAAAAAAAGTAACAGCAAAACCTGCCGGGCGAGATCGCCTGGCAGGCCTTTTTGTGTGCATTTACGTAATCGAAGTCACATGACCCGACTGTAATTGATACATTTTTTTATAGAGTCCGTCTTTCGCAATCAACGTTTGGTGATTTCCTTGTTCGACGACTTCCCCTTGATGTAACACAAGAATCAAGTCGGCGTCCTGAATCGTCGATAACCGGTGAGCGATTGCAATCGTCGTCCGCCCTTCGCGCATTCGTTTCAATGCCGTCTGGACTTTCTCTTCCGTCTCCGTATCGATTGAACTTGTCGCTTCATCCAAGATTAAGATTTTCGGATCACGCGCCATCGTTCGTGCAAATGAAATCAATTGCCGTTCTCCGGCTGAGAACGTTGCCCCGCGCTCGGCGACCGGGCTATCGTATCCCTCGTCAAGTTGGTGAATGAAACCATCCGCCTGAACGAAACGGGCCGCCTCTTCGACGGTTCCGAACGAAATCCGATCGTCAAACAACCGAATGTTATCAGCGACACTTCCCGTAAAGAGGAACGAATCCTGCAGGACAAGTCCGACGTGACGCCGTAATTCATCTTCCGGTAACTGTTCGAGCGGTTTTCCATCAATCAAAATTCGTCCCGACTGATAGGCATAAAACCGCATTAAGATGTTGATGATTGAACTTTTCCCGCTTCCCGTCTGACCGACAAGGGCAATCGTCTGTCCTTTTTTCGCTTCAAAGGTAATCCCTTTCAAGACTTCCGTCTCTCCATCATAACTGAACCGCACGTCTTCAAAGACGATATGTCCATCCGTGACGCTCGCTGCACCAGGCAACCCTTTCGTCGGTTCCGGCTCATCCGTATCGAGAACCTTAAACACACGGTCGGCCGAAACAATCGCCTGTTGGAATTCAGACAACCGTTGCATGATTTGTTGAACGGGTTGGAAAATGCGTTCAAGATAACTGATGAAGGCATAGACGACACCGACTTGAACCGTCTCCGTAAATGATAAGAACCCAAAGTACGTGACGAGTGTCGCGATTGAAAGCGCCAGCATCAGTTCAATGATTGGACGAAGTAACCAACTGTCGAGCTTTAAGTTTTTATAACGACCATTTTGGTGGGCGACGTTCGTCTCTTCAAATTCCGCCATCAATCGTTTTTCTTGGCGGAATTGCTGAATGATCGCCATCCCGTTGATTGATTCATTTAACTGCGCATTGATTTTCGATAACAAATCGCGGACTTCTGCATAATATTTCGTCGAGTACTTGCGGTAGATCCAGATGACGAAATAAAATACAGGCAGTAAAACAAGTGCGATTGTCGCAAGCGTCGGGTCCAAGAAATAGAGGAAGATATAAGTTCCGATCAATTGGACACCACTTTGGACAAACGTCGAGAGGACGCCGATGTAGAGTTCCTTGATCGCTTCCGTATCATTCGTGATCCGCGAGACTAAAACCCCAGCCGGTGTCCGGTCAAAGTAAGCGAGTCGCAGGTGCATGACGTGACGAAACACATCAATCCGTAAGCGCTGAATGACTTTTAACGCGATTTTTTGAAATTCAAAGGCTTGCAAATAATCGACGATAATCCCTGTCGTATGCAAGATGAGGTAGGCACTAAATAATAAGGCGACTTCCTGGACTGGATAATTGCCAGTCGTGACATAGTTGTCAATGAAGATTTTAACTAAATAAGGTCCTCCGAGTTTCGCACCCGTCGTGACCAATAAGAGAAGGAATGCCAGAAAGACTTGTTTCTTAAAGGGACCGACAAACCGAAGCAGACGCTTCAAGACGTCTTTTTCATTGATATCATGATTCAAACGGTCCACCCCCTTGTTCAACTAATGATTCGAGTTGTTGATGGTCATACGTTTCTTTATACCAGCCTTTTCGCCGCAACAATTGTTCATGTGTCCCCCGTTCGATAATCCGTCCCGCGTCGAGAACGATGATTTCGTCCGTATGGGAGACGGCCGACAAACGATGGGCGACGATGATTTGCGACTGTTCGTTATCAGCTGTCCGGAAATGATCGATGATCGCCTCTTCTGTCTTCGCATCGACGGCCGATAACGCGTCATCGAGCACTAAAATCGGACAGTCGGCGAGTAACGCCCGGGCAATCGAAATCCGTTGTTTTTGTCCACCGGATAACGTCACGCCGCGTTCTCCAACCATCGTCGCGTAACCTTCTTTAAAACCAAGAATATCGTCATGGACAGCAGCAACACGAGCTGCTTCCATGATTTGTTCCATCGAAGCGTCCGGTTTCGCAAAAGCGATATTGTCCGCAATCGATGCTGAGAACAAGAAATGGTCTTGCGGGACGACGGCGATCTGCTTCCGGACCGTTTCGCGGAGGAGTTGTTTAATATCTTGCCCTCCCATTCGAATAGCCCCTTGTTTGACATCATATTCGCGGGTTAATAACCGGACAAACGTCGACTTCCCAGCACCTGTCCGCCCGACGATTCCGAGCGACTTTCCAGGCTCGAGTGTGACATCAATCTGTTCGAGAACCGGCTGTGTGTCATAGATAAAACGGTCAATCGCGATATCGAGTCGTGGTGAATCGACGGTCGTCACCGCTTCCTTCGCATCTTTAATTTCCGGCTCCACGGCAAGCATCCGTTCGATTCGATCATACGAAGCACGTCCTCGTTCGACGATATTGAATAACCAGCCGAATGCAAGCATCGGCCACGTCAAGAGACCTAAGTATGTAGTGAAGGCGACGATGTCACCGATCCGGATTTCCCCTTGTTGTAACAAATATGCTCCGTACCCGACGGCGATGATATACGATAAACCGACGAGTCCAAAAATCGTTGGATCAAACAACGCATCAATTTTCGCGACACGACGGTTTTTTTGAACGACGTCGTCCGATAACGATGTGAATGTCGTCACGTCTGACTCGACTTCACCCGTCGCTTTTAAAACACGGACGCCACTGATACTTTCTGCTACTTTGTCATTCAAGTCAGAAAAGGCTTCCTGTGCATCATGAAAACGGGAATGCAGCATCTTTCCGTAACGCGATGTCAAGTAGACCATCAACGGCATCGGCAGAAGGGAAACGACCGTCAGTTTCCAACTGATTGTCGTCACCATCATGACGACGACAAAACCTCCCATTGTCACAGAATCGACGAGCGTCAAAATCCCTGCCCCTGCCGTCATTGAAACCGCTTGGACATCATTCGTCGCATGCGCCATTAAGTCTCCACTTCGATATTTCTTATAAAACGATTGGTCTAAATCTGAAAAGTGACCATAAAGCTGACTCCGCAACAACCGGCCCAGCCGGATCGATGCGCCGAAGATGTGAAAACGCCAAAAGTAACGGATAACGTAGGTCGAGACTCCGATCAATACGAGCACCCCGGCGAGTGTAAACAATCGCTCTTTCGTCAATGTACCGTCACTTAATCCATTGACCGTCGTCCCGATGACTTTTGGTGGAATCACTTCGAGACCTGCGACAAAAATCAAACAAATGATACCGATGCTATATGCTTTCCATTCGAGTCGAAAAAACCAACTCAATTTCTTGAAGACTCCCATTCAAGTCTCCCCCCCTTTTTCAAATCAATTGAGTATTTTAAATAGTCTCACATTTTAGATTAGCCATCTTTCCAGTAAATAGCAAACAAAAAGGAGACCACAAGGGTCTCCTTTTGAAACTGCTTATTTTTTAGGTGATTTCATCGAACCACTCATTGAACGCATCACTTGGTTGACTTTCTTTTGTGATGGCTTTTGACCCATTTGCATCATCAATGTCTTAATCATATCTTCGTTGATTGGCGGGTTTTGCTCCAAATAGTTCATCATGTATCGACGAGCGATATAGAAACCAAGGGCGACACCTGCTACCAAGCAAAGAAGGGCAATTAAAATCCAAATCCATGTAGCCAAGTTGCTTCCTCCTCTAACTTAAAACGTCGCTTTTTACTATACTATAATTCTAACCGTTTGCATAGATAATGCATGAAAAAGGTGCGCATGAACGCGCACCTGTTCCACTTATCCGAGTTGCTTGACTGTTTCCAAGATATTTTCGACAGACATGCCGTACTCTTTTAATAGAAGGTCTCCTGGAGCCGATGCGCCGAAACGATCGATTCCGATGACTTGTCCTTCTGTTCCCACGTACTTGTACCAACCGAGTGACGCGCCTGCTTCGATCGCAAGACGTTTCGTGATCCGTTTTGGTAAGACAGATTCTTTGTACTCAGCTGTTTGCGCTTCGAACAACTCCCATGATGGAAGTGAAACGACCGCAACCTTTTCACCCAGTTGTTTTTGTGCTTCGACGAGCAAGTGAACTTCTGAACCCGTTCCCATCAAGATTGTATCTGCTGTGTTTACGTCACCTGCGATGACATAACCACCCTTTTCAGCACCTTCGACTGTCGTGCCTTCCAGTTCAGGTAAACCTTGACGCGTCATAACGAGCAACGTCGGTTTGTTTTTCGATTGAACAGCTGTTTTCCAAGCGGCAATCGTTTCTTTTCCGTCTGCCGGACGATAGACCGTCAAGTTCGGCATCGCACGGAAACTCATCAAGTGTTCGACTGGCTCGTGTGTCGGACCATCTTCTCCCACTGCGATCGAGTCATGCGTCAAGACGAAGATTGATTGAATCCCCATCAATGCTGCAAGACGGACTGCCGGGCGCAAGTAGTCTGAGAAAACGAAGAATGTCGCACCGTAAGGGATGACGCCACCGTGAAGTGCCATTCCGTTAACAGCTGCTGCCATCGCGAACTCACGGACACCGAACCAAATGTTACGGCCGCTTGGATCGATATCGAAGTCAGCTTCGCCTTTTAGCATCGTATTGTTCGAACCAGCTAAGTCAGCTGATCCCCCGAAGATTGATGGGATGTTTTTCGCAAGAGCGTTTAAGACTTCTCCACTCGTCTGACGTGTTGCTTTTTTCGATGTCAGATCATATGTCGGAAGATCTGCTTCCCAGTTGCTCGGCAATTCATTGTTGATCGCTTGAACAAGCTCAGCGTGCAATTCCGGATGTGCTGCTTTGTATTGCTCCATTTTTTCCGTCCATGCTGCTTCTGTATCAGCGCCACGTTTTTCGATGCGCTCCTCGAACAAGTCTTTGACTTCTTCCGGTACATAGAATTCTTCATGATCCCAAACGTAGCTTGCTTTCGTCAACTTGATTTCCGCATCGCCGAGTGGTGCACCGTGTGAAGCCGATTTCCCTGATTTGTTCGGCGAACCGAATCCGATAACCGTTTTGACTTCGATCAATGTCGGTTTTGTTGTTTCCGCTTTCGCCGCGTCGAGTGCTTTTGAAATCGAATCGATATCCGTTCCATCTTCAACACGGATGACTTGCCAGTTGTATGCTTCAAAACGTTGTTGGACGTTTTCAGAGAATGACTTGTCCAAGTCACCATCTAACGAGATATCGTTTGAATCATACAGGACGACGAGTTTACCAAGACCTAAATGTCCTGCGAGTGAAGCTGCTTCTGCTGAAACACCTTCCATTAAATCACCGTCTCCGCAAATGCCATACGTGAAGTGATCCACGACATTTAAGTCGTCACGGTTGTATTTCGCTTCGAGGTGACGTTCTGCCATCGCCATCCCGACGGCCATCGCGATGCCTTGTCCGAGTGGACCAGTCGTCGCATCGACACCTGCTGTGTGACGGTATTCCGGGTGACCCGGTGTTTTTGAGTTCCATTGACGGAATGACTTCAAGTCATCCATCGCGAGGTCGTATCCTGATAAATGGAGGAGTGAGTAGAGAAGCATTGAACCGTGTCCTGCTGAAAGTACAAAACGGTCACGGTTAAACCATTCTGGATTTTTAGGGTTGTGGTTCATATGATCCGCCCATAATGTAAATGCCATCGGTGCTGCACCCATCGGCATTCCCGGGTGGCCCGAGTTCGCTTTTTGTACTGCATCAATTGATAAGGTACGAATCGTATTTACTGCTAGTAATTCTACTGTTGTCATGTTCGTCAAAACAATCATCCTCTCTCTTTTTCACAAATTCTATATCATTTTAGCACACACAGAAATGTGATACAACTTTTCTAAATAGTATGTCACATTAAAATGAATGCGCTCTCTATTGCCCTTTTCAAGCGACTTTCATGATACACATTACTGATTTTCCCATTAAAAAAGCTACCTCGCTCACGGATTGAGCGACGCAGCTTTCATTCATACAAAACTTGCTTACTGTTTATTGCGTTCTTCTTCTTGTGCTTGCTTCAATTTTTCAGGCGTAACATCCGTTCCTTCTTCATCAACGATTTTGATGCCCATCATTTGATTTTTGAACGAACCACGAAATGCTTCTAAATAGGCCGTTCTTAATTCTTTTTGTTCCGCCGTCTCAGCTTCCGTTAACGGTTCGACTTTTGATTTATTGGCAAGTTCATTAATTCGATCGAGTTGTTCTTGTGATAACATAATATCCCTCTTTCTCTTTGACTCAACGTGGAGCACTTTAATAGTAACCTTACTGTAAAAGACCCGAAAAAAAAAAGCAAGTTTGTCGCGTCAAGATGACACAACACCTGCTTTCATTCATAAGACTGGACAACTTCTTTATATTCAAGATAACGCCGATTGACCGTCGCTTTCGAAATATCATGCCCCATGCCGCGTAAGGTCGTCGCGATGTCAGCAAACGTCAAACCAAGTTCACGTAATCGAACGATTTCTTCAATCGGGACTTCCTTTCGACTGCGGCCGGCATTCTCGCCTTGCCGATTGAGATTTTGTTCGGGTCTAAAACCATTATCGACAGCCCGTCGCATGCCGCGTGCGATTTTTGCATTGTGGAGCTTACGCTGGTATTCCTCAACGAGTGAAACGATTTCGAGGACCATCGCTTCCGCATCTGCCAGTTGGTATTCACCGTCTGACTCCATCGTCATCAACTGGACATCATGTTTTTTGAACGTATGCAAAATCGCGATTTTGGCGTTTCCTCGTCCGATTCGTGTATCGTCCGTCACGAGCACCGCTTCCACCAGATGACGCGTTACATAATCAAGAACGGTCAACATCCCTTCTCGCTCTACATCATAGCCACTTTCTTTTTCGACGATGATATCTATGATTTCAAATCCTTTTGTTAAAGCGAGTCCCGACAGTTCTGCTCTTTGCCGCTCCAGTGAGCTCTCTTGTGCTTCTTTTTCCGTCGAGACGCGACAGTAGATTACTACTTTCATCGTACCTCACACCCCTGTTCGTTCATTCAACAACTTTTATATTCTGTCATTGTTGTGCGATTGGTACAACGATTTTGTCTTTCGAAATGACATGTTTTGTTTCGAGCTCATTGTTCTTGATCAGCCAGTCGATGTATTCTTGATTCGTCATCGAACCATCATTGTAGACTTCAGCTACTTGTTCGACTGTTACGTTCTCATCTACCGTGACTGACGCCGTAAGTAATCGGTGGACCTTTTCATCCGGTCGTGGTGTTAAAAGAAAAAGAATGAAAGCAAAACTGAGCGTATAAAACAGAATTGAAAAGGCATGAGTACGAATAGAATGAATCATCATGAATCCCTCCAAATAGGTTATTAGAATAAATGTTCTCGGAACAATTGTTCGCATAATCTATAATAAACACAGAACCAGTGTTCGGTCAATACAAAAACATCGAACAATTGTTTGTGCGCTCATTTGTTCTATGTTATAGTAATTCTAGAAACATATATTCCTAAATCCTAAAAAAACCAATCCGGAAAGAGGTGGCAATTCGTATGCGGAAAATGTCTAAACGTCAACAAGAAATCCTTGACTACATCATCGCTGAAGTGAAGTTAAAGGGCTATCCACCTTCAGTTCGCGAAATTGGTGAAGCTGTTGGTCTTGCTTCAAGCTCAACGGTACACGGTCATTTGGATCGTCTAGAAAAACGTGGACTGATTCGCCGTGACCCGACGAAACCACGCGCGATTGAAATATTGCTTGATAAACCTGAAGAAATCAACGAAGCGATCGTCCATGTCCCCGTTATCGGCAAGGTAACTGCCGGACTTCCGATCACTGCGATTGAAAACATAGAAGAGCATTTCCCACTCCCTGCACATTATGTAGGAAATGAAACCGTCTTTATGTTGACGATTGATGGCGAATCGATGATTAATGCAGGTATTCTTGATGGCGATCGTGTTATCGTGCGTCAACAAAACACAGCAGAAAACGGGGAGATTGTCGTTGCGATGACCGAAGATAGTGAAGCGACAGTCAAACGGTTCTTCTTAGAAGATCAACAGGTACGTCTTCAACCAGAAAATGACTCGATGGACCCGATGTATTTCGATAACGTGTCGATTCTTGGCAAGGTCATCGGCGTTTACCGGACGATTCACTAAGAGAGGGACCAGCTAAGCTGGTCTTTTTTCATGCCTTCTGGAAATGTACATGATACGGTCAACTCCGTTGCCCTAACGGGATATGTTGTTTATTCGGTCGCAACGAACCAAACGGATTGGCTCCCGACCGCTGTCGGAATCGCCGTCGGGACCTTATGGCTTTCGCCCGACTTAGACTTAAAATCGGAACCTTACTATCGTTTTGGCCCTTTGCGTGTCCTTTGGATGCCATACGTTAAAATTATGCCGCACCGCTCCATCTGGTCGCATGGCTTAATCATCGGAGATGTCATCCGCCTACTCTACAGTGCCGCTTTATTGATTCCGCTACTCTTTTTAGCCTTCTATAGTGAAATCATCCAAGCAAGCACGGTCGACTCATTGATTGACGTCATGCCTGCTTTTATTATCGGTGTGATGACCGCAAGTACGATTCATATCATCCTTGATCATACGAGTAGTTGGTTCCGCCCTAAAAAGAAACGAAAAAAACGTCGATCCTGACTTTTTCCATTCAATCATGGAAAAAGTCTTTTTATTATCCAATTCTAATTTTTTTAAACCTAAATATTGAAAATTTCGATTCCTATATTTCAATTATTTGTATTGAAAACGTTATCAATTCGGGTTAGGTTTAAATAGAAAGGCATTATTCGCTTTAATCCAAAGGGAGGGTTTTTGCATGAGTAATTTTATTAGTGAGATGATGGGAACATTGATTCTCGTCCTACTCGGGGATGGCGTCGTCGCCGGTGTCGTTCTGAAGAAAACCAAGTCTGAAAATGGTGGCTGGATTGTCATCACGCTCGCTTGGGGTCTCGCCGTTATGACCGGTGTTTACGTCGCGGCATCCAGTGGTGCCCACTTGAACCCAGCGGTTACTTTGTCGCTCGCGCTCAATTCTGACTTACCGTGGGCAGATGTACCTATCTATATCGCTGCTCAACTTGTCGGAGCATTCCTTGGCGCAGTACTCGTTTGGCTTCATTACATGAAACATTTTGAAGCGACAGAAGATCAAGCCGCAAAACTCGGTGTCTTCGCGACAGGTCCAGCAATCCGTCATACGGGATCAAACTTAGTATCTGAGATCATCGGGACATTCGTTCTCGTCTTTGGTATCTTGGCGCTTGGAGCGAATACGTTTGCAGACGGACTCAATCCATTGATCGTCGGTCTCCTCGTAGTCGTCATCGGTCTTTCGCTTGGTGGTACGACGGGTTATGCAATCAACCCTGCCCGTGACCTTGGTCCACGTATCGCCCACGCGATCTTACCGATTCCGGGTAAGGGATCATCAGACTGGGGTTACTCATGGATTCCGATTGTCGGACCAATCATCGGAGGCGCAATCGCCGTCTTCATCTATCAACTGCTATTTTGATTGAGCATTAGGTATCTTAACTATTCAAGGGGGACTCACAGATGGAAAACAAGTATATTTTAGCACTCGACCAAGGAACGACAAGCTCACGCGCCATCATTTTCGATCATGATGGTCAAATCGTCAACTCTGCTCAACGTGAATTCAAACAATACTTCCCACAACCAGGCTGGGTCGAGCATGATGCAAATGAAATCTGGGGTTCGATTTTAGCAGTCATGGCGGATGCACTCGGAACGGCTGACATCAAACCGAGTCAAATCGCGAGCATCGGAATTACGAACCAACGTGAAACGACAGTCGTCTGGAACAAGGAAACGGGAAAACCAGTTTATCATGCCCTTGTCTGGCAATCGCGTCAAACGGCCGACATTTGTGATGAGCTAAAAGAACAAGGACTCAATCAAAAATTCCGCGATAAAACTGGCTTACTCATCGATGCCTACTTCTCAGGAACAAAAGTCAAATGGATTCTAGATAACGTCGATGGTGCACGTGAGCAAGCAGAGAACGGGGAACTGCTCTTCGGTACAATCGATACGTGGCTCGTCTGGAAGCTCTCAGGTGGAAAAACACATATCACAGACTACACGAATGCCTCACGGACACTCATGTACAACATTTACGAACAACAATGGGATGACGAGTTACTTGAAATCCTGACTGTTCCTAAATCGATGTTGCCAGAAGTCCGTCAATCAAGTGAAGTCTACGACAACACAGTCCCGTATCACTTCTTCGGCTTCGAAGTTCCAATCGCCGGCATCGCCGGTGACCAACAAGCTGCCTTGTTCGGTCAAACGTGTTTTGAACCGGGCGAAGGGAAAAACACATACGGTACAGGTTGCTTCATGTTGATGAACACGGGCGAAAAAGCCGTTTCTTCAGACCACGGACTCCTGACGACGATCGCTTGGGGCGTCGACGGCAAAGTGGAATACGCACTCGAAGGTTCCATCTTCGTTGCCGGTTCTGCAATCCAGTGGTTACGTGACGGTCTCCGGATGCTGAAACATGCGAAAGACTCGGAAGGCTACGCCTTGAAAGTCGATTCAACAGACGGTGTCTACGTCGTTCCTGCTTTCGTTGGTCTCGGTGCACCGTACTGGGATAGCGATGTTCGTGGTGCAATCTTCGGATTGACACGCGGAACGGAAAAAGAACACTTTGTCCGTGCAACACTCGAGTCACTCGCTTACCAAACACGCGACGTCTTGACAGCGATGCAGCAAGATTCCGGCATCGAACTGAAAACGTTACGCGTCGACGGTGGAGCCGTCGCGAACGACTTCTTGATGCAATTCCAATCGGATATTCTCGGTGTTCCAGTTGACCGCCCGGAAATCAATGAGACGACGGCACTCGGTGCAGCCTACCTCGCTGGACTCGCTGTCGGCTATTGGAAAGATAAAGCTGAAATCAAAAAGCAGTGGAAACTCAACCATCAATTCACACCTGAAATGAAAGAAGACGATCGCGAAAAACGTTATGCCGGATGGCAAAAAGCGGTCGAAGCGACAATGGCATTCACACCGAACAAAAAAGCAGCCAACGCAAACGTCTAATCGAATAACGATGACTTTTGCACCACTCTATTAAAAAGAAGCGATTTCGATATCACTCGAAATCGCTTTTTTTTTTGTCTTTGACCTCTTAATTCATACACCTTCTCAATCCACACTAAAGAACTCCCCTCTAAGCGAACAGGCAGATACCTGACTTAGAAGGGAGATCGGTCTTACGCGAATCATTTAGGCGAATTCATTTTTCAATCCGTCAACGACTTCAGTCAGTGACTTCGATTGACCACTTAAAACAGCCGCGAGGAATGCCCCTTCGACGAGCGGCGCCTCGACAAATTGGACTGTTTTATCACCGCTATACAGTTCAAGGGCCAACTCCGTATTCATTGTTGCAGAACCGATATCCGTCAAGATAACACCGTCATCGTCGAGCGCATTCAACGTCTCTTCAATGCGCGAAGCATCTGTCCCGATGCTTCCATCCGCTAAACCGGCCGCTAGCAGGATTGGTGTATCCGGTGCCATTTCGGCAAGCAGTTCCTTTAGACCAGTCGCCAGTTTTTCACTGTGTGAAACGAGAATTACATTAACCATGTAGCACCTCCACGATTTCTTGTAACAAGAGTGCACTCGATAAAGAACCTGGATCTTGCACGCCGACTGTCGCGTCTCCAAAGTAGGAAGCCCGCCCTTTCGTCGCGACACGTTCTTTTGTATCACGGAGCGCTTGTTCGAGTGCAGCGTTTAAATCCGCCTCTTTGCTCAAGGCCTCATGGAAAGGTGTCCAAATGTCGACCATTGTTTTCTGACCGAATTCAGACTTTCCACGCATCTTGATGCCTTCCGTCGCTTCAACAAAAGCTTGTGCCAGTTCTTGCCCTTCCACTTCTTTTTTCCCTTTAAAGGCTCCGGCGAACTTGACGAACGCTGTTCCGTATAACGGACCAGACGCCCCACCGACCATCTTGATTAACGTCATCCCAACTTGTTTTGACAAATCACCTAAATCTTCATACTCACCATGTGCTTCTAGTTCTTTTTGGACGGCTTGAAAACCACGTGACATGTTAATCCCGTGATCACCGTCGCCGATTTCACGATCAAGATCGGTCAGTTCATCTTTATGGGCTTCAATCTGTGCTGCTGCCTTCAGTAAGCTTTCACGAAACTGTTCTGTCGTTAACTTCATTTCAATCCACCTCTTCTATTTCTTTTAAAAATTTTTAGTTTGATTAAAAACCGATTGCATTCGTTTTTGCGTCAAGGTAACCGACGAGCTCATCGTCGACCGGAAGTAACGTAATCGAGAAACCGTGCATCTCAAGCGATGTCATATAGTTTCCAACGTATGGACGGACGATGTCGTAGCCTTTTGCTTGTAATTGTTCCGCGACATACTTGTAGGTGATGTAGAGTTCCGATTCCGGCGTTCCACCCATACCATTGACCATGACAGCGACTTTTTTGTCTGTTACTTCTGCTGTCAGTCGGTCGAGCAGTTCCGTGACGATTGCTTCAACGGACGCAACCGGTTTCCGGTCGATTCCTTTTTCACCATGGATTCCAATTCCGATTTCCATCTCATCTTCATGTAAGTCGAAACCAGGTTTTCCGCTTTCCGGCATGTAACACGGTGAAAGTGCCATCCCAATCGAACGCACGCTTCCGATGACTTTCTCGGCAATTGCTTTGACTTCAGCAAGCGACTTGCCTTCCGCCGCTGCCGCACCAGCAATTTTATGGACAAAGACTGTACCCGCGACACCGCGGCGATCTTCTTCTTTTTTGATGGCGATGTCATCCTTTACGACAACCGTCTCGACTTCGATATCTTCAAGTTCTGCCAGTTCCTTCGCCATATCAAAGTTCATGACGTCCCCGGAATAGTTTTTAACGACGAGAAGTACGCCTTTACCAGCGTCTGCTGCCTTGATCCCTTCAAGGACCATATCTGGTGTCGGCGAGGTGAAGACCTCTCCACAAACTGCTGCAGCTAACATCCCGTCACCAATGAAACCAGCATGGGCTGGCTCATGCCCACTGCCGCCACCCGAAACGAGGGCAACTTTTCCGTTCAGTGGTTCTTTTCGTTTTACGACATTGACGCCGTCGACTTTCGCATATAAATCCGGATGAGCTAAAACGAGACCTTCCACCATATCTGATACGAATCGGTTGGCATCTTGCATTAATTTATCCATCTTGAACGCTCCTTCGTCTAACGAATTTTTGCACTACCACTTAGTCTTTACCACAATTCAAGCAAACTTATGTCAAGAAAACATATGAAAATATTGACCACTTAGTGTCCATTTTTGAGTACGGATGCTATGCTCATCTTACATGTCAAAAAAGGAGGAATTGTATCGTGTCTTCTTCATTCCAAGCAGGAATCAAAGCCTGTTTACCAACTGTTCTCGGTTATCTCGGAATCGGCTTTTCTGCCGGCATCGTCGGTCGTGCCTCCGGTTTATCCCCTCTTGAAGTCGGATTCATGTCCGTCTTCATTTACGCCGGTGCCGCCCAGTTCATCATCACAAGTCTTTTATTATTGAATAGTCCCGCTTCTGCCATCATCCTGACGACGTTCATCGTCAATCTCAGGCACTTATTGATGAGTCTGACGCTTGCACCGCATGTTGAGACCCGGCATATCCGTGATCGGATCGGCGTCGGGACATTACTGACAGATGAGTCGTTCGCTGTCGCGATGAATACTGCGCAAAAAGGAACGCTTTCCCCGTCTTTCATGCACGGCTTGAACCTGACTGCGTATCTCAGCTGGATCGTCGCAACTGTTCTCGGAGCACTCGTCGGCAGTTGGTTCCCTGATCCGGAGCGCTTCGGTCTCGACTTTGCCCTGACGGCGATGTTCATCGGCTTATTGTACTTACAGTTCGAAGGAGAACGTTCCCGCATTGCCGTGAACAGTTGCCTCTTACTGATCGTCTTACTATTGCTTTACATAACCATGCGCTACTTTTCTCCAGAAGTCGCCGTTCTTTGCGCGACGCTCGGTGGTGCAAGTATAGGAGTCGTGATCACACGATGGAAATCCGTCCAGAATTAATCGCTCTTTTTTTAGCTTGTGGACTCGTCACTTGGATTCCACGCGTCTTACCGTTTCTTGTCCTTCATGGACTGACGTTACCACGCCTCGTAACGGAATGGCTCTCCTTCATTCCGGTCTGCCTGCTTGGTGCCCTCTTTTTTCAAAATCTACTCATCGCGCAAGACGACGCGTTTCCGACGATTTCGACGCTTCATGTCTTCGCAGCACTACCGACGATGGCGGTGGCAATTTTCAGCAAAAGTCTATCCTGGACGGTCGTGACCGGTGTCGTCACCATGGCATTTCTACGATTGTATCTGTAAGCACCTCATTCATCTTTAACATGTTTCGATGCATCTCTTGTGTTATTTTTAAAATAAAAATTAATGGATAGTGAAGGAGGTCCTGATGTGCCGAATAAGCAGTTTGTATCCTATTTGATATTGCTGTGCGCGATTTTTCTGATCGCGAGTCAAATGGATATCCCCTATATGCTAAAACAAGGACTGGTCGCGTTGTACGTCGTCGCCTATTTCGGCGCGATGGTTGTTTCTCGCAAAATGAAAGTCAGGGCTCACAAACAATGACTCGAAAAAATCTCCTCTGGTCTTGAGAGACTGGAGGAGATTTTTGTGTTCACGTATTTGCTTGTACGTCCTGATAATCCGATTGATGTTCAAACTCTTTTTTCGCAAACGGACATAACGGCAGTAGCTTGACGTTAACTTCCCGTGCCCAGTTGACGATTTCGGCAACGAGTTGTTCGCCGATTTGCTGGTTCCGGTGCGCGGGATCGACATACGTATGATCGATGATCCACATGCCGTTGTTCGTGTCGCTGTAGGTGATTTCTCCAATCACTGCACCTTCCTGATGCGCTTCGATTTTACGTTCTGCTCGTTTCAGTTCCATTTGCTTCCCTCCGTTCATAAGATAAAGCACCACTTGGACAGCCATCAATCACACGCATGACTTCTTCTGCTTCCGCACGGTTCGCTTCAATCCATGGTCGTTTTTTGACATCGAACACGCTAGGCAGGCTCTTGACGCAGTGACCGGAATGAATGCACACTTCTGGATCAAAGTAGACAGTCACGTCTTTTCCCTCATAGCCTTTCTTCATATGGAACGCCTCCTTAGTATATTTTTCTATTCCTTAAATAGACGCATGCACCTTTCGAAAATCAAAAAATTAATAAAATCACAAAAATGTAAGCATCCATCAATTGAATTCTCACAAAAAACGCCCGAAATAAATTCAGACGTTCCAGGCTGTAGATAAACTCTAATGAAAGGTTTATACCGATATGCTTGCGTGTTGCACTTTCCTGTCTCGTCTCATCTTCAAAACGGCTGCACGACGGTCTAAAAAGCATCTCTCTTCCGTTGACTCCTACGGGAAAAAGTGCGTTTTTAACGCACTGTCAGAGGCAGGCAAGACCCTGCTCATTGCCCGAGAGGATCAAGGAG
Organism: Exiguobacterium sp. s95; assembly: GCF_018618655.1. NCBI lineage: Bacteria > Bacillati > Bacillota > Bacilli > Caryophanales > Exiguobacterium > Exiguobacterium sp. s95. Next base: position 45,477 of record NZ_JACSMM010000001.1, on the reverse strand, counting down.
CAACGGCTTGCGCCTCGCCCGAGGAAAGCAACGGAAAAGAGAGATGCTTTTATCACTTTATGTTGCTTTGTCCACACGCTAAAAAACGCCCGAAATAAATTCGGGCGTTTCCAGTAGACTTAGAACAAGACCATGTACTGATCGCGTTCCCATTCCGTGACTTGTGTCCGGAACATATCCCACTCGATTTCTTTGAGCTCAACGAAGTGTTCCGCGATGTGATCGCCGAGTGCGTGCATGACGACGTCATCTGCTTTGAGTACTTCGAGTGCATGGCTGAGTGTTGATGGTAAATCATCGATGCCGTTCGCAACACGTTCTGGTTTGTCCATGACGTAGATGTTACGGTCGATTGGTGCAGGTGCTTGCAAGTTGTTTTTGATTCCGTCAAGACCTGACGCAAGCAATGTCGCAAGTGCAAGGTACGGGTTAGCCGCCGGGTCAACTGAACGAACTTCGATTCGAGTTGAAAGACCACGTGCAGCAGGAACTCGGACGAGCGGTGAACGGTTACGGGCTGACCATGCGACGTAGCAAGGTGCTTCATAACCAGGAACAAGACGTTTGTACGAGTTGACTGTCGGGTTACAGACAGCTGTGAAGGCACGAGCGTGCTTCAGGATACCTGCTGTGAAGGCGCGTGCATCGTCAGAGAGTTGCATGTTGCTGTTCTCTTCGTCGAAGAAGACGTTTTCGTTTCCTTTGAAGAGGGACATGTTCGCATGCATACCTGAACCGTTGACACCGAAGAGCGGTTTCGGCATGAATGTCGCGTGCAAGTTATGTTTCGCAGCAATCGTCTTAACGACGAGTTTAAACGTTTGGATGTTATCGGCAGTCGTGATCGCATCCGCATATTTAAAGTCGATTTCGTGTTGACCCGGTGCGACTTCGTGGTGTGACGCTTCGATTTCAAAGCCCATGTTTTCGAGCTCGATGACGATTTCTTTACGGCAGTTCTCACCGAGATCGACAGGTGCGAGGTCGAAGTATCCACCTTGGTCGTTTAATTCAAGTGTCGGGCGACCGTTTTCATCCTTTTTGAAGAGGAAGAATTCCGGTTCTGGTCCGACGTTGAATGAAGAGAAACCAAGCTCTTCCATTTCTTTAAGTACGCGTTTCAATTGACCACGTGGATCACCTGAGAACGATGTGCCATCTGGATTGTGAATGTCACAAATGAGACGTGCGACTTTACCTGTTCCATCTTCAGTCCATGGGAAGACAACCCATGTATTTAAGTCTGGGAAGAGATACATATCTGATTCTTCGATCCGGACGAATCCTTCAATCGACGAACCATCGAACATCATCTTATTATCAAGTGCCTTCTCCAATTGACTTACTGGAATTTCAACGTTCTTGATTGTACCGAGGATATCTGTGAATTGTAGACGAATAAACCGTACGTCCTCAGCTTTAGCGATTTTCATAATGTCTTCTCGTGTAATGTTGCGGCGTGTCATGTAACAGTTCCCCTCTCCGATTCTGTTTTTCATATATGGTAACAGGTACTTACTTGAAGAAACGCCCGAGCTCACCTTGGATGAGCGACGTTTTTCCAGGTTGACCTGCTTCCTTCAGTTGATTTTTCAGGAGTTTATACAACTCTCCATCGGATAGTTCCGGACGTGTCTTGACGACCGTCTCCGCAACGCGTTCTCGTTTGATGAGATCATTGTCAAAAATCATTTTAATCCCTGCGATATTCAGTCCCTGATCCAAATATTCCTTGATCGACAGTAAACGATCAACATCGTTGAACGAGTAGAGGCGGCGTTTCGTCTCTGTCCGTTCCGGTTTGATCAGTCCCTGTTCTTCATAGTAACGGATCTGCCGGGCAGATAACGCGGTCAACTCTTGAACGACTCCGATCGGAAACAGTGGCTTGGACTGTCGTGTTACGTCTGCCATGTCGTTCCTCCTTTTTCCTTACTCCATGAGAATAAACCTCTGTGAGGCAAGTTGTCAAGCTATGTCAGGAAAGTTAACACAACTTTCCCACAAGTCAGACAACCTGTCATCAAAGGTCTTTTCACAGTTTGTAATTATTTTAAACCCGCGTTTGCGGAAGCAATTGTTTTTCCATCAAATGGTCGACGGCAGAAATGATGGCGATTTTGACGTGACTAAATGTCAACCCGCCTTGGACGTAAGCCGTATAGGGCGCACGAATCGGTCCGTCTGCCGACAATTCGATCGACGACCCTTGGATGAATGTCCCTGCTGCCATGATGACATCATCCGCATATCCGGGCATATAGTCCGGAATCGGTAAAGCATGAGCATTGACCGGTGACGCCGCTTGAATCGCCTGACAAAAGGCAATCATCGGTTCCGGGGCATGGAACGAGACCGATTGAATCAAATCCGTCCGCTCTGCTGCGTAATGCGGTGCCGTATCGAAACCGAACTGCTCCATCATGCTCGACGTGAACATTGCCCCCATCAATGCCTGGCTGACCGTGTGCGGCGCCATATAGAAGCCTTGATACATGTCTTGGAGCGAGTAGAGCGACGGTCCCGCTTCCGCGCCGATGCCCGGAGTCGTCATTCGGAACGATGCCCGTTCGATCAAGTCCGTCCGTCCGACGAGGTAGCCGCCAGTTTTCGCGAGACCCCCACCCGGATTTTTAATCAGTGAGCCTGCCATCAAGTCAGCCCCGACGTGGGTCGGTTCCATCGTCTCGACGAACTCGCCGTAACAGTTGTCAACAAAGACGATGACGTCCGGATGGACGGCTTTAATCGTCGCAATCGCGTGACCGATTTCTTCGACCGGTAAGCTGCGCCGTGTCGCATAACCTTTCGACCGTTGAATCCCGACGACTTTCGTCTTGCTTGTGATCCGGGCGAGAACGGCATCGATATCAATCGTCTCCGCCTGTTTCATCTCGACGACATCATAGGTGACACCGAGTTCTTTTAGCGAGCCCCGCCCGTCACCCCGGATGCCGACGATTTCTTCGAGCGTGTCGTACGGTTTGCCTGTGATATACAGTAATTCGTCTCCCGGCAAGAGTAACCCGAACAACGCAATCCCGATCGCATGGGTCCCACTGATAATTTGCGCACGGCAAAGTCCGGCTTCTGCACCGAAGACGTCGGCATAAATCCGTTCGAGCGTATCGCGCCCTTCATCGTTATAGCCGTAACCTGTCGACGGCATGAAGTGAAAATCGCTGACTTTGTGTTTCCGGAACGCGTTCAAGACGCGAAACTGATTGTATTCCGCGATTTCTTGCGTCCGTTTGATCCCGGGAGCGATTCGCGTCTCCGCCGTCTCGATGAAGGGACGAATCGTTTCATAATGCGTTAATTCTGTAAACATGCTTACACCTCGTATTGTTTCAATGTCGAGTAGAGACGCGTGTCTTTACGCAAGTACCCTTTGAGCGTGACCGATCCATCCTCTTCATATTGTTCTTTTAAATTCATCATGACTTCTTTTGCCGGGTTGTAGTGGGCAAACGCCTCGACCGGAATCCGGATTTCGAGATATTCCAAAATCTCACTGATCGACTTTTCGATTTCGAGCGTTAACCGTTCGATATCAGTCGGATCGAGTGCTGAAATCAGCAATTTTCCGCCGGCGAACAAGTCTGTCAACTGGTCTTTTTTATTGAAGACTTCGAGTTGCGGAATATCACCCGCTCCGAGCTCATCGAGGACATCGTTCGTCGTCTGCATTTGGTTGAGATAATGTTCACTCGAAGCATCAATGACATGGAGGATTAAATCGGCTTCAAGCACTTCTTCCAGCGTCGAACGGAAGGCAGCAATCAGTTTCGTCGGAAGGTCCTGGATGAAACCAACCGTATCCGTCAACAGGATTTGTCCGCCTTCCGGTAAATCGAACTGACGTGTCAATGGATCGAGCGTCGCGAACAATTCATTTTTTTCATACGTGTCAGCATGCGTCAAGCGATTGAAAATCGTCGACTTCCCGGCATTCGTATACCCGACGAGCGCGATTTGGAACGTCTGATTTTCTTTACGGCGTTCCCGGTAACGCGCTCGGTGTGCGACCGATGTTTCGAGCTGTTTCTTGATTTCATCGACACGGCGACGGATGTGTCGACGGTCCGTCTCAAGTTTCGATTCACCCGGACCACGTGTCCCGATTCCGCCACCAAGACGTGACAGTTGCGTTCCTTGTCCACTGAGACGCGGTAACAAATAACTCATTTGCGCGAGCTCGACTTGAAGTTTCCCTTCCCGTGACTGAGCACGCCCGGCGAAGATATCGAGAATCAATTGGGTCCGGTCAATCAATTTGATCGATTCCGGGTCTTCAAGTGCAATCCGGATGTTCTTCATCTGACCGGGTGTGACTTCTGCATTAAAAATAATTAAATCCGGTTCGAGTTCTTCCGCTAGCGCGACCAGTTCCTCGACCTTCCCTTTTCCGATAAATGTACGCCGATCGACTGCCTGCCGTTTTTGATCGAGTCGTCCAACGACGACCCCGTGCGCAGTCGTGACGAGTGCTTCAAGCTCCGCGACCGATTCTGCATAAATATGGTCTGCCACATCGGGGAGCTGACAACCGACGACAATAACGCGTTCTGACATAAAATCATTCCTTTCAAGATAAAGACATTCTGCGTCCCTAATCATACCACACGCCGCTATCCGTCTGAACTTTTTTGGACAGGAAACATTCGTTCGGTTTATGATAAGAATAACAAGGTTGAAGGAGGCGGAACATGGCACGCGAACGACTGGATTATACGTTGCCCGAGTTCATCGAACGGTATCTCCTCTATTTAACGGTCAGCGGTCGACAGGACTCGACCGTCCGACGCTACCGTTATGATTTAATCGAGGTCCACCGCTACATGACAGAAGTCGACCAACCGTTCGAGACGATTGATGATTTTAAAGCGATTCCGCTCGATTCCTGGAAGACATTCATCAACGAATACTTGATCGAAGAAAAACTCTATAAACAAGCGACGGTCGCCCGAATCGTCACCGTCATCAATCAACTGAACTATCAAATCCGACAATCAAAAGCAAAACTAATTGAGTATGCCCAGCCGACCCATGAGCTCGGTCCACACCATGTCGCTTCACAGGAAGAATATGACCAGTTGATCCGGACGAATCAGTCCGACCGCGGTTTGACCGATCACCAGCTCGTCGCCCGTCCCTACTTGATCGACCGCAACGAATTGATTTTACGATTGTTCTACCGGTACGGATTACGTGTTCACCACATCATCGGACTGAAGATGCAAGACCTCAATTTTGCCCAGCAAGAGATGCTCGTCCACGACCGGCTCGGGAACACGTATAAACTACAAATCGAGCGCGAGGATCAGGACGTCATGCTCCGTTACTTGAAGACCGTTCCGGAACCTGTCCGTCCACGGTATCATACAACGGACCCGTTTTTCGTCGCCTTCGACTTCGCCCGGATGACGTTCCGCTGGCTCTACAGTAAAAATGCGCCGAAGCAACTTTCGATCGTCATGATCACGAAAATGATGCGGCAACTCAATGAACGGTCGGATAATAAACGGTTGATCACGCCGTCGATGCTCCGTAACAGCTTCATCTTGAAAACGTATTTCGACGAGATGACGACAGAAGACCGCCTGACGAAGACCTGTCTCTATAAAGACGTCTCGTTACGGCGGTACGCGGAGGCATTTGACGAATTAAAGACGTTATTATGACGTGTCGCGACAAAAAGCCAGCCTCTTTTTCATCTACCATTCGTCATCCTCCACAAAAAAAAGATGAAACGTCACTTCGCAGTGACCTTTCATCTAAATGGATTGCATTTCTTACAAGATGGCCCCCGCGGCCGTCTTGTTTAACGCGATACTTCTTCCGTTTCCTCTTGTTCGTACAACGTCACGTTACGTGCCGGCGCGAACGTCGAAATGGCATGCTTATAAATCAGTTGTTGTTTTCCTTCTGATTCTAGGATTACCGTGAAGTTATCGAATGATTTGATTAATCCCCGTAATTGATACCCACTGATTAAGAAGACGGTTGTTGGAACCGCATCTTTTCGTAATTGATTTAAAAAATAGTCTTGAATGTTGTATGTCGCTTTCATAAGACCCCGTGCCCCCTCTATTTTATCTGTTTCTGTCTTCAGGCCAGTCCGAGTTAACCGCTTTCAGAAACCCTACTGTTCTATCATAGATAATTTTGAAGTTTTGTTCAAATGAAATCGTTCCCATTTCTACCCAAACGCCATCAAATTGATGACGGAACCAGGTTAACTGCCGTTTTGCGAAGCGTCGCGTGTTACGTTTCAACTGTTCGACCGCCGGTTCAAGTGGCGCGCCACTCAAAACAGGGACGATTTCCTTGTAGCCGATTGCTTGCATCGCTTTCGTATCGGCGAAGCCGGCGTCAACAAGCTGCCGGACTTCCTCGACGAGTCCCTGCCCCACCATCAAATCGACCCGCTCATTGATTCGGTCATATAAGCGATCCCGGTCGTCCATATGTAAGACGAACAGCAAGCTCTCATATAAGCTCGGTTCACTACCGGACGTTTGTGTCTGTCCACTCTCGGCGACTTCAATCGCCCGGACGACCCGTTGCACATTGTTCGGATGAATTTCCTCTGCCCGATTCGGATCGAGTTGACGCAAGCGTTCATGGAGTGCGACTACGCCTTGCTCCGCTGCAAATTGTTCCAGCTCCTGCCGCAATTCTTTATTTTCCGCTTGTGCTGTAAATTGATAGTCATACAAAATCGCCCGGATGTATAACCCGGTCCCGCCGACGATGATTGGCAATTTCCCTCGACCTGCAATGTCCGCAATCGCCTGACGTGCCAGCGTCTGAAAACGAGCAACACTCATCTCATCATCCGGATTGACAAGGTCGAGCATATGATGCGCTACACCGTCCATTTCTTCTTCTGTCACTTTCGCTGAACCGATGTCCATTCCTTGATAGACCTGAACGGAGTCACCGGAGATGATTTCACCATTCAAGCGCTTCGCTAATTCTATACCTGTCTTCGTTTTTCCGACCGCAGTCGGACCGACGATGACGATGACTGGTTGTTTCACTATGCATCACCATTCCTACACTGATCATTTTTGATGTCAGTGTACCATAATTCACAACTCTGCCGTAGCCGTTTTAAGACAAAAAAAGAGCACCTATCCTGAAGAAAAAGGACATGTACTCTACTTGTTACGAAAAAAATATTAGACACGACGAATGAAGTCGTCATAAATTGCACTGAATACACACCATCCGCAAATCACTAACCCTGTCAACATAATACCCCAATCTGCCATCATAGCCCCTCCTCTTTTATCTGTTATCTACCTTTTTACAATTTGCGACAACTGTAAACCCATTCGAGCATGTTTGACACCAATTAATGGAATCGCTATGATTAAGATACGATTGGTACGTAGCGCGGAAGTTGACCTGCATCGGCTTTCCATTAGAGGCTCTGCCTCTCGATTCCAAGTGACGGGCTTGCCCGTTGCAAAAACCCCCTGTTCCGAGTTCGGGACAGGGGGTTTTTTATTAATACATATCTTTTTGCGTAAAGTTCCAGAAGGCGATTCCAAGTGTCGCGACTGTCCAACAGCCAAGGACGGCAAGCGAGAATGGCAACGTCATGCCTTCAATCGGTGGTGCTTGACCATCCAGATAATTGATTAGTCCAAAGTTGACGTTAACGAGGTATTTCGAACTTGTCCAGCTCGAACCGAGTGTCGTCAACAATGTTCCGGAAATCAAGACTGCCATCATGATGCCAATCCCGGTCGCCGTATTCTTGACGAGGACAGAGACCATCAACGCAATCGTTCCGACGACGGCTGTGACGATCCAGGCGAGACCGATTGCCATCAGGAGGTATTCCCACATCGGAATCGTATGCACGAATTCGGTCGAGAACGTCCCGCTCGGCGATGCTTGGAACCCGGTCAAAATCGGGGCGGTCCAGCCGTCATACCCGAGGACGATGCCGGAAATCGCGTAACAGACGAACGCGGTCAATGCCATCAGCATCGAGGTATAGAGTAAAACCGTGATCCATTTCGCCATCAAAATTTTCCAGCGCCGGACCGGTCGCGACAGAAGCGTCTTGATCGTTCCGTCGTTTTGCTCCCCGCTGACGATGTCCGCCATGATGACGATGATGAAGAGCGGTAAGATTAACGTTAATCCTTGTGAGAAGAAAATGCGGATGAACGTCGGCGCACCCGGATAGTTCGGATTGATATCATTATCGAGGTAGTATTGATTCTGTTTTAAATCAAATTCTAAAAACTGGCGGAACTCGTCTTGAATACTGCTCGAGGCCAGTCGATTCTGTGTATCGACGATGTCTTGTTGCAGTTCGACACGCCAATCGAGCGTACCTTGTTTCTTAATTTGTTCTTGGATGTCACGATACTGTGCATACGTAAACATCGACACAAGAACGACTAAAATGATCGCGACGACGGCGAAGCGCTTTTTCGAAGCAATTTTCGTCACTTCGTTGCGGACGAGACCAAGCATGTTCGGATTACGCAATATGATCTCCCCCCGTCAAGGTGATGAAGAGATCTTCGAGCGTCTGGACTTTTCGTTCAATCGTCCAGACTTCGACGCCGGCTTCAAACAGCTGTTTATTGAGTGCCGGTGTCTTACTTGAATCCATCAATGTATGGACGGTATTCGCGTCAACGACTTCAGAGACCTGGACGTCTTCAGACGCGGATAAAATTTCATTTGCTTTGAAGGCATCATCGACCCGCCAGTCGACACCTGGAGCAAGCGACTCGACGAGCTCCTTGACCGTCCCGACTTGAACGATTTTGCCGTAACTCATGATGGCGACCCGGTCAGCGAGCATCTCAATCTCAGCCAGGATGTGGCTCGAGACTAAAACTGATAATCCTGTCTCATCAACGAGCTTCCGAATGAATTGCCGTAAATCACGAATCCCCATCGGATCGAGTCCGTTTGTTGGTTCATCGAGTATCAAAACACTTGGACGACCGAGCAAGGCTTGGGCGATTCCAAGGCGTTGACGCATCCCGAGGGAATACGTCCGGACTTGATCGTCGACCCGCGCCGTCAAGTCGACCAAGTCAATTACTTCTTGAATCCGAGCTTCATCGACATTCGGTAACATCCGGGCGAAGACACGCAAGTTTTCGCGCCCACTCAAATATTTGTAAAGCTCTGGGTTTTCAACGATCGAGCCGATCCGCTCCATCGCTTGAACAAATTGTTTGCGGACGTCAAAATCACAGACCGTGATTTTACCCGACGTCGGTTTAATCAATCCGACGAGCATCCGGATCGTCGTTGTTTTCCCTGCCCCGTTCGGACCGAGAAATCCAAAGACTTCACCTGGGAAGATTTCAAACGAAATGTTATCGATAATCGTTTTCTTTCCAATCACCTTCGTGACCGATTCTAATTTTACAGTTGGATTCACGTTTCTCACCTCTTATGGTCTATTCTAGCGGAATAATGAATGATTTGACTCGTCTAAGCACTTCAAAACCGCACATTTTCTAAAGTTTTGCTACAATCATCGTAACAGTAAAAGGAGGAACGATTCATGAAACGATATGCTTGGCCTTTATTTTTAAGCGTTTCGCTCATCTTGACCGCACTTTTCGGGTACGGATTTGCAAGCGCCTATAACGACGTCGTTAATCCACCAAAACGGGCGGTCTTGACACCAACGAAAGAAGAACCCGTTGCAAAAGGCGGGACTTACGTCGCTTTAGGTGACTCGTTGACACGCGGCGTCGGTGCTTCGAACGGAAACAGTTATGCAGCAATCGTCGGTCAAGAACTTACAAAAGACAACACCGTCGAACGTTTCCAAAATCTAGCCGTCAGCGGAGCCCGGACGGAAGATCTACTGAAGCAACTTGAACAAAAAGAAGTCCTTCGCTCCCTTAGCCAGGCAAAAGTCATTTCGGTGACGATTGGCGGGAATGATTTGTTCAACCGTGGTGAAGGTGTCGCAAACTTTGATGCAAAAAAGACTGCTGATACGATTAAATCAGCTCAAACCAACTTGGAGAAGACCTTTAAAATCCTCCGAGATGAAAATCCGGATGCCGTCATCTTCTACGTCGGACTGTATAATCCTTTCCGTGCCAGTGAAAATGGGGAGGCATTTGACGCAATCGTCCAAAATTGGAATGCCGAGTCGCGTCAACTCGGACTCGAATATGATATTGAAGTCATCGATACGTTCAACCTAGTCCGTGACGTCAAACGCGATCTCTCAAGTGATCAGTTCCACCCGAATGATTCAACGTACGAACAAATTGCGAAAGCTTCCCTGCTCGCTGTAAATAAACGTTTTTAATCCAAAGAAAGCCGCCGAATCACATCGACTCGGCGGCTTCATTTCATTTCAGACGTTTGGCTAAGGCGATTAAGACCCATTGCAGCGGCAAACGTGTCCATAACGCCCAGGCCGGCAATTTTTTACCGTTGATGGGTTGTGGATTAACTGCCATGTTGACGTTCGCCGGTAAGACGGCATATAAAAAGCCAGGTAGTGTCTTGCGAACGATATCGACACCTTTACCTGTCAACAACATGAAGCCGTACAAAACTTCGATGATACCCGTCACTTGAACGAAAAACCGCTTAAACGGAATAAAGGACGGCATGATGCTGACAAATCCTCTTTCGTTTCGAAAATGACCGACCCCAGCAAATAATAATCCTCCACCGTACAACAAACGTAAAACATACTTCATGACTTCCATCTCCCCGTTGATATAAGTAAGAACCAAACTCAGTGTAACGGACGAACCCTTTTCGCTCAACTATAAGAAACTGTCGATCAATTGTGGGGAATGATGAGTCATTTTGGAAAAACGTCCGCAATTTCATTTTCAGTTTGGATATCTGATACAGTAAAAATAGAAATTGATACGGAAGGAATGGTCGATATGGCAGGAAAAACAAAACAACTTTTACCCGGACTGACAGGAGGCATCATCGGTGCCGTTTTGACGGCAACGATCGCCTTTCCACTTTTGATGGATCAAGAACAACAAGTCGCGGACACACCTCTTTCAAACGGGATGCCGAAACAAGTTTCAACGACGTCAAATGACCCTGTGACGAACGCCGTCGCATCCGCCCAAAAATCGGTCGTGACCGTCACGAACTACCAAACCGGTAACAGCATGACGCAAGAAGAAGCGGCGAGCGGCTCTGGTTCCGGTGTCATCTATAAAAAAGCAGACGGAAAGGCCTACATCATTACGAACCACCACGTCGTCGACGGTGCCTCGAAACTCGAAGTGACATTAAACGACGGTAACACTTTGAGTGCAAAGTTACTCGGTAGCGACGCAACATACGATCTTGCCGTCCTCGAGGTCGACGCAAAAGACGTTCCCGCTGTCATCACGGTCGGAAAATCGGCTGACTTAAAAGCCGGTCAAACCGTGCTCGCCATCGGAAACCCGCTCGGTGAATTCCAAAACTCCGTCACACGTGGAATCGTCAGTTCAAATGACCGGACGGTCCCTGTCGACACGAACAGCGATGGGCAAGATGACTTCAATACGACCGTCATTCAGACCGATGCAGCCATCAACCCCGGTAACTCTGGTGGTGCCTTAATCAACGAACAAGGTCAGCTCGTCGGAATCAACTCGATGAAGATTGCTGAAACGGGCGTCGAAGGCGTTGGTTTCAGCATTCCGATCGACGATGCGCTGCCCATCTTAAAACAGCTTGAAACGACCGGTGAAGTCAAGCATCCGACGCTTGGTGTCGCCTTGCAGGACGTTTCCGCCTTCCCGGCCGGTTATTTGCTTGATCAAGTCAAGTTGCCTGAATCCCAAAAAACCGGTGTCGTCATCATGTCAGTTGAACCGAACAGTCCGGCTGCCTCCGCGAAGCTGAAAACAGGTGACGTCATCACGAAAATTAACGGATCGGCGATTGAGAGTTTTGTCGACATCAAAACGGCACTGATTAAATCGGACGGTGACATCACGTTGACGATCATCCGCGATGGTAAAACATCAACTGTTAAAACAACGACGACGACAACCGATCAGTTATAATCTTCCACATCAAGACGTTTCAATTGCCTCCCATATCGGGTATTGTTTTAGAACAATATCTTTGGGGGGCTCTCTTTATGTATGATTTGATCGGCATCGGGATTGGACCGATGAATTTAGGGTTGAGCGCACTCGCTCATCCGACACCATTACGGACACTTTTTTTTGATGAAAGCGAACAATTTTCGTGGCATCCCGGGATGATGATTAAAGACTCGATGATGCAAACGAGTTTCATCTCTGACTTAGTCACACTTGCTGATCCGACGTCTTCTTTTACTTATTTAAACTATTTGCGTTCCATCAATCGTTTGCATACGTTTTATTTTTATGAAAAATTATTGATTTCGCGCCAAGAATACAATTCGTATTTGAAATGGGTCGCGACCCAACTCGATGACTTATGTTTTTCGACCCGCGTCATTGATGTTCAGGACACGGGTGATAGTTATGAGGTGCTTGTCGAAGACGTCAAGACGGGTGAACGGAAGACATATGAAACACGTAACGTCGTCATCGGAACAGGGGCTAAACCTTCAATTCCCGATACGTTTGATTCAAACGTCATTCACAACACGCAATATGTCATGGAAAAAGAACAGCTCCTGTCGAAAAATAAAATTTCCATCGTCGGATCGGGTCAAAGTGCAGCAGAAATTTTCCTTGATCTATTGACGAGCGATCGCTCGCCGGATCTCGAACTCGAGTGGATTTCACGTTCGACGATTTTTGAAACACTTGAGACCGGAAAACTCGGCGAAGAAATCTTTTCACCGAGTTATGTCACGTATTTTAATCAATTACCACTTGAAACCCGGCAAGAGGCCGTTTCGAAATTCACGCGGTCGCAAAACGGGATCAGTCCGGAAACCTTACAGGCCATTTACGAACACCTCTATGATTTGACGACGGATCAAAAAGACCGCGTCCAGATTCGCGCAAATCTTGAGGTCGAACAAATTACGCACGATACGTCATTTGCAATCAAAATGCGGCATACGGAACTCAACCAAGTCCGGACATCAAACACGGATGCCGTTGTCGCAGCAACCGGTTTCGTCCCGGCATTACCGCGCTTCATTGACCGATTGAACATCGAGTTCGAAGGTGAACAGGCTTGGAAAGTCGATGCGAATTACCGGGTCGTTCGTTCCATCGCAACAAATCATCAGTTGTACGCGACGACGAACTTAGAGCTTTCGCACGGTCCTGCCGCCGACAATCTAGGTATGTCGGTCTCACGAAATCAATTGATTTTAAATGATGTCGCCGGGAAAGAGTTGTATCCTGTCGAACAGCATGCAACGTTTACGACGTTCGACTGACAAAAAAGTAGCTCGCCAAATATATGGCGAGCTACTTTTTAGCGTTTTTTCGTCAATTCAAGCGTTTCGAGTACAAGTAAGGTTGACTGCAACCGGCTATGCCCCGCTTTAGCGAGTAATAGATGAAACGCAAGCAACCAGTTGACTTCTTCGGAAAACCGATTCCGCGACCGTTCCCGGTCGACGACCCGTGTCACGTATATCAAGTCGACACGATCAGTCGAACGTAACAGGGCGAGTAGCGGGAATAGGCGTTCAAACATGCGAACTTCCCGTTTTTCAAGCATGTCCACCCAATTTTCAATCCGTTGTTTTTGTTCTGCTTGATTGTTTGACGTAGCAAGGATTTGAGCGGCAATCAATCGTTCGCTTGACGGTCCCATCCATTTACTGAGCCATTCTTCACTCGTCTTGACATCCTCGACGAAGGATGCGAGCAATTGTTTTTGGTCCATCAATGCTGCCGTGACGACGTATTGTTTCGTCACATTCAACCCCGGGCGTTCTGCTCGAAAGTGTTCGACGACCGGCAAAGCGTCCGTACCGCGCTGTCGATTCAAGAGCTCTCCAAGGGCAAAAAACGGGCGGACGGCTTTGTCTTTGATGAAGCGCCGTTTAATATGCTTTTCAGCTTCAATCACTTGCTCGACTAACTGTTCCGGTCGGTCGCTATAAAGTTGAAGTTGCGAAATCAGCAGTGGCGTATAACGACTTTGAAGTGCTGAAAAGCGTGTTGTCTTCCGTTTAATGGCATGCGCTAAGCGATCGTAGGCCGCCCGGTCGAACACGACGTCTTGAATCGTATACGATAAGGCAAAAAAACGGCGGAAGTCGTGGGACGTTTCCTCGCGGAGAATGGCATAGGTCTTATTGTAGTTTTCACAAAATAATCCGTACATCAAAGCGCCCTCCCTTCGGTTCTGTTTTCCCCTTTTCCTGACAAATCATTCCCGAATCTGACTATGCGCGTCGAAGTTCCTCAAAAGAAAAAACCGGGTTCACCTCGTCTTTCAAATGAAAAGACAGCCGGTACCCGGTTTTTAAAGGCATGTCAGACCCGTTGTTTTTCAAGTAACCGGGAGAAATAACCACAATTTTTAATCAATTCGTCATGTGTACCGTCTTCAATGATGCCCTCTTTCGTGACGACAAGAATCCGGTCCGCATTTCGAATCGTTCCGAGACGATGGGCAATGATTAAAGTCGTCCGGTTTTTCGAGAGTTCCGCGAGCGATTCTTGAATGATCGCTTCCGTCTCCGTATCAAGAGCAGATGTCGCTTCATCTAGAATCAATAGCGGCGGATTCTTCAAGAACATCCGGGCAATCGCCAGCCGTTGCTTTTGTCCCCCGGATAATTTCAAGCCCCGCTCCCCAATCTGCGTATCATACCCCTCCGGTAAATCAGCGATCATCTGTCCGAGATGGGCGCGCTCGGCAGCTACGATGATGTCTGCCCGCGTCGCTGTCAAATCGCCATAGGCAATGTTTTCGGCAACCGTCCCCGAAAAGAGAAAGACATCTTGTTGAACGATACCGATTTGTTGGCGGAGCGAAGCTTTTGTCATCTGCCGGACATCGATGCCGTCAATCGTAATCGCACCTTCTAAAACATCGTAAAAGCGAGGGATTAAGGAACAAATCGTCGTTTTCCCGGCACCCGACGTTCCGACGAAGGCAATTGTCTGACCGGGTTCAACGGACAGGTTGATATTTTTTAAAATCAATCGATCGGCTTCGTAGCCGAAACTAACATCATCGAACTCGATTGCACCATGCAGACGATCGACCGTGATTGCGTCTGGCGCATCCTTCAGCTCATCATCCTGATCAATCATTTCAGCGAATCGCTTAAAACCTGCCATCCCTTTCGGATAAAGTTCGAGAAGTGCCGTGATTTTGTCAATCGGTTTCAGCAAAATGTTCATGTAGAGAATGAACCCGACAAGTTCGCCGTAACTAAGGCGGCCGTTGTAACTTAAATAGGCACCGTACACAAGAACGGCGAGCGTCATCAGCCGCGTCGTCAAGTAAATACCGGACAGACTTGTACTCATAACTTTATAGGCATTGATCTTCGATTGACGGAACGTTGCATTGTCTTGCTCGAACCGTGCAACTTCATGGGCTTCGTTCGTAAACGACTGGACGACACGAATGCCTGAGACGCTATCTTCGACACGGGAGTTGACTTCGGCGATATTGCCGTACATCTTGTCCCACGAACGATTCATCCGGACGTTGGCGAAACTAATCAACCAAATCAGGAACGGAACAGCAATGACGGTAACGAGTGCAAGCGGCGCATTAATCGTCAGCATGATTGAGAAGGCACCGAGTAACGTCATCACGGCAATGAAGGCATCTTCCGGTCCGTGGTGAGCCAGTTCCCCGATATCGAACAAGTCATTTGTGATCCGGCTCATGATGTGCCCTGTTTTCGTGTTATCAAAAAAGCGGAACGACTGTTTTTGAACGTGTCCGAATAATTGGCGCCGCATGTCGGTCTCGATGTTGATACCGAGCTTATGTCCGAAGTAATTGATGACGAACTGCATCATCGTACTGATGACATAAAGCAACAGTAGACCGACACTGACTAAGATGATCCAGTTCAGCTCGCCTTCTGGCAACAAAGAATCGATGAACCACTGGACGGCAAGCGGAAACGCGAGCTCGAGTATACCGACGAATAAGGCTGACGAAAAATCGAGCCAAAACAAGCGTTTATGCGGTATGTAGTATTGATAAAATCGTTTTAACATTTGTAAACTCCCCTCCTAGCTAATTCTAGTGTACAAGAAGACTCTAGATTAATCGCGCCTCAAAACACAGATCATTATTTTTGAAAATCAAAGTAAGTTTTTTCATAAAAAATATATTTTAAAAACAGGGGAATTAACATCTCATATGACAAAATGGTAACAACGATTCTATTCGAACCATTTTGGAAGGGAGTTACGCAACTTGAAAAAGACACTTCTCGCTTTGACGACGCTCGCATTGGTCAGTTCAGCGACCGCGGCCGAAGCCGCCTCCACAAAGTTAACGTTAACCGAAAATGTCAACATCCGAACTGCTGCCACTACTTCCGCACCCATCATTACGACCTTAAAAAAGGGTACAACGGTAACCGCTGTTAAGAAGTCAGGTTCTTGGTACGAAATTCGTTATCAATCGAAAAAAGCATTCATCACTTCGAGTTATGTGAAAGCAGCTACTGCTGCAAAAACGACGACAGCTAAAACGACGACAACAACGACTTACATAACGAATACAGCTGGTGTCAATGTTCGTGAGAAAGCGAGTACGGCTTCCAAAAAAGTCGGACAACTTACTAAAAATGCAGCCGTGTCCGTCAAAAAGAAAACCGGTTCTTGGTACCAAATCGTCTACAAGAAAAAGACGGCATACGTCCATGACAGTCTCATCACTGCGAAAAAATCAACCGTCAAAACGACATCGAAACCACCAGTGACGACACCTGTCGCAACAGCCGTTAAAGCCGTCGATACGACCAAACAATATACAGTCAACGCAAGTGGCGGACTGAATGCCCGCTTAGCAGCATCGGCGTCGGCACAAATCTACAAAACGATTCCGAATAAAACGCTCTTGACGGTCACGGGTACGATTGACGCCTGGTATCAAATTAAGCTCGACGGAAAAGTCCTCTACGTCGCCGCGAGTTATGTTGCTGCATCAGCAAAAGAAACACCGCCTGCAACGAATGGCGTCTCGATCAATCCGGTCGACCAAGCCAAAACGTATACCGTCAATGCGCCGTCAGGTTTGAATGTCCGGACGGCACCAACAACCTCCTCACAAGTCTTCACCCAAGTTGCCCACGGTTCGAGCGTTCAGGTGATGGGTGAAACGACGGGTTCCGCTGCCGGATGGTACCAAATCAAAATCGGGACAGGTTACTATTATGTCGCGAAAAGCTACATTACGACCGGGACTGTTGCGACGACTCCGCCCGTAACACCGCCTCCTGTCTCGACTGTCCCTGCTTCCGGTGTCATGGAACGGGCGATTTCAATCGGTCAACAGTATCTCGGGACACCGTACGTCTGGGGGTCGAGTAGCCCGATCAACGGCGGATTCGATTGCTCGGGTTTTATCAACTACACGTTGAATACGGCCGGTTACAAAGTCGGGCGGACGAACGTCAATGGCTACTGGAACAACGACCTGTACCTCGGTCAGAAGCTGTCGAAATTACGTCAGCCGGTCCGGGGAGATATCATCTTCTTCGAGAATACGTATGCCGCAGGTCCGACCCACATCGGAATCATGTTGAACAATGACCAATTCATCCATGCCAATACACCGTCACTCGGCATCAGTCGCCTGTCGGAAAAGTACTGGACTCAAAAATTACTGGGCTTTAAAGCCCTCTGATGCAACAGGATTGACTAAAAAAGTGCACTTTCCCCCTTTTTTCAGTCGAGACATAAGATCCGATTTCCTGCCCTTAGTGAACAGGAGGTCGGGTCTCTTTGTCTCTGACAGCGTAAGTTTTGCGTTTTTTTCTGCAGGCGTCGCGTGAAGCAAGCGCCTCCTTTTTTTCTTTTCGATAGGCATCTTAGATGTGCCGAGTGTTCATCCTCGACTCCTATGGGAAAAAGGAGCGCAATCCTCGCTTCCTGCCGGGTCTTCCGCCCATGGAAAGCGCGGACTCAAAAATCGTCTGGAGCGACTTTTGCATCAGCCCTGTTTTTTACGATAATTCCGCTAAGATTTGCTCGATTTCTTGTTTGAATCGTCCCGGTGACAGTTGTTTCGTCATTTCTTCCACTTCTGCCCGACGGTCCACCCCTACCCCGGCGCGCATCGCTAATGCGAGTGCATATAGCATCATCGCGTGATCGTATTCACCGCCAACTTGCCATAAATGTGCACCGCGCCAAATGTTAGCGACACCGCTCTGGAGGTCAAACGGGAGTGTCTCTTTTGAGTCCTTCCACAAACACAGATTGACTTCGAAGTATCCGATGTAATGAATGCACGCTTCAATATTGACTTCAACAAGTCGTTCCCGCGCATACCGGACGCCTTCATAATCCTCTCGGTGGACCGCAATCGACCCTTTCGTCAACTCGACAAGAATCCGCTCGAATGCTGTTGCTTCCGTGAACAAAAAGAAATGTTCCAGTAATTCCAGTTCGTGGTCGGCTGCCTCAAAGTCTCCGTCTAGACTTAAGAATAACGCCAGCAACCGGTGATAGTTACTGACGTCACTGTAGACGCCTTTTTCCCGCATATAACGGATGCCTTCCCGTAAAAAGTCAATCGACTGGCTCCAGTTGTCTTCGTTCACACTGACGCGGAGAGCCTGTAACATTTGGCAGTCAAGAAACGTTTCAGGTGCAAGTGGGACGTCCTGATGAATCATCATCGCATCCACCTTTCGGTACGCCTCTTCATAACGGCGCAGGAAAAATAAGAAATAGACTTTCGAGATTTGTACATTCATCTGTTCATCCCGTAATTCAAGCCGCTTGTAAATTTCCTCCGCTAAATCGAAATAATGTAAGCCCTGTTCCGTGTTCGAAAAACGTAATGCGTTTCCATACATCTCATAGATTCGACCTTGCCAGTAAGAATCAATCGCCGGTTCTAAATAGGGTGCAAGCATGTCGGCGATCTGTTCTTCCGCATAATAGTCGTTTGTTCGTGCATTGATTTTTTCAATCAGCTGCTTCATTTCGATCGCCCGGGGATCAATCAACAACTCATCGATCGAGACATGCAGACGACGCGCAATTGCTTGTAACGCCGGTAAGGACGGCGTCGCCTTATCGTTCTCAATCATACTGAGCATCGATTTCGTCATGATGCCGTCTGCGACATCCGACTGCGTCATTTTTTTCGCTTTCCGTAAACTTTTAATTCGTTGTCCAAGCATGGCCGGCACCTCATTCTACTGATTAAGTTAAATTAAATTTAACTTTTATATTTACAAATATCTCCTGTTCCTCTAGTATAAAGGAAAGTTCAATTTAATTGAACAAAAAGGAGGAATCATGATGTCGAAAAATTTACAACGGCTCCTGTTCGGTAAGTTTTGTTCGTTGTTCGCAGCGAGTCTCTTTACGTTCGTCGCGGGTTTGACCGTATTACGGGAAACGTCATCCGGGCTGCAATTCGCGCTCGTCTTACTCGCCGGGACACTGCCACGGATTCTGTTGTCGCCCATTGCCGGAGTGCTGTCCGACCGCTGGAACCGAAAAAAAATCATCGTCACGACCGAGGCGATGAGTGCCGTCATACTCGCCATATTTGCAGGTTTCGCTACCTTTTTCCCGGTCCATACGATTCATTACATGATCGTCAGTGCCCTTTTAACGGCTCTTTCGACATTCCTCTCCGTTACCTTGATGAGTTCCCTGCCCCGCTTGCTTGACGATACGGAATTACAGCGTGGTAATTCCCTGATTTCAAGTATCAGTTCCCTTTCGTCGATTGTTGCTCCGATGCTGGCCGGTTTCCTGTTAGCCTTTGCACCAATCCACCTTTTCACCCTCTTACCGCTCAGCTTGTTTTCTCTCGCTGCGCTGTGGAACATGCGCCTGACGTTCCGCGTCATCCCCGCTGTTCATGAAGAAAGCCCGCCTTCGATGTGGGCAGACTTTCAATCCGGCTACCGTTATTTATTCAAACAACGGGTCCTGACGACACTCATCTTGATGGCACTTGTGTTGAATTTCTTTTTCATCGCCTTAGAAGTCATCTATCCCATCATTTTGCTCGATCGTCTCAACGTTACATCATTTCAGTTCGGAACGATTGAAGCCGCTTTAGGTGTGGGTCTTTTGCTTAGTTCGCTGTTGCTTGCGCTCCCCCGCTTTACGATTAAGCGTCCATTGATGACGTTGTTCCAGTCGGTTGCTTTGGTCGGGTTTCTATTCCTTTCCCCTTTATTACCGTTACTCGGTATCGTTCCGCCGAACTGGACATTTGCTTATTTTCTCATCTTCTCCTTCACGGTAGGGTTCATTATTCTCCGGTCAAACATTCCGATTCAACTGCTCGTCCAACGGCAAACCGATCCGGCTTACTTAGGGCGTGTCATCGGTGTCCTCGAATCACTCGCAATGGGCATTACACCAATCGGGATGCTGTTATTCGGCCTGTTAAGTGATTACGTCTCGCTCAATCTGATCCTCGCAATCAGTTCATCCGGCTTACTCGTGACGGTCGGAATCGGATTTTTCCACTTACGGCATGACGTCCGGGCAGAACGTCTTGCAAAAGATCAGATTCCCGAAACTGAAAAAACGTCCACCTCAGCAAGCTGAGATGAACGTCCGGATTGATTTAAACCGTTGCTTTGACCGCGTCCATAATGAGACGGAGTGATTGTTGTTTCGCTTCTTTATCGGCAATCATCGAAGCAATCATGACTTCGTCCGTTCCATATGAATCGGCGAGGTCTTGCAATTGACGGGCGACGTCTTCCGGATTTCCGACGATCATCCGTTTCCGGTTTTCGGCAATCCGGAATTGATCCTGGAACGAATACTGGTATGCCGCTGCTTCTTCCGGTGTCGGTGTGCCTGTTGATGAAACCCCTTTTTCGAGTAAGAGCAATGACAGATCAAGACTGGATGCCAACCGTTCTGCTTCTTCCGTCGTTTCGGCACACGTCACAAAAATCGAGACGAGTGTCTGCGGTGTCGCGTTGAATGATGTCGCCATGAAGTTATGACGGTAATAATCCATCACGTCTTGTCCGCCCTGTCCGTTGATGAAGTGGGCGAATGCAAAACCGAATCCGCGTTGTGCTGCATTTAACGCACTACCGCCACTTGATCCGAGCAACCACGCTTCCGGTGTCGTGTCGACTTCCGGTGTTGCGACGAGTCCTGCGAAACGGTGATCGGCCGGTGCGCCGTCTTTTAGGTAATCAACGAGATCGTCAAGCTGTGCGCCATAGTCCGCGCCGCCGAAGCGTGGCGACGAACCTTCTTGTAAGGCACGTGTCGCTAGCGGCATGCCGCCCGGTGCCCGGCCAAGCCCAAGGTCAATCCGGTTCGGTGCAAGCCCTTCGAGGACACGGAAGTTTTCCGCAACTTTGTAAGGACTATAATGAGGTAACATGACGCCGCCTGAACCAAGACGGATTTGTTTCGTCACCGCTGCCATGTAGGCAATCAAGACTTCCGGACTCGACCCGGCCAGTGTCTTCGCGAAGTGGTGTTCCGAAACCCACAGGCGTGTGTAGCCAAGTTCATCTGCTGTTTTCGCAAGATCGACTGTTTCTTGTAATGCTTCGGATGGGGTTTGCCCTTTTGAGACAGGAGATTGATCCAATATACTTAATTTCATCGTGTAAAACGCTCCTTTGAAGTGAAATTCATACTTAGACTGTACGCCTCGGAAACGACGGAATGCAATAAAACTGCTTCTTGATTCATTGATGACGTTTTCAATTTTAAATTCAGGGAACATTCTTAAAGTGAGCAAAAAAAATGAACAGATGGGGTGTTGTACATGTCAACGAATCAAGAAGCAGTCGAAACGGTCAAAAAATTAGTCGATAAAATCGAAACGGCGATGCTGACGACAGTGTCAGATGAAGGTCTTGTCTCGCGTCCGATGCAAACACAGGATATCGAGTTCGATGGCGATCTCTGGTTCCTCACTTCTAAAGAAACCGGGAAATACAATGAAATCTTAAAAAATCCGAGCGTCAACGTCGCCTATGTCGACAAATCATACGTCTCGATTCGCGGGAAAGCAGAAATCGTCGAAGATGTCGCCCGCAAAAAAGAACTATGGAGCCCCCGTTACGAAGCGTATCTCGGGACAAGCTACGAAGATCCGAAAGTCGTCTTAATCAAGATTGATACGGAAGCTGCCGAGTACTGGGAAACGGGAAACACGACTAAGTCTGTCAAACAAGTCCTGAAGAAAGTCACAGGAAATGACGACTCGAACGAAATCAACAAAACCGTTGATTTGACGTAATAGCTTGATATCCAGCCGTTCCGCCTTGTGCGGAGCGGTTTTTTTCTAGTCTCTCCTATCGATTTAGTGTAGACTACTACTATTACTATAGTTTGTTAACAAAAGGAGCACACTCATGGGAGAATTCATTACGTTATTACGACGAGGAAATCGTTCGGCATTAACAGCCGGAATCGTCAACTCCATCATTGCCATCATCAAGACCATTGCCTACACCTTAACCGGAAACGTTGCGATGTTCGCCGAAATGATGCACTCACTTGGCGACGCCGCGAACCAGTTCTTTGTCTTCATCGGTTCAGCGCTCAGTAAAAAAGCACCGACAAAACGCTTTCCGAATGGCTTTGGTCGACTCGTCAACCTCGTTCTGCTCGGCGCAATTTTATTCGTCGGCATCATGGCTTACGAAACGATTCATGAAGGGAT
Source organism: Exiguobacterium sp. s95 (assembly GCF_018618655.1). Taxonomy (NCBI): domain Bacteria; kingdom Bacillati; phylum Bacillota; class Bacilli; order Caryophanales; genus Exiguobacterium; species Exiguobacterium sp. s95. The sequence goes on along the minus strand of NZ_JACSMM010000001.1, from coordinate 22,704 downwards.
TGGACATATTATCGACCCAACGGAGTCAACGGGATTCTGGATCACCCTATCTGTCTTATTTGCCGGTGTCGTCCTTGAAAGTGCTGTCTTCTTTAAGGCGATGAAAGAAATTGCCCACGATGCAAAACTGACAGCAAAAGGACCACGTCTCATTCTCGAAAGTTTTCGATCATTAAAACAAGCGAAGCCTGCGACACGACTCGTCTTCTTAGAAGATTTAGTCGCGACGGCTGGTGGCATCGTCGCGATGATCGCCGTCGTCATCTCACATGTGACACCTTATCATCAAGCGGAAGGAATCGCCTCTGTCCTCATCGGTCTGATGATGTTTTATGTCGTCGGTAACGTCTTCTTGCAAAACGCTGCCGGAGCGCTCGGTGAAGCCGATGAAACGATGGCGGCACGGCTCGGTGGTTTAATCATGCAAGATCCGGACGTCCGTGATATCAGTAAACTTGAAGTCATCAAAGAAGGTGACCACTTCCACGTCGAAGTCGAGATTGAAATCGATCCGGCGATGACCGTAGCGCAAGCGGACGATATTAAAGACCGACTCGAACTGCAACTCCGGATCCAACAAGACATCACCGACGTCACGATCGGCTTCGATGAGGACGATCAAGTCCAGCAATACATCGTCTCGACAAACGAAGAACGATGACCCCCTTCACGCAGGACGTCGTGACGATCATCCGTGCGATTCCTGCAGGACGTGTCGCAACATACGGTCAAATCGCCCGCCTCGCTGGAAACCCACGGGCCGCTCGCCAAGTCGTCCGGATTCTGCATAGTATGAGTCAGGCGGAACGTTTACCATGGCATCGCGTCGTCAACGCCAAAGGTGAAATTTCGCAAGGGATTGAACAGCAATTGGCCCTCGAAGCGGAAGGAATCGTCTTTCAATCGGACGGCAAGCTCGTGCTGCCGGATTATCAAATGTAAGCTGATTGTAGAGGACGGATATTTACTCACTTTCAAAAAAAGAACCACTTCCCTGACTAAGCGGAAGTGGTTTCAGTCTGAAGTTACACTTATGAAGTTTAAAACGATTCAAGACGGAACGCGCGCTACACTGTCTGCATTCTCACGATCCCGCTAAAAAGCGTCACGTTTCGTTGACTCCTACGGGAAAAAGTGCAAGGTCCTTGCGCTGTCAGAGGCATGCAAGACCCTGCTCGTTGTCCGCTAGGAGCAAGGAGCAACGGCTTGCGCCTCGCCCGAGGAAAGCAACGAAAAAAGACGCGTTTATCTCCCGCTATCACTTCGTCTATACACTAGAACCACTTCCCTAACTAAGCGGAAGTGGTTCTTTTTGTTCGATCGTAGTCCATCCTTATGCTTTTTCATCCATCTGCCGTAACACTTCGGCCTCGAGTTGCGGTTCCGGTGGCAACCAACCGTCCGGTTTCATGACTTTTTGATCGGATTCTCGGAAGATCGGTTGACCGTCTGGCCCGAGTTTCGCCATGTTCGCGCGTTGAACGATTTCAAAGAGAGGTCCCGGTTCGAGCCCTGCTTCGACAAAGCTACCCATGATGAAGTAAAGTGCGTCCGTCAATGCATCACCTTGACCTACGAGGCGTTCGACGGAAGTCGTCGGATAGGTTTCTTTTAATGATTTTTCAACAGCCCGGTCAATCCCTGCTTTGAGGGAATCGATTGCTGCTAAAAATTCCGCTTCATCCCGAGACGATTGATGCAGAAACTCGACTGCTGCTTCTTCTGTCGTCCAAGTTGCCCGTTTGATGCCACGCTCAAGTTCGAGCGGGGTTGGTCGTTCCGCTCCCGGGTGATTAAATGTTTGATGGAACTGTTTCACGTCTTGAAAATAATTTGGTTGTTTCACACTGTCCACTCCCCTATGTTTACGTTTCATCCATGAACCGTATTCATTTTAACAGGTTTGGACAGATTTCTCGAACGTCCGCTTCATGCATGAACGAGATCAAGCATCTTGATGCCACGCGTGATCAACTCGTCGCGTTCCGGTGACGTCTGCTTCAGGCGCTCGAGATCGTCAAGGAGACGCGGTTGGTCGACTTCATCTGCCAGTTCAAGCAGTTCAAGCCGGAGTAACCAGGCATCCGGTAACTGGACAAGTGTCTGATCAATCAGCTGTGACAGGCGCGACTGACTCGCCTGACCTTCACGAATGGACCGGACGGCTTCGAAAATCGGATCAGCTGCCGTCAATGGACGTTCGATCCGTTCAAATTCAACGGTTTCCGGAATCGGTTTCAAGGCTTCGACTTCTGTTCCCGGGAAGGTTGACGTAATCGCACCGATCACGAGATCCAGTTGATCGAATTGCTCCGTCACACCGTCTTTCGTTAGTCGAACGTCTTTCAGGACAGCGATGGCACGTTTTCCATTCACTTGCTCGATTGCTGCGATATGCCCCGTCAATTGTAACGTCCCTTCCATCCACTCGAGTTGCTCGCCGACTTCGACTTGCTCGAGAACCGCGTTCAATTCTTCTCCATGCAAGAGTGTAAATCCGTTCGGGTGCTCCGTCTGGGATTGGCCGTCTAACACTTCGCCATTCGCAGCGAGTGCCGTCGGCCCAGTAAATCGAACGAGATCAAGTGTTTCGAATGTTTCTTGTGCTGCCGGAACACCGACGAGCGAAAGACCGGATGCAAAGACGAGCGTCGACAGGTTACCGGACTCGACCGCCTTGATGAGACCGTGGCGTCCACCACGGACGTAAGACATCGTCTGTGCAAACTCTTCTAACGCGTCACGCAGTTGTTCAAAGGACTCACAGACGAACAATTCTTTTTGCATGCTCGTGACGTCATGTTTTGTTGCGAGTGCCTTTTCGAGTGAAAACGGATGTTTCTTGACGGCATCCGTCAAGCAGTGGCGGCTTTCCCCGACTGAGGACAGAAGACCTGCCCCGTAAATTTGCGGGTCGTTAAGATCACCGATTAAACCAAACTCGACCGTCCACCAAAAGAGGCGTGAAATTTCATTGGCTTCCGAAATCCCTGTGACATGGGTCCGTGTTTCCGCGAGTGCGATTTCAGCTTGCTCGATGTCTTCCGGTGTTGAAAATGGACTTTCTTTGACAATCGTTAATTTTTTCAGCGCCTTAAAGACATCATGTTCTGCTTTATGATTGAAGGCATGTGCTCCGATTTCACCGAACCGGCGGACAAATTCAGCGTACGTCGGATTCATCAAAATTGGTGCGTGTCCTGCCGCTTCATGCAGAATGTCCGGTGCCGGCGTGTAAAGAATGTTATCGACCTTCCGAATGTCGGTTGCGATCGGCAGGAGACCGTGTCCTTGGAAGTCGAAGAAGGCGACACCCGGAATCAAACCGTCGACGGCGACCGTTCCCCAACCACCGCGACTGAGGTTCGCCGTCATTTCGCGGACATCAGGAATACGTTCCGGGCTGATTCCTGAAGCAGCAAGCCCTTCGAGGTACGCCGGGTGTGCCGTATGTTGCAATGTATTTAAATTCAAGCGCATGACGTAGCGCCAGACCGCATGATCCGTTGGTGTGTAATCTTCGTAATGCTGTGGTGCGACGTGTGGTTGTAAGTGACTTGGAATGATTGGTGTAGACATATGAAGTTCCCCCTTGGATTAAATTAAACAACAAAAAGTCCCTGTCGGACATCAAGTCCGACAGGGACGACGAAAGCCGCGGTACCACCCTGATAATCCATGCTTCGCACGAATCACTTCATTACGGGATAACGGTTTTCTCCGCTTGCTTCGCAAGAGACTCAGAAACTGTAATTCGATTCAATCTGTGTACACGTTCGCAGCGCCACGTGCTCTCTGAAACAGGGAGATTGTTTCTACTTCGGTTTCGTCCTCGTCTACGTCTTTCGTTCTGTTATGCTGTTACGCTTTTAGCAACTAAAGTGCTGTTAAGAAGGACTATACGCTTACTTTTGGCTTTCGTCAATGGCTTTTTTACGTTTAAACCGATTAAATGTTTTGTCCCGGACCGATTTCTGTTCAATCGATAATGACGTCGCATGCCGTTTTAACGCGCCATGAAGGCGTTTTTCAAAAGCTTCAAGTTCTTGAATCCATTCATTCATCGCGACGACAATCGGTAAAATTTCCATGATTTCTTCTTCTTCGAGCTCATCACGATCGAGAAAAGAATGTTTAACGAAGGCAATATTTTCTTTCACTAAGTCTTCCATCGCGAGCGGTTCTTCCGTCAACAATAAATCATACGTCAACAGGACTTTCTCCTGCCGCTGGGCGATATGCATGACGTGGTAGAACAATTCACTGCGTAAGTCATCGGCGATGTTCGACAGGGCCTGTTCCCGCTCACGGAAACGTTCCGCCGTCGCGACACTCCGTTCCAAGCACGACTGCATGTGTTGTAAGATGATGATGTTACGCAGCAACGGGACATGTTTTTGGCGTGTCCCTCGTACTTCCTCCCGGTGCAAGTTAAATAATTGTTGTGTCTCGCGTAGGGATTTACTCATTTTATCGATTGCCGGGCGATACGGAGCGACCTTCCCTTCAAAAGCGATCGCCCGCGTGACGACGAGCAGCTTCTCAAATAGTTTTGAGGCTTTTTGATAATAAACATTCCCGTACCGTGGCGGGAAAATCAATGCATTGACACCGAGTGCACATGCAATCCCGAGCATCACGAGTAAATACCGTATCAAAACGATTTGCCATAACGGCTCTGTCGCCCCTTCGACACTCTCCAAGATGACGATGATCATCAAGACGACGTGAGGAATCGTCCGACCGAATCCGAACGCCAGCAGGATGGAAATGGCTGCCATGATGACGATGCCGATTGCAAGTGGGTTCGCAGGATTCGCTCCGAGAATCCATAAGGCGAGTAACGTTAAAAAGGCACCAATCAAGTTCGCCTCTGCCTCTTCTAAAAATTGTTTCCATGTTTGATAAACAGAAGGCAACAATGTCGTTGCTGCCGAAATTCCTGGTAAAATCGGGCTTAAGTTAAAGAGATTGCTAATAACTAATGCCAAAATAACGGCTAGTCCTGTTTTGATGGTACGTGGTCCAATTTGTAAGGATTGACCCCCCATAGTTGATCCCTCCTTCATAATGTAAGTATGCCCTCTATTCTTCCTTTAATATCATGAAAACGCAATAAAAAAAGCACCCCCAGCGTACTGAGGGTGATTTCATTTTGATTACGATGCTTTTGTAACTGTTCCAGATGTCATTTCTTTTTTCGCGAGTTCTTGATCGACGAGCGGTTTCTTCCAAAGTGAGAGAATTGCCGCTCCGACAAGTGCACCGATTAAGATAGCACCTGCGTAGCTGAGTGCTGCCATCAATGTGCCTGAAGGGCCGTCGAGTAACGGGAAGACGAATACGCCGCCGTGTGGTGCCGGAAGTAAGACGCCGAAGACGATTGTAAGTGCACCAGCGATTGCTGAACCGATGACACTTGACGGGATGACACGAAGTGGATCTGCTGCCGCGAATGGAATCGCACCTTCCGTAACGAATGATGCACCCATTGCGTAAGCTGCGATACCCGCTTCACGTTCCTGCGGTGTAAATTTCTTACGTGCAAACAATGTTGATGAGAATGCGACGAGAAGTGGTGGCACCATACCGCCTGCCATGACCGCAGCCATGACTTCCGTGTTCCCTGCTGTAAGTGCTGCCGTACCGAAGACGTATGCTGTTTTGTTGATTGGACCACCCATATCGATTGCCATCATCGCTGCGACGAGCATACCGAGGAGGATTGCGTTACCGCCACTAAGTCCGTTAAGTGAATCTGTCAACCATGTCATGAAGGCTGCAACCGGTTCGTTGATGACGAGCAACATGATCATACCGGTAATGAATGAACCGAACAATGGATAAAGCAGGACTGGTTTAATTCCTTCAAGAGCTTTCGGAAGACCTTTCAAAGCTTTAACAAGAACTAGAACTACGTAACCTGCAAGGAAACCGGCAATCAGACCACCGAGGAAACCTGCATTCCCTTGGCTTGCGAGGAAACCGGCAATCAAACCTGGTGCGAGACCTGGTTTATCAGCGATTGACATCGCGATGAATCCAGCAAGGACAGGAATTAAAAGACCGAATGCGGCTTGACCAATCGACATCAATTGACCTGCAAATTGGTTATACGTCGGGTCATCCGGGTTTGACGAGTTGATTCCCCAGAAGAAGCTGATTGCGATTAAGAGTCCACCTGCGACGACGAGCGGTAACATCGCTGAAACCCCACTCATTAAGTGTTTGTAGAATCCACCACGTGCTGGTGTACCGCTGTTTCCTGACCCGCTGCCTTTATAGACAGGAGCGTCCTGTTTGACGGCGCGATCAATCAGTTCCTTTGGTTTACGGATTCCTTGTGCGACTGGTACTTCAACGACGTGCTTGCCATTGAAGCGGTCCATTTCGACTGCTTTATCTGCAGCGACGATGATTGCTGTCGCTTCTTGGATGTCAGCATCCGTCAGACCGTTTTTAACACCTGTCGAACCGTTCGTTTCTACTTTAATCCGGACACCCATCTCTTCCGCTTTTTGACGGAGAGCATCTGCTGCCATATACGTGTGGGCGATTCCTGTCGGACAAGCGGTTACAGCGAGGATGTAAGGTGCGTTTTGATCGACCGTTTCCGGTGTCACATCAACAGGACCTTCTTCTTCCCGTTCCTTCGCTTCAATGGCCGCGATGACTTCATCTTCCGAACGAGCCGAGAGAATCGTGTCACGGAAGTTGTTGTCCATCAAGTAGACTGATAGTTTCGAGAGTGTTTCAAGGTGGGCATTGTCCGCATTTTCTCCAGCTGCAATCATGAAGAACAAGCGACTTGGTTGTCCGTCCAGTGCTTCATAATCAAGTCCTGTCGAACGACCGAACGCGATTGCCGGTGATTTAACGGCAGCCGTTTTTGCGTGAGGAATCGCAATCCCTTCACCAAGCCCTGTCGTACTTTGTGCTTCACGTGCTAAAATCGCCTCACGGTAAGCATCCCGGTCGTTTAGTTTACCAGCACGATCAAGTACTTCAACAAGCTCATCGATGACGCTTGCTTTTGTATCAGAACGTAAATCCAGTTTAATCGTATCGCGTGTTAACAGATCTGTAATTTTCATGAGTAGTCACACTCCTTTATTATGATTGAATGAGTTCAACGACTTCGACATCGGTCAATAACCGTTCGATGTCTGCTTTTGTACATAATCCGAACGAATACGCGGAAGCACTTCCTGTCGTCACGGCGTACCGGAATGCTTCTTCCGGCGGACGTCCGAGTGCATGACTGGCAACGAACCCTGCGACGAGTGAATCCCCTGCTCCGACCGAGTTGACGAGTTTTCCTTTTGGCGTATTCGCCGTGTAAGCCCCTTGCTTGTTGACGAGCATTGCCCCGTCACCTGCAAAGGAAATAATGACGTTTTCCGCTCCTCGTTCGACAAGCTGTTGGGCGTACGGGACGGCCATTTCTTTTGATGTGATATCGACATCAAAGATTTCCCCGAGTTCGTGATGATTCGGTTTAATCATGAATGGACCGAGCGGCAGCACTTCGAGCATTGCTTCTTTAGTTGTATCGACGGCAAATTTAACACCGCGTTCATTTAATAAGAGTGCAATTTTTTTGTATAAATCATGTGGAAGACTGCTTGGGATACTTCCGGCGAAGACGACGATGTCACCTGACTGCATTGTTTCGAATGTTGCGAGCAGCGTCTCTAGTTCTGCATCCTGAATAACTGGACCTGCTGCATTTAGTTCCGATTCTTGATCGGCACGAATTTTAACGTTAATCCGGGTTTCGTCAGCAATTGGTGTGAAAGCTGTCAGTACGCCTTGTTTTTCAAGTTCACTTCGAATGAATTGTCCCGTACTTCCGCCTAAAAAACCGAGTGCTTCTGTCTCGACGTCATAATTTTTTAAGACGAGTGAAACGTTGATTCCTTTTCCACCTGCTACTTTTTCTGCTTGTTCGACACGATTGACTTGTCCTGCCTCAAATACCGGTAACGATACGTAATAATCGATTGATGGGTTGAGTGTCAGTGTATAAATCATTTCGCGTTCACCACCTCTGTATATTGACTGTATTTCGCTGTTTGTTCGTTCGATGCCATCGTGATAATCGTCGCCGCACGAAGTGGTGCAACGCGACTAAAACTGATTTCATCCAACTTGGTTTCGTCGACCAACACATACGATTTTTTCGCTAACTCAATCGCTGTCTTCTTTACGAGTGCCTCTTCCGGATCTGGTGTCGTAAACCCTTGCGTCGGATGAACGCCGTTCATCCCAAGAAATGCGACATCAAAGTGGTAAATCAACATTCCTTCACGTGCATTGTAGCCGACCAGTGCTTGCGTCGAATGCTTGAGTTGCCCTCCGACGACGAACGTCGGGATACGGTGGTAGAGTAACGTATTCGCAAGAGGAAGACTGTTCGTCACGACCGTAATCGCCTTCTGTTCGAGATAAGGAACGATGGCAAGCGTCGTCGTTCCAGCATCGAGATAGACATACATGCCGTCTTCGATTAAATCAGCCGCCGCTCGGGCAATTTGATTTTTCTCATCGACGAAACGATCTGTTTTCTCGACATAACTCGGCTCATCAATCTGCAGATGGTTTGCCGTCGCTCCCCCGTGAACACGGCGTAAGTGACCAGCAGTTTCCAGTTGTGATAAATCGCGACGGATGGTCGATTCACTAGCTCCCGTCCGTTCGACAATCGTCTGCATTTTGACGACTTCTTCTCGAGCGAGTAGCTCAAGAATCAGCTGATGACGTTTTTTCGTTAACATTGGTTTCCCTCCGCATCTTTAATATAAAGCGTTTACATTTAAAAATCAACCAAAAACGTTCATTTTTTTATTTATTTCTCTAAAAAACATTCATTTTACGACTTTATTCGACAGTAATGTCGATTTCATACTAATTATACATCAAAAACGGTCACAATATGACGGTTTACACAAAAAAACCGTTCAACGAGTGAACGGTTTATAAAGACAGGTAAATCAGCCTTTCAACTTCAGTTAGGTTTGTGCTTTATACCTTGACTTCATTGCGAAGGTGACCGATTCCTTCAATCGAAACATCGACGATATCCCCTGTCTGTAAGTATACTGGGGGTTTCATCCCATGACCGACGCCAGCTGGTGTCCCTGTCGCAATGATATCTCCTGCTTCGAGTGTCATCCCGCGCGAGACTTCCGTCAAAATCGTCACGATGTCACGAATCATCAACTTCGTCGAACCGGATTGACGCACTTGCCCGTTGACACGCGTCTCGACCAGGACGTCAGTCGGATCAAACGTATCCTTCGTGACGATAACGGGACCGAATGGACAAAAACCATCAAGCGACTTCCCGCGGAAAAACTGGACGTGTTCTTTTTGAAGGTCACGCGCCGTCACATCATTGACGATGCTGTAGCCAAAAACGTGGTCCAGTGCATTTTCAGGTGTCAAATCACGCCCCATCGTCCCGATGATGATGGCGAGTTCGCCTTCATAGTCCAGCTGATTCGTTAAATCAGCATGGCGTTCAATGGAATCGAACGGCCCGACGATTGCACTCGGCGCCTTCGTGAACAATACAAATTTCCCTGCCCCTGCCGTATCCATTTCTTTAATATGGTCGGCATAATTTTTACCGACACAAATGACGTTACGCATCGGAACGTACGGCGCGAGCAAGCGGACATCTTCTGTAATCAATGGTGCGATGTCTAAATCAACATCCATCTCAAACCCCCGTGTGATGACTTCGAGCAATGAATCCGTATAGGCTTGTGTCGTCACGTCATACCGGTGTCCGTCCGACTCCACACCAATCCGTTCCCGTCCTTCTTGTTCAAATCGAAACCATTTCATGAAAACTCCCCCTTTTTTCTTAGTATACCGTTCACCCGGTCATGTATACAAAAAAACCGTCAAGATTTTCATCCTGACGGTCCTTCATTATGCAATCCGGTGCGCTAACCGATCGATTAATGCTTGTGATTCTTCATTTAATGCAACGAGTTCTACTTTCGTCCCTGCTGCCTGATATTTCAAGACAACCGTTTCAATTGCTTCCGTCGCGGAATCATCAAATAAATGGGCGTTCGTAAAGTCAATGACGACTTGTTTCATTTGTGCATCGGCTACGATATCAAACTGTTCAGTAAATGTCGTCGTCGAGGCAAAGAAAATCGGTCCATTGATTTGATACGTGACTTGATCGTTTTCAACACGACGTGTCATGTTGATGCGCGAAATTTTTGACGCAAAGAGAATCGCTGCAAGCAAGATTCCGACGAGTACCCCCATCGATAAATCATCCGTCAAGACCGTCACGATGACTGTCGCGAGCATGACAGCAGAGTCACTTTTCGGTGAATTCTTCAACATTTTGAATGAACCCCAATCAAAGGTCGCATACGATACAAAGAACATGACACCGACGAGTGCCCCCATCGGAATCGTCATTAATAAGTCATTCATCGTGACCATCAGCAGCATCAAGAATGCTCCTGCTGTAAAGGTCGATAGACGACCACGTCCACCTGATGTGACATTGATGACCGATTGACCGATCATCGCACAGCCCGGCATCCCGCCAAAGAATCCAGCAACGATGTTTGCGATTCCTTGTCCACGTGATTCCGTCGCCTTGTTTGATGTCGTATCCGTCATCTCATCAACGATTCGTGCCGTCAAGAGTGACTCGATCAAACCAACGAAAGCGAGTGATAAGGCATACGGGAAAATGATTTGTAACGTCTCGAGTGAAAACGGAACGTTCGGTAAGAAAAAGCTCGGTAGTGACGCAGAAATTTGTCCCATATCACCGATGACGCGCGTATCAAGTGAAAAGACGACCGTCAAAATCGTCATAATCGTGATCGCGACGAGTGGTGCCGGCAGTACTTTTGTAAAGCGCGGGAAAATTAAGATGATGGCGAGCGACGCTGCGACCATTGCGTACATGATCCAGTTTTGTCCTTCGAACTGCGGCAGTTGTGCCGAAAAAATTAAAATCGCTAACGCGTTAACGAAACCAACCATGACGGAACGCGGAATGAAGCGAAGTAATTTCGCAACGCCTAAAAAACCGAGCACGATTTGAATGACCCCGGCGAGAATCCCGGCAGCGAGTAAATAGTCGACGCCATGATCTTTGACGAGTTGGACGACGACGAGTGCCATCGCACCTGTCGCAGCTGAAATCATTCCCGGTCGACCACCGGCGATTGAGATGATGATCGCAATAATGACGGAAGCATACAGCCCGACCATCGGGTTAACGCCAGCAATCAAGGAAAAGGCGATTGCTTCCGGAACGAGTGCCAAGGCGACGACGATTCCAGATAGAATGTCTGTTTTAGGTTGCAGCAGCCATTCCTTTCTCCATTGTGAAAACATATAATTCCTCATTTCTTTTTTTGTCTATTTCCTATCATAGTACCTTTTTGGGACGCAAACAAGACTCATTGTGATTTTGTCCGGATCATCACGATTTCATCGACCATTTCTTTATACGTCGCCATGATGTCCTGTCCACAGAAGATTGGATCCTCGTCGAGCGTATCGAGGGCACGACGGAGGAGATGAATTTTTGGTTTTTTTCGTTCGAGCAGTTCTTCATAGACAAAATCAAGCACTTCGTTATGTGCTTCCCTTGAAGCGTCTGAAATCGCCGACAAGCCAATCAACCGTTTCATGTGTTCATTTGTTTTTACGAACAGTTCTTTCCGGATGACGACCTCATCTTGCGGACGATCGAGCCAAACGGAGAGGAAACGTGGTGGAATCAATTGTTCTTCCGTTCGACTGACGTCGTCGACGAAATGTGTCAACCGATTAAAGACGTAACGGACGACCCGCTCCGGTTGTGTATTTTTTTCCGATTGACGGAAAAAATACATCGCGTATTGGAGCATCCCTGTATAAAGGACGGCGAAGTCAAGCAAGTATGGTGCTTTTTCCTCGCCAAACAAATCACGCATCCGGTGATAGGTCCATTCGATTTCAAGTAATCGGTTCTTTTCCATGAACGCCTTCAGTTCTTTTTCGTTCGAAGCGACAGCTTCTTCAAACAAGGTATAGAGCTTATATTTTTGCATCAGTTCAAGGTAACAGTTACCTTGTTGGATGAATGTCTCATAATCCGACACGTCGCGTCCGACCAAAATGTCTTTTCGAACATTACGCATTTTTTCAAAGACGACGTTAAATACGTCGATGAACAATTCGTTTTTCGATGAAAAGTAGTTATAGAACGTCCCTTTCGAGACATTACTATGCTCGAGAATATCTTGAATCGATGTGGACTGGTATCCCTTTTCGACGAACAGACGATATGCAGCATCCAGGAGTTGTTTCTTTTTTGGGTTCATTTTCTAATCCCTCTTCTAGTAAAAGATCTTTTTGAGTACATTCGATTTTACCTCAATCTTTTTTATTTTAGTGTATAAAGCAAATAATTTGTAATGTTTTGCTTCAGGCGGTAAGATAGCTAAGTTGTAGAATTGAAGTATAACAAATTAGACACGTAGTATAAAAGGAGCATAACGAAATGCAATCAACCAAGCAATCATCTCGACTTTATCTTATTTTAGCTGTCCTCATGGCAGGCGCGTTCGTTGCCGTCCTCAACTCGACGCTATTAAATATCGCCTTACCTTCCATTATGGTTTCGCTCGATATTCAAACCAGTACGGCCCAGTGGCTGACAACGGGCTATATGCTCGTCAACGGCATCATGATTCCGACGTCTGCCTTTCTCGTCCAAAAGTTCTCAACCCGCCAGCTGTTTCTAACGGCGATGAGCTTATTTACGATTGGAACCATCGTCGCGGGTCAAACGGAGCTCTTCCCCGTCTTACTCGGTGCACGGATGTTACAAGCATCTGGTTCTGCTATCATGATGCCATTATTAATGAACGTCTTGATCACCGGCTTCCCAATCGAGAAACGCGGACAAGCGATGGGGATTTTCGGACTCGTCATCACATTTGCACCGGCAATCGGTCCGACTCTGTCCGGTTGGGTCCTTGAGCATTACGAATGGCCGATGCTGTTCCACATCGTGACACCGATTGCTGCACTTGTTCTTGTTCTTGGTTTCTTCTTACTAAAAAAAGAAGTCGTCACAAGCAGTTTACGCATCGATCGCCTGTCACTCGTGTTGTCCAGTTTTGGATTCGGTGGGTTGTTGTATGGGTTCAGTTCAGCCGGTTCAGCCGGTTGGGGATCATTCGCTGTCATCGGCTCCTTAACAGTCGGCGTCATCAGTCTCGTCTCATTCATTATACGACAATTACGTCTCGACGAACCGATGCTTGAATTCCGGATTTTTAAATATCCGATGTTTGCTTTATCACAAGGGATTTCGATGGTCCTTAACATGTCGATGTTCTCGGCGATGATCTTGATGCCGATTTATGTCCAAACGATTCGCGGGATTTCCCCGTTCCACTCTGGACTCTTGATGTTACCCGGTGCACTCGTCATGGCGTTTATGTCTCCGATCACAGGTCGTTTGTTTGACCGGTTCGGTGCCCGGGTGCTTGCCATCATCGGATTGTCGTTGACAGTCTTAACAACGTTCTTCTTCAGTCGTTTGACGGCAGATACAGCGTATTCGTTCCTCGTCATCATGTACACATTACGTTTCCTCGGAATCTCAATGGTGATGATGCCCGTCATGACGAACGGTCTCAATCATATTCCACAACATTTGACACCACATGGTACGGCACTCAACAATACGTTATCGCAAGTATCAGGAGCAATCGGTTCCGGCTTACTCATTTCCGTCATGACATCACGAACAGCGAGTTACGCAACGGATCTTGCTGCGAACGCAACACCGACGACAGCACCGAAAACGATCATGACACAAGCAATGGTCGAAGGGATTAACGATACGTTCTTCATCGCGACATTGCTCGCCTTGTTCGCCTTAATCCTTTCGTTCTTCATTAAAAAGCGTCCATCGGAAACATTATCGGTCGTCAAACCGGTCGCCGAAAAAAAATATGCGTAACGGTAGCTTTCGCTTCCTTCCGTTATGAATGAAAAGAATAGACATGAAAACGCCGATGACTCCGGATGAAACATGGGAGCATCGGCGTTTTTTTGTTGTCTGCAGTCCGTCCGCTATCTGTTCTTGATATACTCCTCAATCTGTTTGGCGGAGAGAATCCGCTGGTTCGTACTGCCACGGATGGCAAGGCTCGTATCATGGAGCTGCTCCATGTAGGGTCCGTCAATCAAACAATCCACCTGCCGTAAGATTCGACACGCGCGTTCATCTTTAACTAAGTCTTCAATCCGATACCCGGTGAACAAATAAATCTCATAGTCCGGTCGCAATACCAGGACGAGCTGTTCAAGTGCTTCGATTTGAGCGAACGGTTCACCCCCCGACAGCGTAATCCGTTTTGATCCGATTTCCTCGACCCGCTTGATGACGTCAGGAGTCGAGTAGGTTGCACCTGCTGCAAGCGACCACGACGATGGATTATGACAGCCTCGGCACCGATGTGGACAACCGGCGAAAAAGATGACCGTCCGTAAGCCGGGACCATCGACGACCGAATCAGCGACGATGGATAGCAGTCGTACCATGGTAGACCCGGTCCTGTTCTTCCGCCCGTTTGGCTTCATTCCAGCGTGCCATCGTCCCGACGAGATATCCCGTAATCCGCCGAATCCGTTCAATGTCTTCTCCGCCACAGACCGGACACGTCTGCTCGATTGTCTGTTCCGTCCGACAGGTCAAACAACGATCGATTGGATGATTGATTGAGCCATAGCCAATGCCTTCTGCCACCATCATCCGGACGATATCCTCGACGGCTTGCGGATTTTCTGCGAGCGCTCCATCCGTCTCGACATAGGTGATATGTCCTCCGTTACAAAGGGCATGAAACGGCGCTTCGAGGCGAATCTTTTGACGCATCGTTACAGCTGCCGTCACTGGAAGATGGAACGAGTTCGTATAGTAGGTTTTATCCGTCACACCGGCAATCAAACCAAACTTTGCGACATCATGCGCCGTGAATTTTCCAGACAATCCTTCCGCCGGTGTCGCAATCAGTGAAAAATTCAATCCCGTCTCATCCCCGAATTGATCGACAACGTTACGCATCGTCTGAATCAACGCCCGGCCGATGTTATGGGCAATCGCTGAATCGCCGTGATCATGTCCCGTCAAAACGACGAGCGCTTCCGCGAGACCAATGAATCCGACCGAAAGCGTCCCGTGACGCAGGACCGGCTCAACGCGATCGGTCGGTTGAAGCGTCTCCCCGTCGCGCCAGACGTGTTGATAAAGAAACTGAAATTCTTCCGCCCGTCGATTCGCTTGGTACTGATAACGCTCGAGCAGCTGTTCGCAAGCAAGTTTCGTATAATCAGTCAATGTCGCAAACATATGATCGACCGTTTGACTCGTCAAGGCGAGACGAACGAGGTTCACACTCGTAAACGACAGATTTCCCCGCCCCGTCACGGAAGCTTCTCCTTGACGATTTTCGAAAACACGCGTCCGGCAACCCATGTAGGCAACTTCTTCTGTTGCCTTGCTGACGTTGAACGGGGCATCTAAAAATGCAAAGTTCGGAAACAACCGTTTTCCCGTGACTTTTGTCGCAAGCTGAAATAAATCGTAATTCGGATCACCCGGATTTAACGTCACACCTGCTTTGATTTTAAAAATCTGAATCGGAAAGATGGGCGTTTCCCCTTTTCCGAGACCTGCCAGTGTCGCTTCAAGTAAGGCTTTTGTTAGCATTCGACCGTAAAACGACGTATCCGTCCCGTAATTAATCGAGATGAATGGGACTTGTCCGCCACCGCGTGAATGCATTGAATTCGTATTATGAATAAAGGCTTCGCATGCTTGATAGGTGATTTCGTATGCTTCTTGGCGCGCATATCTCGCACGACGTGCCTTCGACCAGCTCGGAGCAATCTGATTAATTTTCTTCATTTGACATGCGTACGTCTTCTCGACGAAGGGAGCTAAATCGGTATCAAAATTCGGAAAGGCTTGCCCGCCATGTTGCATGTTTTGATTGGCCTGCATGATGATTGCAGCGAGGGCAAGAGCGGAGCGGATATCTTTCGCCGGACGAATCGACCCATGACTCATCTGAAACCCGTTCGTCAGCAAGCGTCCTAATGGAATTTGCGCGCAGGTCGTCGTTCCCGTGACATAGTAGTCAGCGTCATGGATATAGAGGATGTTGTCCGCTAACGCTTGTTTGACGATCGGCGTCACGAGCAAGTCTTCCATCATCGCCCGCGCTGCCGCACTCGCAATCCGGTTCAACTTCGCAAGTGGTACTTTCCCATCGATGTTGGCATTTTCTTGGACATGATTAGTCGTCGGTTCCTCAATCACTTGTTGGTATAAGGTGTTCACTTCCATTACCATCACTCCCTAAATGTCGCTTTTTTTCTGTCTGTACGACTACTATATCTAGGAAGAATCTTCATCAGCAATCCCTGCATACTTTTGATTTTTTGCAAGGAAACGGACTCATTTTTCACGAAATGGTTGTAGAATTTAAGTATTCTTCAGCTCCAGGCACGCTTTTCGAACTTCCAGAGCGCTATGATGATTCTCACGACCGTCGAGCCACTCCGTCAAAAAAAGAACATCTTCCGAATACATGTGTTCGATTGTCTCGAGTTCAGCACGCGGCATCCACGCCACCTGTTCAATCGTTTCGTCCGGGTCGTTGATTCCTTGACTGTCACCGATTCGGATGACTTCAAAATATGTCGTTTCAACTTGAATCGTTTGGATGACGGTCTGTTTCTTGAACTACCTCCACCTAGGCTTCGCTCAGAGGTGGAGGATTCCTGAGTTATCCGACCTAACGGTCGAAAATTGATCAGGCTAACCCCGTCGTCCCGACGGTTGAAGAAGCTAAGAGGCGTTCAGCTTCTTGTTTGAGGTTCAGTCCTGCGTTCACATCACGGTCGTGGTGGATCCCGCAACTCGGGCATGTCCATTCACGCAAACCAAGATGTTTCACGTCTTTGTGTTGATGTCCGCAACGGGAGCACAGTTGACTAGAGGCGAAGGTCTTTCCGACTTTCACGACGGTCTTTCCGTACCATTCCGCCTTGTATTCGAGCATGCGGAAGAACTCCGACCAACTGACATCAGAGATGGACTTGCTCAATTTGCGGTTCTTCTGTAAGTTTTTCACTTGCAAGGTCTCGATGCCGATGACGTCGTGTTTTTTGACGATCTCGGTCGATACCTTGTGCAGGAAATCGGATCGCTTGTTTGCGATCTTCTCGTGGATGCGGGCGACCTTCCGCTTCTGCTTCTGATAGTTCTTCGCCTCGGAAAGTGTTACTTTCTTGTCCAAGGCCAACCGTTGACGACGAGAGAGTTTACGTTGTTCACGTGTCAGCTTTTTCTCAAGCGAACGGAAGTAACGGTCGTTCTTGTATACCGTGCCATCCGACAGGATGGCGAAGTGCTTCAATCCGACATCGACGCCGACGGATGAGTCCGTCTTCGGCATTTCGTTGCTCTCCTGCTCGACGAGCAGGGAGACAAAGTATTTTCCTGAAGCGTTCCGCCGGATGGTCGCGTTCAAGATGCGTCCTACGACCTGCCTCGAGTTGGCGAAACGCACCCACTTCAGCTTTGGAATTTTGATTTTGGCGCCGACGATCGAGACTTCTGGAAGTTGAGACTTGCCCTGAATGTTCGTCTTATACGATTGAACAGGGTTGCGCTTTGACTTGAAGCGGGGTCGTTCGTTCTGCTTCTTGAAGAAGCGGTCAAAGGCATCAGCAAGATGTTTGACGCTCGTCTGAACAGACGTGCTATCGACTTCCTTCAGCCAGTCGAACGCCTGCTTCAACATCGGAATTTCTTTCGAGCAAGACGCGTAGGACAGTCCTTTCCCTGTCGCTTTATACGTCTCATCCCACTTCGCCAAGAAGTGATTGAAGACGAAGCGCGAACAACCGATTGTCTTCGCAATCAGGATTTCCTGCTCTTTTGTCGGGTATATTCTGAATTTGTAGGCCTTGTGTGTCAGCATGATGTTCACCTCCTTACAAAGAGTTTACCCGAAAGAGAGGGTGGCGATTCATCGCCTAATTTAGATAAATAGGTTCTGTTTAACCTTTACGGGATACCCGGTCTCTTCCATGACTTCCCGCACACAGCATTCGCCTGCCGTCTCTCCCGGCTCGATTCCACCGGACGGGACGGCCCACGCCTCAGAACCATAACTTTTGACCATCAATACTTGATTTTCCTCATTGACACAAACTGCTGCTGCACCGTACCATTCTCGCATCGTTTAATCCCCTTTCAGCTACTCGTTTCTGTTTAGTCATTCGCGATGACCTTAAACATCCCCTACAAAAAAACTGCCGCTCCAACAAAATGAATTGTTGAAGAGACAGGTAGCCTGCTTACTTTTTAGTTGCGTTCGGTAACATGACTTTAAAGAGTGCCCCGTCGCCTAAGACGGACTCGACTTCAATCGTTCCGTCATGCTCGCGGACGATTTCTTTACAAATCGACAATCCGAGTCCCGTTCCGCCAATTTTACGACTATCCGAGTTGTCGACGCGATAAAACTTACTAAACAGGTGCGGCGTCGAACTGACAGGAATCCCGACACCAAAATCACGGACACTCAGTTCGATGTTTGCATCATGCTCGAGTAAACCAATGATGATATCACCGCCGTCCGGCGAGTACTTCACGGCATTGTTTAATAAATTACCGAGGAGTTGCTTCATGCTGTTGCGATCGGCTTCTACTAGGAATGTCTGCCCTTGATCCGCATCGAGTTGAAGGTTGTGCCGTTCCGTCGTCGCCTGATGAAACTGAATTTGCTCTTTGACGACATCGAGGAGATTAAATACCTCTTTCTCGTATGACTGCTTGCCTGATTCCATTCGTTGTACATTCAAGAAATCACTGACGAGATCAGTCAGGCGTTTTGATTCGTCATGAATTGTCTGTAAATACCGTTTACTCCGATCCGGACCTAAATCCCGTTTTAACATCAGCTCGGTAAAACCATAAATGGACGATAAGGGTGTCCGTAGTTCATGCGAGACCGTTGAAACGAGTTCGGACTTCATTCGGTCGACTTCTGTTTCAGGCGTTACATCCCGGAAGACGAGGATTGTCCCGATTGGTTGTCCCTCATGAACGATTCCTTCAGCATAGACTTGAATAAAGTATGTGCCGTCGTCAATCGATAAAGAAAACATGTCTGTCGGAATCTGACCAGCGAGGACCTTCTCGAAATACATTGCGAATGCCTCTCGTTGATCCATCTGTTCGAACATCGTCTCGGGATTCACTTCAAGAAACGTCGTCATATCTGTTTCTTCCTCAATCTGAAGCGACTGGAAGATTTCAAACAATGCTCGGTTACCGAGTATCACTCGTTCTTCATATTTGACGTATAATATCGCTTCTCGGACAGAATTTAACAGTTGCGCCGTTTCAGCCCGCTCATAGTCCATCTGTTCATATAACGTCATCCGCATCCGTGAAATTGCAATCTGTTTTGCGAACGATGCCAGTTCGGTGATGTCATGTTCCGTGAACGCTTCATCAAATCGTGCTAAATAAAGGCAAGCAATCAATTCATCTTTTGCCGGGTCCATGATTGGAATGACCGCTTCATGAATGTAGTACGGGTAACCTAGCAACCGATCTTCGGTCACTTGCTTCGTCGATTGTGCACTTTCTTTTGAGACCATGACCCGTTTCAACAGTAACGATTCCGTTTTTAAGCTCTCTTGCTGCTCATCGGTCATCTCTTTTGGTACAACCGACGTAATCTCATTATTCTTGATGAACAGTAATGCCCCGAACTCCGTTTTCGTCAAACGGACAATCGTACTGATGACGGAAGAAAAATCAAATAAACTTTCTTTGGAAGCCAATGTCTCAATCAATTCATTCCGATCTTTCAAGTGCAATTCATTCGATCGTGTTGCCGTCAAAGACTGTTCGAGTTCTCTTTGCTTACCGGTCAAATCATCTTGTTTTTGTTCGAGCTCCTGATTTTGTCGTGATAGATCGGTATGTTGGGACGAAATTGAATCGGCCATTTCGTAAAAGGAGTCAGTTAATTGACCGACTTCGTTATTCGATTGGCGGTCATATTCTAAGGAAATCGACTTCCCTTCTGCAAGACGGTGACTTTTCTTCGTCAGCTCTTGCAGCTGTTCCGTCAACCGATTGATGATCGGTCTGACGATGAACACAAGACACAAAATGAAAATCAGTAAGTTCAAAAACCAGAACCATTGTGTTTTCTCTAATTGGTCGAGTACTTGACGTTTCGTCTGACTTGCTGCGCCGTCGATATATAGGTAGCTCGCAAATGACGTCAATGCCCCAATCGCGAATACCCCATAAAAAATCGCCATCAGTTGTCTTCCTATCTTTTCGGTCATCCAGTTTCTCATAAAAAAATCCCCCTACTTATCTTCAAAAAATACAGGGATGTCTTTAACCCATCTCGTACCTCCCTGTTAATTCCCTGAATTCGGGTGAATCAATCATCAAAAGAGACGTTTACGACATGGCGGTGCTACATGCAGGTCACAACTTAGCGCAATCGCATCAACTACCCCTTGCTTCGTCAGTCGATCAGTCTGGATGTGTTGATTGAAAAGCGGATCAGTCAATGCTTGAATGCGGGCATCTGCTTGCTGCCCTCCCCAGGAATCCGGTCGTTCAAATCGTCGAAGTAAACGTCGTTTCACGGTAGAGCTAGAGGCCATTAACGAAACATGATGGACCAGGTGCCCCCGGCGTCTTAATTCACCAACGATCTCATCAAAATATGTCGGGTTCGTCACCGTCATCGGTACAATGACCGTCCGATTGCCGGATTGATTGCTTCGTTCGAGAATCACCCGCGTCAGTTCCCGCCACAACGGTTCATCTTGAAAATCGCTATACGTGCGTGTCGACGGTAATTGTTCTCTCAACAACTGACCGACTGATTCCGGATCGAAGATATCAGATCCCGGTATTCTTTTTTGTAATCCCTTAGCCGCCGTCGTTTTTCCTACTCCAAATGTCCCGTTAATCCAGATAATCATGATTTCCCCGTCTCCCCTTTTCCTAGCATGATGTACATACGAAAAAGCCGTCCCGCCGGTTTCAACCGTCGGACAGCTTTACAGAAATATTAATAAATAAACTGAATGATGAAAGGTGCCAGGACACTCGCAAAAATCGCCGTCAAGACCATCGTCAGCAATCCGACCGCACCCTCCCGTTGGTCGAGCGTCATCGATTTGGTTGCACCCATGACATGCGCAATCGAAGCCAGTCCGACACCCCGACTGACGAAGTGACGAATCTTTAACCCCGTCATCAAGCGTGGACCGACAAGTGAACCGACGAGCCCTGTCATCAGAACGAACGTCGCGGTTAAGGTCACCGTTCCACCCGAACGCTCTGAAATCGACAAAGCGACGGGCAACGTGACGGATTTCGGGAGCAGTGCCAGATTCGTCGTTCGTCCGAGATGTAACAACAGTCCGAACAGGATATCTGACGTCAAGGCGATGCTCGTCCCGATGACGACCCCTAGCCCGATTTCCGGCAAGAAACGCCGAACGTGGTGACGGACCGTATAAAGCGGAATCGCGAAGGCGGTGATGGCAGGACCGAGCATTTTCGTCAAATACTGTCCGCCAGTCATATAGGTCGCGTGGGATACACCCGTCAATGATAAAATCAAAATCATTGTTGCCGTCACGGTCAAAATCGGTAACGTCCAGACTCGTGGATACCGCCGATACCCGGCAAATCCAATCAAAAAGATAACAATCGTCAGAATCAACCAAAATAGTGCCTTAATCACGTGGCGTCACCCCATCTTTTCGATGAGCAAGCCGATCGACGATGTAGGCAGAACCGACGAGCGTCAGCAAGCTACTCATGATGACGATCAATACGATCTGTAAGCCGTTCTGGCGTAAGAATACCGCATAGTCCATGATTCCCGACAATGCCGGAACGAAGAACAACGGCATGATGAGCAGCAACAGCCGGCCGCCCCGTTCAACGTGTTTGACTTGGACGACCTTTGCCTTGAGCGCTAAATAGAGCAACAAAAGTCCGACGATATTCCCCGGTAACGCTAAGTCAAAGCTTTTACTGATCAGTTCACCGATTGTCGCAAAACAAGTGATCAGGATTACTTGCCCAATCAATGAAAGAAGTGTGCGCATTTTTGTAGACATAATTCCTTTTCCCCTTGTATAAACCGAATTCACTGTTCATTATCCGCTTCTGTTTGTGAACAATCAATGAAATGAGTCAATTTGTTTGATGTAATCGTTCTCACACGAATTGAAAGGACTTCTTGATACAGTACAGCTTTAAGCATCAAGAACTGTTGTTGAACAGACGAACGTGTATGAAGCGATTCAAGACGAAACACGCTCTAAAATGTCTTTTTTTCGGTGTAATCCCAAAAAGCTTCGCTTTTGCGTTGACTCCTATGGGAAAATGCGCATTTTCACGCGATCAGCGTGTAGACAAACTCTTATGAAGCGTGAACATGCGATAACGAAAGACAATCCGGTCGCGCTTCCCTGTCTCGCCTCGTCTTCAAAGCGATTCGAGACGGATTGCGCCCTAAACCGTCTGCATGACTGGCTTTCCGTCATAGTGTTACCTAAAAAGCGTCACGTTTCGTTGAC